>NC_006300.1:660714-991071 GCF_000007745.1 [Mannheimia] succiniciproducens MBEL55E | reverse complement strand
TAATTTGGAGAATTGAGATTTTAAAAATCCAATTCTTACCGAATAATTACTGTCATTTTCTGGAAGTTGCATCAGTAAATGGAAATGATCAGGTAAAACACAAATTGCAACGGTTTCAAAGGGATAGCGTTCTTGTGTAATTTTATAAGCTTGACGAAATTCATTGATATATTTGATCAAATAATCCTGTGAACGATCTTTCAATACAACCGTAAAAAAATATAATCCGCCAGTTGTAAAGTCTCTTCGATAATTCGGCATATTTCTCCGTAGGGTGGGATTTATCCCACCATTCTGCATAAGATATATGTAGTGGGACAAGCCCCTCCCTACATTTTATTTCATCGAAACACCCAACCACTTCCGCATTTCTCTCTCATCCCACCCCTTCCGTTTGGCATAATCCGCGGCTTGATCTTCGTCAATGCGGCCAAGGGTGAAATAGCTGCTCGCAGGGTGGCTGAAGTACCAGCCGCAGACGGAGGCGGCGGGCCACATGGCGTAGCTTTCGGTGAGTTTCATGCCGATGCGTTGTTCCACTTCTAATAAGTCCCAAATCAGTTGTTTTTCGGTGTGTTCCGGGCAGCTTGGGTAGCCGGGGGCGGGACGGATGCCGATGTATTTTTCGTCGATTAAGGCTTGATTGTCGAAGGTTTCGTCCGAATAGCCCCAGAGTCTGGTGCGTAGCTCAAAATGCAGATATTCCGCCATGGCCTCGGCTAAGCGGTCGCCGACGGCTTGCAGCAGGATGGCGTTATAGTCATCGCCTTTTGCCTTAAAGCTATCGACTAAGGCATGCTCTTGCGTGCCGGCGCAAACGGCGAACATACCTAACCAGTCTTGTTGTCCGTTTGAACCCTCTGCGATAAAGTCGCTCAAGCAAAGGTTGTAAGGGATTTTGCTGTTTTTACCGCGCTCGCTTTGTTGGCGCAGGTGACGGGCCACGCCTGCCAGCAAAGTGCGGTCGGAATTTTGATAGATTTTGATATCGTCTCCCGCCCGTTCCGCCGGGAAAATACCGAGTACGCCGCTTGGGGTGAGCTTGCCGTTGTTCTCGAATTCATCCAGCATGATTTGAGCGTCATGCCATACTTTGCGCGCCTCTTCGCCGCCTTCCGGATAGTCGAACGCGTCGGGATAGCCGCCCATTAAGCCCCATACCCGGAAAAACGGCGACCAGTCGATAAACTTACGCAACATGGCAATAGGGACGTCCTTAAACTCGCTGATGCCCGGTTGTTTCGGCTGCGGCACTTGATAATTCGCCCATTCGCCGGCAAAGGGGTTAAAACCGTTGGCGCGGGCTTGTTCCAGGCTGAGGGACGAGCGTAACGGCTTACGCTCGGCAAAACTTTGTTGAATTTTCTCGTATTCTTTTCGGGTCCGCGCCCATAGTTCCGCTTTGCTTTCCGGGTTCATTAAGGCGGCGCAAACCGTTACCGCACGGGAGGCGTTGGTGGTGTAAATCACCTCATATTTATATTTCGGATAGAGCTTAATCGCCGTATGTTCTTTCGAGGTGGTGGCGCCACCAATCAATACCGGAATGTTCAGATTCAAACGGTTCATTTCCCCTAAGAAATATTCCATTTCGTCGAGAGACGGCGTGATCAAACCGCTTAGGCCGATAATATCCGCTTTTTCTGCAATGGCGGTTTCGATAATTTTGTCCGCCGGTACCATCACGCCGAGATCAATCACTTCAAAATTATTACATTGCAGCACCACGCTGACGATATTTTTGCCGATGTCATGCACATCGCCTTTTACCGTAGCGATCACCACTTTGCCGTTGGACGAACCCTTCTGCTTGGTAGCGTTGATAAAAGGTTCAAGATAAGCGACGGATTGTTTCATCACCCGGGCGGATTTCACCACCTGCGGCAGGAACATTTTGCCGTCGCCGAACAGGTCGCCCACCACGTCCATTCCCGCCATTAACGGGCCTTCGATCACTTCCAGCGGCAAGCTGAATTTTTGGCGGGCCTCTTCGGTATCTTCGATAATAAAGTGGGTGATTCCTTTTACGAGAGCGTGTTTCAAACGTTCTTCCACGCTCCAGCTGCGCCATTCCGCCACGCCGTTGTCTTCGCCGGTTGAATCCTGATTGCGATATTTTTCCGCGATTTCCAACAGACGATCGGTGGCATCGGGCCTGCGATTCAACACGGCGTCTTCCACGACTTCGCGTAATTCGGGATCGAGATCATCATAAATGGCAAGCTGACCTGCGTTCACAATCCCCATATCCATGCCCTGTTTGATGGCGTGGTAAAGGAATACGGCGTGAATCGCCTCGCGCATCGGGTTGTTGCCGCGGAAGGAAAAAGACACATTGGACACGCCGCCCGATACTTTCGCATAGGGCAGGGTTTGCTTAATGCGGCCGGTAGCGTTAATAAAGTCCACGCCGTAGTTATTGTGTTCTTCAATGCCGGTGCCGATGGCGAAAATATTCGGGTCGAAAATAATATCTTCCGGCGGGAAACCCGCTTGATTAACGAGAATATCATAAGCGCGGGTACAGATTTCCACTTTGCGCGCTTCGGTGTCCGCCTGCCCCTTTTCATCAAAGGCCATCACCACAGCCGCAGCACCGTAGCGACGAATAAGCTTCGCCTGCCGAATAAATTTTTCTTCCCCTTCTTTTAGCGAAATAGAGTTGACAATGCCTTTGCCCTGAATGGACTGCAAGCCCGCTTCAATCACTTCCCATTTGGAAGAATCAATCATCACCGGCACTTTTGCCGCATCGGGTTCGGTGGCCATAATGTTGAGGAAGCGGGTCATGCATTTTTGCGAATCAAGCAGAGCTTCATCCATATTCACGTCGATAACCTGGGCGCCGTTTTCCACCTGATCGATGGCGATCTCAATGGCTTCGCCGAATTTCTCTTCTTTAATCAAACGTTTGAATTTTGCCGAACCGGTCACGTTATTGCGTTCGCCCACGTTGACAAACAGACTGTCGTCATCAATGCTGAGCGGTTCAAGCCCTGATAGCCGCATAGCGGTTTTAATTTGCGGTAACGGACGGGGTTTAACGCCTTGCATTGCTTCGGCAAAGGCTTTGATATGTTCCGGTGTGGTACCGCAACAGCCGCCGACAATATTCAGAAAACCGCTTTCCGCCCATTCTTTTAACTGCGCCGCCATTTCTTCCGCGCCCAAATCATAACCGCCGAAGGCATTCGGCAGGCCCGCGTTAGGATGAGCGGATACATAGCATTCGCTGATTTTCGATAATTGCTCTACATATTGACGCAATTCTTTCGGACCTAACGCACAGTTCAACCCAAAACTGAGCGGTTTAGCGTGGCGCAGGGAGTTGTAAAAAGCTTCCGTGGTTTGCCCGGAAAGGGTACGTCCCGAGGCGTCGGTAATGGTGCCCGAAATCATGACGGGTAATCGCACGCCGAGTTCTTCAAACACTTGCTCGATAGCAAAAACGGCGGCTTTCGCGTTCAGCGTATCGAAAATGGTTTCCAGCATAATAATGTCAGCGCCGCCCGCAATTAAACCGCGGGTAGCTTCCCCATAGGCCTCCGCCAGCTGCATAAAGGTGATATTGCGAAAACCGGGATCGTTAACATCAGGAGAAATGGAAGCGGTACGGTTAGTGGGGCCAAGCACCCCGGCGACAAAACGGGGCTTGTCCGCGCTGGAATATTTATCCGCCGCTATGCGCGCCAGCTTCGCCCCGGCAAAGTTCAGCTCATAAGCAATGGCCTGTAAATCATAATCCGCCTGAGCAATGGAGGTGGAACTGAAGGTATTGGTTTCGATAATATCCGCGCCGGCTTGCAGGTATTTTTCGTGAATGGCCTGAATCAGCAAAGGCTGCGTAAGGCTGAGCAAGTCGTTATTGCCGCGCAAATCAACGGAACTTTGTTTGAAACGTTCGCCGCGGAATTGTTGTTCGCTGAGTTTGTATTGTTGAATCATGGTACCCATCGCTCCGTCTAGGATCAGGATGCGTTGAGCGAGAGAAGCTTTAAGAATGTCGATTTTATTGTGCATGTTGGTTTGCCTGCTTGAATTTATGAAGTTTATCGGCGATTTTTGCAATATTTTATGTAATGACGACATATTTTTACAAGCCTATTCAAGCTTGTAAATTCCCGCCTTTGTGAATACTTATCTTAACGGAATTTTTAATAAAATCTATCCGTTACAGCGATAAAAGTGCGGTTGATTTTTGCGGAATTTTGAATAAATCCCGTTTTGCTTTCCAACTGATAAAATCGGTTGTAATCGTCGGCGCTACAATTTCTCAAATCCAAAAAAAATCCTCAAACTAATTGAGGATTTTCGGTTTATTTTAATATTTCCGTTTTCATATAGGATAAACGGTCAATATCCGTAATGTAATGCCCAAGCTCTTGAGTCTCCGGCTTGTGCATATAAGGAATTTTCCCCAACAACGGCGCTTTAATACGCTTGCTCAAATCTTCAATAATTTCCGCATAATGCCCGAGCATCGGATTGATCCGGTTTGCAACCCAACCCAATAGCGGCAAACCCATTTGTTCGATAGATTGCACAGTCAATAAGGCATGATTCATACAGCCTTCCTTAATGCCGACCACCAATACTACAGGCATTTTATGTTCCGCAGCCCATGAAGCGAAAGTATAATCCTGATTAATCGGCGTTAACCAGCCAAAAGAACCTTCAACTAAAACCGATTGGTAGCGGGAAGACAAGCGTTTAAGATCCGTATTAATTTTATTAATATCGATATGCTTTCCTTCCTGGGACAACATTGGCATCGTATGAGCAAAGGTATAACTATTAATATCTTGGTAACTCACTTCTTCATTAGTAGAATCTTGCAAGACCAATACGTCTCTGTTATCCATGTTGTCATAATCGGTTTGCCCGCTTTCCTGTACGTCCGTATAAACGGGATCATCCTGCCCGCAAGCTAAGGGCTTGTAACCGACAATTTGAATACCGGCATTCTGCATTGCCTGAATAATGGCTCTGCTTACAATGGTTTTCCCTACGCTGGTATCTGTTCCCGTAACAAAAAAAACACTCATAAAAATCCCTCTCTAACTAAGTCATGAATTCTAAAGTATTTTAAAAATACAAATATTGAGTTATCACAAGTTTTTGGCAATTCATCCTATATTTCTATATACTTAACGGCAATTTTTGTTGGAAAAGGATTAAAAATATGAATTCTTTGCTTTCTCTCGAACAGGCGTTGGAAAAAATGCTGGCGACCTTGCCTTCCCCCTCATTAGATAATTTGGAAACGCTGCCGATTTCCCAAGCGCAGAATCGAATTTGCGCTCAAGATGTTATGTCTCCCATAAATGTTCCTTCTTTTGATAATTCGGCAATGGACGGTTATGCGGTTCGCTTGGCGGATTTAGAACAATCCCCGACACTTTCCGTTGCAGGGAAATCTTTTGCAGGCATTCCGTTTACCGACGAATGGAAACCGTTGAGCGCAGTTAGAATCATGACCGGTGCAATGATTCCGCAAGGCGCTGATGCCGTTGTAATGCAGGAAGAAGTCAGCGTAAATGAAGACGGTTCCGTCACTTTCGAAAAGTTGCCGAAACCGGGGCAAAATATCCGCCGTATCGGTGAAGATGTAAAACAGGGAGATGTGGTTTTATCAGTAGGCGCCGAATTAAATACTGTCTCTCTGCCGCTTATCGCCTCTCTTGGCATTCCGGAAATAAAGGTTTTTCCGAAATTAAAAATCGCAGTACTTTCAACCGGTGATGAATTAGTACCTGTCGGACAACCGCTTAATGAAGGACAAATTTATGATACCAACCGCTTTGCAGTAAAACTGATGCTTGAAAAACTGCATTGCGAAGTGCTGGATTTTGGTATTTTGCCTGACAACGAGGCGGAATTTGAAAAAGCCTTTATGCATGCACAAGAACAGGCGGATCTTATTATTACAAGCGGCGGTGTTTCCGTCGGTGAAGCGGATTTCACCAAAACCGTATTAGAAAAACTGGGCGAAATCAATTTCTGGAAACTGGCTATCAAACCGGGCAAACCTTTTGCATTCGGCAAATTGCCTAACGCATGGTTCTGCGGTTTGCCCGGCAATCCGGTTTCCGCTTTAGTGACTTTCTATCAGTTAGTTCAACCTGTTATTGCTAAATTAAGCGGCGCTGCGAATTATAAACGTCCGCAACAATTCCCCGCTATTGCTGCGACTAATCTAAAAAAATCACCCGGACGTCTCGACTTTCAACGCGGCTTGTATCGACTCAACGCACAAGGCCAGCTTGAAGTTGAACCTGTAGGATTACAAGGTTCCCATGTTTTCGGCTCCTTTGTAAAAAGCAATTGCTTTATTGTGCTTGAACGCGAACGCGGTAATGTGACCGCCGGCGAAACCGTTACCATTGAACCCTTTAATCATTTATTAGGTTAACCCATGAGCGAATTAACCCATGCCGAAGAGCTGAGATATAACCGTCAAATCGTTTTAAAATCCGTGGATTTTGACGGACAGGAAACACTCAAAGATAGCAAAATGCTCATTGTCGGATTAGGCGGTTTAGGTTGCGCGGCAAGCCAGTATTTGGCTGCGGCAGGCATCGGGCACTTGACTTTATTAGATTTTGATACAGTGTCACTTTCTAATTTGCAGCGTCAGGTGCTCCACAACGATGAACGCCTCGACATGCCTAAAGTAGAATCGGCAAAAATTGCGCTACAGGCAATTAATCCGCATATTGAAATCAACACAATTAACGGCTTGCTTTCGGAAGAAAAACTCGCCGAAATCATACCGCACTTTGATCTGGTTTTAGACTGTACGGATAATGTTGCCGCCAGAAATCAACTGGATTTATGCTGCCGACAGGCAAAAGTGCCGTTAATTTCCGGTGCGGCGATTCGTATGGAGGGACAGGTTTCTGTCTTCACTTATGAACCCGGCACCCCGACTTATGGCCATTTAAGCCGGTTATTCGGCGAAAATGCGTTAAGCTGCGTAGAAGCCGGCGTGCTCTCCCCTATTGTCGGTATTGTAGGTTCGATTCAAGCGTTGGAAGCCATAAAAGTGCGGTTAAAAATCGGCAAAAATTTATGCGGACGCTTATTGATGATCGATGGGCTTAATATGTCAATCAGAGAAATAAAAATCCCTTCCATCTAACGACTTTCGCGCCAAAGGACAGCTATAATTAGACTGGCTTTTTTAGCGGATAAAACTAAGGCTCCAAGCGGAGCCTTATGAAATCTTAGCTATTTTACATTATCCTTCGTTATGGATTTCCAGATTTGTCGCATCTTTTGCGCGTTTTCTTTTTGCCGCGTCATTACGCTGTTGCGCAATATTATCCAGATATTCGGTGGAAATATCGCCCGTCACATAATGTCCGGTAAATACCGAAGTATCAAATTCTTTGATATTTGGATTTTCTTGCTGTACGGACTGCGTTAATGCCGATAAATCCTGAAAAATGAGCTTATCCACGCCGATTAATTTGGCAATTTCCTCAGGCTCGCGGCCATAAGCGATTAATTCGTGCTTGGTCGGCATATCAATGCCATACACATTCGGATAGCGAATTTCAGGCGCTGCCGAAGCAAAATAAATTTTCTTCGCGCCGGCGGCACGCGCCATATCAACGATTTGTTCCGAAGTTGTACCGCGCACGATGGAATCATCCACTAATAACACGTTTTTATCCTTAAATTCGGAAGAAATCGTATTTAATTTACGGCGAACCGCACTAATACGCTGTTTTTGCCCCGGCATAATAAATGTGCGTCCCACATAACGGTTTTTTACGAAACCCTGACGGTAAGGTTTGCCCAATATGGTTGCGATTCTTAATGCGATATCATTGGATGTTTCAGGCACCGGAATGACCACATCAATATCCGCATCAGCCCATTCGTTGGCAATTTTTTGCCCCAAACGTTCACCCATATGTACGCGCGCCGCATATACCGATACGCCGTCAATAGTCGAATCCGGACGGGCAAAATAAACGTATTCGAAAATACAAGGCGTTAACACCGGATTTTCCGCACATTGCTCCGCGTAGAGTTTGCCGTCGAAAGTGATATATACCGCTTCGCCGGGTTCAATATCACGTACCACGTCAAAACCGGCGGTGTCTAATGCAACAGATTCCGAAGCAAACATATATTCGGTTTTTCCGCTCTCTTCGCGTTTACCCAAAATTAACGGGCGAATGCCGTGAGGATCTCTGAACGCCACCATACCGTGACCGATAATCATAGCGATACAGGCATAAGCGCCGCGAATATCTTTATGGGTTTTTTTGATCGCATAAAAAATATCTTCCGGTGAAAGATGCTCGGTTTGCATATGATCAAGATAATAAGCCAGAATATTTAACAATGCTTCGGAGTCGGAATTAGTATTGACGTGACGACGGGCTAATTTGAAAAGTTTGGATTTTAATTCGTCGGAATTTGTAAGGTTGCCGTTATGCACTAATGATAAGCCGTAAGGCGAATTGACATAGAAAGGTTGCGCTTCCGATACGCTTGAGCTACCGGCTGTCGGATAACGAACGTGTCCAATCCCCGCGTTGCCCTGTAAACGCGTCATGTGAACCTGTTGGAACACATCGCTTACCAAACCGTTGGCTTTACGCAAGCGAAAGCGGTTTTCATCATCAATAGTCACAATCCCGGCAGCATCCTGTCCGCGATGCTGCAATACGGTCAAGGCATCATAAATTGATTGATTGACCGGGCTTTGACTTACAATTCCAACAATACCACACATTAGTGCTATCCTCTTATTTGTTTAGGGTTGAGTTTAAAAAACTTGAGTTTGCCTGTAATTGTTCGAAAAACCACTCCACTACAAAACCAAAGTGCGGTATTAGTTTTGATTCTTTCCACATATCGTTTTGATCAAAATTAGTAAAGGTATCTACGAAAAATAACAAAGCAGAGACGATCAATACGCCCCGCAAGAAACCGAAACAGGCACCTAATACCCGGTCGGTTCCACTTAATCCTGTTTTGTCTACAAGTTGACCAATCACATAATTTACTATAGCGCCGACAATTAACGTCAGAATAAATAAAATACCGATAGCGGTCCCGTTCCGAAGATATTCGGACTCAATCTGAGTTAAAAAATTAGCGAGATAAGGATAAAACTGACTTGCAATAACAAATGCCACTACCCAGCTTGCCAGTGACATCACTTCACGCACAAAGCCGCGCAGTAAACTTACGACGATAGAAAAAACGATAATTCCGATGATAATATAATCAATCATTAATAATTCTCTGAAAAAACAAAAACGTCCGATTTTTTGACCGCACTATTCTACCGAACTTTGCGGAAAAAAGAAAACGTTTGCGTAGGGTAAATTAATCTATTTAGCCATAAAATGAGCGCCGGTTGCATAATATATCATTGTTCAATATTAAGCTGAATCGCTTTTAGAGTTCCTCCCAGAATTCTTTTGTACAATGTTTCTGCGCCTTTGCCAACAAATCCGCTAAATGCTGATAGGTTGGGCGCTCTATTTGTGATGTTGTCACATTTTTCTTTTCTAATAATTTAGAAATTTCAAAAAATTTGACCGCACTTTGCGCCGGCAATCCGGTTTGCGCCCGTTTGCCCAGCCAATATAAACCTTGCAGCGGAATACATAAGGCAACGATAGCGCAAAGAACGGCGATAGCTAATGCCACTAAATCCGACTTTGCGTAAAACTGCTGCCAAACAACCGAAAATACCGCAATAAACGGCATAAATTTCTGTGCGAATTTCGTTGCCTTGATTATTCGGTTTTCCGGAAAAATCATGGCTAACTTAGCTTCTAAAGGCCATGTTTCCGAATATTTCTGCCCCGCCGATATAGTTTTAAAAAATCCCATTTTTAAATCCTTAATTTATATTTCTTCAAATTTTTACTACTGACTTATTTTAAATTTGCTGCCATTTTATCCTGTTTTAAAGATCGCTTATCGCATGAAACTCAAATGGCTTATTGGATATATGTCCTAAAAATTGAACATTTTTATAACATTTTGCTAAAAATTCAATTTTTTTTGACTTAAATCGCTTTTTTCAGAACTTCATAATTTATTTTATTCCGTTAAACGTGTATCCTTATTATCGGTAACATTCCCAAACGTCTATTCGTTCATTGTGTGAACGGATGTCCTTTAACGTTAATCCAAAAGATAGGTTATTTATGTCTCAAAAATTAGTTCTTATCCTTAACTGCGGTAGTTCTTCATTAAAATTCTCTATTTTAGATCCTAAAACGGGTGAAGAAAAATTATCTGGTTTAGCAGAAGCATTTTACTTAGATGATGCCCGTATTAAATGGAAACTCCATGGCGAAAAAGGTAACGCCGAATTAGGTAAAGGCGCTGCTCACAGTGAAGCGTTAAACTTCATCGTAAACAACATTTTCCCGTTAGATCCGACATTAAAAGACGGTATTGTTGCGATCGGTCACCGTATTGTTCACGGCGGTGAAAAATTTACCTCTTCGGTAATCGTTACGGATGAAGTCGTTAAAGGCATTGAAGACGCTATCCAATTCGCACCGCTTCACAACCCGGCTCATTTAATCGGTATTAAAGAAGCATTCAAAATCTTCCCGCACTTAAAAGATAAAAACGTTGTGGTATTCGACACCGCATTCCACCAAACAATGCCTGAAGAAGCATACCTATACGCGCTTCCGTACTCTTTATACAAAGAACACGGCGTTCGTCGTTACGGTGCGCACGGTACCAGCCATTATTTCGTAAGCCGCGAAGCGGCAAAACGTTTAGGCGTTGCCGAAGATAAAGTAAACGTTATCACTTGCCACTTAGGAAACGGCGGTTCCGTTTCTGCGGTTCGTCACGGTCAATGTATCGACACTTCAATGGGTTTAACGCCGTTGGAAGGTTTAGTGATGGGAACGCGTTGCGGCGATATTGACCCGGCTATTATGTTCTATATGCACGATACGCTTGGTATGTCCGTTGAAGAAATCAACACTACATTAACAAAAAAATCCGGTTTATTAGGTTTAACCGAAGTAACCAGCGACTGCCGTTTTGCCGAAGACAACTATGACAACGAAGACGAATCATTACGTGTTCCGGCAAAACGTGCAATGGACGTTTACTGCTATCGTTTAGCTAAATATATCGGTTCTTACATGGCGGTTATCGGCGAACGTTTAGATGCTATCGTATTTACCGGCGGTATCGGTGAAAACTCCGCTCACGTGCGCGAAATTACATTAAATCACTTAAAATTA
This sequence comes from [Mannheimia] succiniciproducens MBEL55E, assembly GCF_000007745.1. Taxonomy (GTDB): domain Bacteria; phylum Pseudomonadota; class Gammaproteobacteria; order Enterobacterales; family Pasteurellaceae; genus Basfia; species Basfia succiniciproducens. The sequence continues at coordinate 979,819 of NC_006300.1, read as the reverse complement.
TTCGGTTACCAATTGGATCAAGAGAAAAACTTAGCCGCTCGCTTTGGTAACGAAGGTATTATCACCGCAGATAACACCCCTATCGCAATGGTAATTCCTACAAACGAAGAATTAGTTATCGCACAAGACACAGCTCGTCTTTGTATTAAAGATTAATTAATCGATAAACTGCCGACTTCTCGGCAGTTTCTTTTTCTACATTAACAACATTCTAAGGTTTATTATGTCACGTACAATTATCCTTATTCCAATCAGCGCAGGCGTAGGTTTAACAAGTGTAAGTCTCGGGCTTATTCGTGCATTAGAACAAAAAGGGACTAAAATCGGTTTCATGAAGCCGATTTCACAACCTCGTTCCGGTGAAGATATGCTTGATAGAACAACCTCAATTGTTCGCACAAGCACGACAATCGAAACTACCGAACCTGTTATGCTAAGTGAGGCTGAAAATTTAATCGGTCAAAACCAAACAGACGTTTTATTAGAAAAAATTGTTGCCCAGCATCAACAAATCAGCAAAGACAATGATATCGTGATCGTCGAAGGTTTAATTCCTTCCCGCAAAAACTCTTATGCTAACAGTGTAAACTACGATATCGCGCAAGCACTGGATGCCGAAATCATTTTAGTTTCCGCGCCTGCAACCGAAACGCCCGCTCAATTAAAAGAGCGCGTTGAAGCGGCCGCCGCCTCATTCGGCGGTAAAAGCAATCCTAATTTACTTGGTGTGGTTATTAATAAATTTAATGCGCCGGTTGATGAATCGGGTCGTACCCGTCCGGATTTAACGGAAATTTTCGATTCATTCCAGCATAGTCACAATAATATCAAAGAAATTTACAAACTATTTGAAAACAGCCCGATTAAAGTATTGGCTTGTATTCCTTGGTCTGCAGATTTAATTGCTACCCGTGCGATTGATTTGGTAAAACATTTGGGCGCTTCTATTCTTAACGAAGGCGATATGAACCGTCGTATCCGCAGTATCACTTTCTGCGCAAGAACGCTGCCTAATATGATTGAACACTTCAAAGCGGGCAGCTTGCTGGTAGTTTCCGCCGACCGCCCTGAAATTTTAACCGCAGCCGCGTTAGCCGCTACTACAGGTATTGAACTTGGCGGTATTTTATTAACCGGCGGTTACAAAATAGATTGCGAAATCAAAAAATTATGTAACCCGACATTCGAAAATACCAAATTACCGGTATTCCGTATTGAAGGTAACACTTGGCAAACGGCTTTAAGCTTACAGAGTTTTAATCTTGAAGTACCGGTTGACGATAAAGAACGTATCGAAAATATCAAACAATATACCAGCGGACAATTTGATGCGGATTTCATTCATTCACTGGCTTCCGCTTCCGTGCGTGCCCGTCGTTTATCTCCGCCGGCATTCCGTTATCAATTAACCGAGTTAGCGCGTGCGGCGAAAAAACGTATTGTTTTGCCTGAAGGTGACGAACCTCGTACGATTAAAGCGGCGGTACTTTGTGCAGAACGCGGTATTGCGGAATGCGTATTATTGGCGAAACCTGAAGACGTAAAACGTGTTGCCGATTCTCAAGGCGTGAAATTAGGTAACGGAATTACCGTTATCGATCCCGCTTCAGTTCGTGAAAACTATGTCGCTCGTTTAGTAGAACTGCGTAAAGCAAAAGGTATGACTGAAATGGCAGCCCGCGAACAACTGGAAGACACCGTTGTATTAGGTACAATGATGTTAGAAGCCGGCGAAGTAGACGGTTTGGTATCCGGTGCGGTCCATACTACTGCAAATACGATTCGTCCGCCGATGCAAATTATCAAAACCGCTCCCGGTAGTTCGATTATTTCATCGATCTTCTTCATGTTGTTACCGGATCAAGTATTAGTATATGGTGACTGTGCGGTTAACCCGGATCCGACTGCGGAACAATTAGCGGAAATTGCTATTCAATCTGCGGAATCGGCGAAATCCTTCGGTATTGACCCTCGCGTTGCTATGATCTCTTACTCAACCGGCACATCAGGCTCCGGCGCAGATGTTGAAAAAGTGAAAGAAGCGACTCGTATCGCACAGGAAAAACGCCCTGATTTATTAATCGACGGTCCGTTACAATATGATGCCGCCGTAATGGAAGATGTTGCGCGTTCTAAAGCGCCGAATTCTAAAGTAGCCGGTAAAGCGACCGTATTTGTATTCCCTGACTTAAATACGGGTAATACGACTTATAAAGCGGTTCAACGTTCTGCCGATTTAGTATCAATCGGTCCGATGTTACAAGGTATGCGTAAACCGGTGAACGACCTTTCCCGCGGTGCATTGGTTGACGATATCGTCTATACCATCGCATTAACGGCAATTCAGGCGACACAATGCTAATCGGCTGATAAACCGATAAAATTTAATAAAAAACAGACCGCACTTTTAACTTGCCGTTAAAGTGCGGTATTTTTATGCGGAATTTTTTATCATTGAAACAAATCATAAAATACAGACATAAAAAAAGTGCCTTTTGAAAAGGCACTACTCGGAAAGCAAAATATCAGGCTATTGAAATAGCACTTGTTTTTATTGCGCTCAAGAATAGCCAATAATAAATTAGCCTGCAAATAGTAGTTTTTCATTTTGTGATCCAGCACACAAAATTCCCGTTAATAATCAATTCGTTCAAAAACCAGGTCAAAAAATTATCGATCCGATAATCTTTAATAAAATTATTTGTTTCATTTCATATTAATAAAAACTCTGCCTTGATTATTTCTGACCGCACATTTAGAACTTACCGTATATAAAAAAACCGCCATATTCTCAAATATGGCGGCGGAATTAGATTGAGTTGGTCGATAAGCCGAGTTCTGTCGCGGACAATCATTCCTCTAGGCGTATATTCGCACATACGCTCAAGCAACCTACCCGAACTCTGGGCGGGCACACCCATTGAGTTCCTATTTGGTCTTGCTACGAGTGGAGTTTACCCTGCCATGTACTGTTACCAGCCATGCGGTGCGCTCTTACCGCACCCTTTCACCCTTACCTGATCTCTTGCGAGCCATCGGCGGTTTGCTCTCTGCTGCACTTGTCGTAGGCTCACGCCTCCCAGACGTTATCTGGCACTCTGCCCTATGTAGCTCGGACTTTCCTCTCGTTTACTTGTCCCGCTAGGTCGTATTACTACGGTTAAGGGCTTCAATAAACCAGCGATTGTCTGACCAACTCGGCGTGAAGTATATCCCAATTTCAGTAAATAATATAGAGTTAAATAACAAGTTGAGCTACAATGCGCACAGATTTAACTCTAATGGATAGAACATTATGGATTATTTACAAAACGCACGGGAAACTTTAGCCACCGAAAAAGATGCCCTGACGCTTCTCAGTCGAAATCTTGATCAATCTTTCAACAACGTCATCGATCTTATCCTTAACTGCGGAGGTCGTTTAGTTATCGGGGGAATCGGCAAATCCGGCTTAATCGGTCGAAAAATGGTCGCAACTTTCGCCTCAACGGGCACGCCGAGTTTTTTTCTTCATCCGACCGAAGCCTTCCACGGCGATCTTGGTATGTTAAAACCTATAGATATTGTGATGTTGATCTCTTACAGCGGCGAAAGCGATGATGTAAATAAGCTTATCCCGAGTTTAAAAAATTTCGGCAATACTATTATTGCATTAACCGGCAACAAACATTCAACCTTGGCAAAACACGCCGATTACGTTCTGGATATCAGCGTTGAACGCGAAGCCTGCCCGAATAACCTGGCGCCTACAACTTCCGCATTGGTTACCCTGGCTTTAGGCGACGCTTTAGCGGTGGCGTTAATTAACGCCCGTCATTTTCAACCTATGGATTTCGCAAAATTCCATCCCGGCGGCAGCCTTGGTCGTCGCCTACTCTGCCGAGTTAAGGATCAAATGCAAACCAACCTGCCGGTTACCGCATTAAATACATCGTTTACAGACTGCCTGACCATTATGAACGAAGGCAGAATGGGCGTTGCGCTGGTGATGGAAAATGACGATCTGAAAGGGATTATTACGGACGGCGACATCCGCCGCGCATTAGCCGCTAACGGCGCCGATACTTTAAATAAAGTGGCGCGGGAATTAATGACCTCAAATCCTAAAGTCATTAATCAGGATACCTATATCGGTCAGGCTGAAGACTATATGAAAGAACACAGAATTCATTCCTTGATTGTGGTAGACAATGACAATAAAGTTGTCGGTTTAGTTGAATTCTCAAGTTAAAAATATGAACAGAAAATTAGAAAATATTAAATTTGTTATCACCGACGTTGACGGCGTGCTGACCGACGGTCAACTGCATTACGACGCCAACGGTGAAGCAATAAAAAGTTTTCATGTCCGTGACGGATTAGGCGTGAAAATGTTGATGGAAAGCGGCATTCCGGTTGCAGTGCTTTCCGGGCGGGATTCTGCCATTTTGCGCAAACGCATTGCAGATCTTGGAATAAAACTGGCATTTTTAGGGAAATTGGAAAAAGAAAGTGCCTGTTATGAACTAATGAAAGAAGTAGGAGTAACCCCTGAAGAAACGGCTTATATCGGTGACGATAGCGTTGATTTACCTGCTTTTAACGTATGCGGTGTTGCGTTCGCTGTAGCGGATGCGCCCGATTATGTAAAAGATTGCGCCGATTATGTGCTGGACCTACGCGGCGGCAAAGGCGCATTCCGTGAAATGTCAGACATGATATTAAAAGCGCAAGGTAAAACGGACGTTTATTCATCCGCCAAAGGCTTTCTTAAAATTGTGACCAATATGGCACAATAATTAAATACAAGAGGCGCGTAATCTCAAAAAGATTCGCGCCTTTTTCGTAAAATTTCCCAATTTTCGACCGCACTTTACGCTTTTTAAATCCTTTCTTTTTTCTCTTAAAAAATCTTTATTTTCAGTTAATAACTTGAATTTAAATGAACATTTCCCCATATTTTCTGTCATACCGTACATATTTGGTGTTTTCACCCTATTTGTTATTAATTAAGGAAAAGTACAAATGAAAAAAACAAGTTTTACATTGACTGCAATCGCATTAGGATTAAGCGTTCTTGCTGCGCCAACCGTAAGTGTCGCGGATTTCAGTTCGTTTTTTGGCGGCGATAAATCCGAATCCGCAGAGCAAACCTCCGCAAACAAAGCGGCATCAAACGTAGCACAATCTGCCGTAAACAGCCCGTTTATCACCAATTCATTAGCGCCAATGCTTGAAAAAGTGTTGCCGGCGGTGGTTTCCATTGCTGTGGAAGGTAATCAAAAAATCGCTAAGCGTTCATTTGATATTCCGGAAGAATTTAAATTTTTCTTCGGTGAGGATTTCTTTGGTGATAATTCTTCAAAATCATCCTCAAGAAAATTCCGCGGTTTAGGTTCCGGCGTGATTATTAATGCGGAAAAAGGCTATGTATTAACAAACAACCACGTTATCGATAACGCGGATAAAATCACCGTATTATTGCAGGACGGCCGTGAATTTAAAGGAAAAATCTTAGGCAAAGACAGTCAATCCGATATTGCCTTAGTACAATTGGAAAACCCTAAAAACTTAACCGAAATTAAATTTGCCGACAGCGATAAACTACGCGTGGGTGATTTCACCGTAGCGATCGGCAACCCATTCGGTTTAGGGCAAACCGTCACCTCCGGTATCATTTCTGCCTTAGGGCGCTCCACCGGTTCCGACAGCGGCGCTTATGAAAACTATATTCAAACGGATGCCGCCGTAAACCAAGGTAACTCGGGCGGACCGTTAATTAATTTAAACGGCGAACTTATCGGTATTAATACCGCTATTCTTTCACCTAGCGGCGCTAATGCCGGGATTGCCTTTGCAATTCCTTCTAACATGGCAAATAACTTAGCGCAGCAAATCGGTGAGTTCGGCGAAGTGCGTCGCGGTATGTTGGGAATTAAAGGCGGCGAACTAAATGCGGATCTGGCGAAAGCCTTCCACGTTGATGCGCAACAAGGCGCTTTTGTCAGCGAAGTCTTACCGGGATCCGCCGCCGATAAAGCGGGCATTAAAGCGGGCGATGTGATTATTGCCATGAACGGACAAAAAGTGTCGAGTTTCGCCGAAATGCGCGCGAAAATCGCTACTTCCGGCGCAGGTAAAGAAATTGAATTAACTTATCTGCGTGATAACAAAAAAGAAAATGTAAAAGTTACTCTGCAAGCCGACGACCAGGCGCAATCTACCGCTAATGCGGAAGCCGTTATTCCGGCATTGGAAGGTGCGGAATTGACAAACTTCAATGAAAACGGCAAAAAAGGCGTGAAACTCAGTAAAGTAGCTGAAAATTCCCCGGCAGCTCAACGAGGTTTGAAAACCGGCGATTTAATTATCGGCGTTAACCGTATCGCCATTGAAGATTTAACACAGTTACGCAAAGCCATGGAAAACAAAGATTCCGTTATAGCGTTAAATATTGAACGCGGAAATAATAATTTCTATCTTCTGATTCAATAATTTTAACTTGTAGGCGCCGGCTTCGGCGCCTTTCTTTTTATGGTAGCGCCAGGCATTAAAAAACCTCTTTATCGTTTCAAAAAAATCCGGATTTTCTGACCGCACTTTTATCTTTTCATTCACAAATCTGATCTCAAATAAATTTTAACGATAGCAAAATTATAGAGATAAAAATTTTTGCTTATATATAAGTAAGTTATTTTCTGTCAACATTTTGCACAAAAAATTTAACGCTTGAAATTTTCCGCCTAACCCACTATCTTGTAGCGCAATTATCTATTACTTCTATATATTGTGTTTTTCTAAGGTTAAAACTTTTATGAATAAAGCATTGATGGTCACGAAACGTGACGGACAAGTCGAACCTCTCGACCTGGATAAAATCCACCGTGTGATTACTTGGGCGGCGGAAGGCTTAGAGAATGTATCCGTTTCTCAGGTTGAATTGCGTTCACATATTCAGTTTTACGAAGGCATTCGTACTTCTGACATTCATGAAACAATCATTAAAGCCGCTGCGGATTTAATCAGCAAAGATGCACCGGACTATCAATACTTGGCGGCTCGCCTTGCCATTTTCCATTTGCGTAAAAAAGCCTACGGTCATTTTGACCCGCCTCGTTTATACGAACATGTAAAAAAGTTAGTCCGTTTAGGTAAATACGACGAATCGCTGCTTTCCGATTTCTCCCGCGAAGAATGGGATGAAATGGATAATTTCTTGGATCACAGCCGCGATATGACCTTCTCTTATGCCGCGGTAAAACAATTGGAAGGAAAATATCTGGTACAAAACCGTGTAACCGGCGAGATCTACGAGTCCGCACAATTCCTTTATATTCTGGTTGCGGCAAGTTTATTTTCAAAATATCCTGCGGAAACGCGTTTAGATTATATTCATCGTTTTTACGACGCGATTTCTACATTCAAAATTTCATTGCCTACGCCGATTATGTCCGGCGTGCGCACCCCTACTCGTCAATTCAGCTCCTGCGTACTTATTGAATGTGACGACAGTCTTGACTCTATCAATGCGACCTCATCGGCGATTATCAAATACGTATCGCAACGTGCGGGAATCGGCATCAATGCCGGCGCTATCCGCGCTTTAGGCAGCCCGATTCGTGACGGCGAAGCCTTCCACACCGGTTGTATTCCGTTTTATAAACATTTCCAAACTGCAGTAAAATCCTGCTCGCAAGGCGGTGTACGCGGCGGAGCGGCAACAGTCTACTTCCCCATGTGGCATTTAGAAGTGGAAAGCCTGGTAGTATTAAAAAATAACCGCGGCGTTGAAGAAAACCGTGCCCGTCACATGGACTATGGCGTACAAATCAACCGAACTATGTATCAACGCTTAATTAAAGGCGGCGATATTACTTTATTCAGTCCTTCGGACGTACCGGGATTGTACGAAGCATTTTTTGCAGATCAAGCTAAATTCGAAGAATTATACGTAAAATACGAACAGGATCCGACAATCCGTAAACGAACCGTTAAAGCGGTGGATTTATTCTCGTTATTAATGCAGGAACGCGCGTCAACCGGCCGAATTTACGTACAAAACGTGGATCACTGTAACACTCACAGCCCGTTTGACCCGGCAGTTGCACCTGTACGTCAATCTAACTTATGTTTAGAAATCGCCCTACCGACCAAACCGTTAAATAATATTAATGACGAAGACGGCGAAATTGCGCTTTGCACACTTTCTGCTTTCAACTTGGGTAAAATCGACGATCTTGATGAATTAGAAAACTTAGCGGATCTTGCGGTACGTTCTTTAGATGCGTTGCTGGATTATCAGGACTACCCTGTTCCTGCGGCAAAACGCAGTTCATTAGGTCGTCGCGCGCTGGGTATCGGTGTAATTAACTACGCTTACTATTTAGCGAAAAACGGCGTTCGTTATTCCGACGGCAGCGCTAATAATCTGACTCACCGTACATTCGAGGCAATTCAATATTACCTACTAAAAGCCTCAATGAATCTTGCAAAAGAATTAGGCGCTTGCGAATACTTCAATGAAACCACTTATGCAAAAGGTATCTTACCGATTGATACCTACAAAAAAGATGTGGATAATTTAACGAGCGAACCCTTGCATTATGACTGGGAACAATTACGTACCGAGATTTTAGAGTTCGGTTTACGCAACTCCACATTAACCGCATTAATGCCGTCGGAAACTTCATCGCAAATTTCTAATGCTACCAACGGTATTGAACCGCCGCGCGGTCATATCAGCGTTAAAGCTTCAAAAGACGGCATTTTGAAACAAGTGGTACCGGATTATGAAAACCTCAGCGACAAATACGAACTCCTGTGGGATATGCCAAACATGGACGGTTATCTCCATTTGGTGGGCATTATGCAGAAATTTGTCGACCAGTCAATTTCCGCCAATACCAACTACGATCCGAAGCGATTTGAAGATGATAAGGTGCCGATGAAAATATTATTAAAAGACCTTTTAACGGCATATAAATACGGTTTAAAAACCCTTTATTATCAAAACACCCGAGACGGCGCCGACGACGCCCAGGAAGATCTCGATGACGGCTGTGCCGGCGGTGCTTGCAAAATCTAATTAAATTTAAAAGTGCGGTTAAAAACTTAAATGTTTTTAGCCGCTTTTTTGTATATGGAGTAAATCATGACAAACACAAAGAAAGTGTATTATGCCCATTCGGAAAAAGATCTCCCCCATGAACAGTGGCAAACTTTTAGCAGCCATGCAGAAAATGTCGCAAAGCTTGCCGCACAATTTGCCGAAATATTTGATGCGTACCAACTTGCCTACAATACCGGCTTATTACACGATTTAGGCAAATATACGCCGGCATTTGATAAACGTTTACACGGCGGACCTTCGGTTGATCACGCAACAGCCGGGGCAAAAATTGCTATAGAACGTTGGGGATTTCCTCTTGGTAAGATTTTAGCATTTTGCATTGCAAGCCACCATACTGGATTAGTAAACGGCGATGGCGAAGGAGATAATCGCAGCACTTTAAAACAGCGTTTGTCAGTGCCTTTCGGCAAAGGTAATTTACCCGAACTCGATCCTATCTGGCAAAGCGAATTACCTTTACCTGAAAAACTAACTTTTCCCGCTTTAAAACCAGATCCCTATTACCAACCTTTCGCGTTAGCTTTCTTTATCCGAATGCTTTATTCCTGTTTAGTCGATGCCGATTTCTTAGATACCGAAGCTTTTTATGCGAATTTAAAACAGCAAGATATTGATCGTGGCAACGCACCTTCTTTAGATCAGTTACATCAGCAATTTAATCGGTTTATTAGCGATTTTCGCGAACGCAAAAAGGCGCTTCAGCCTCAAACGGAAGAAGAACAGCGTAATGCCAAGTTAAATCGTTTACGCAGCCAGATTTTGGATCATGCCATTGCGCAGGCGCAGCAAGAGCCGGGGTTATTTAGCTTAACCGTACCGACGGGCGGTGGTAAAACCTTTACCTCAATGGCATTTGCGTTGGAGCACGCTAAAAAGTATGGAATGCTGCGAATTATTTATGTGATTCCTTTTACCAGTATTATTGAGCAAAACGCACAAGAGTTTCGTAAGGCTTTCGGAGAGTTTGGGGAAGCTGCGGTATTGGAACATCACAGCACTTTTGATGATGAAAAATTATTGGATAAAGACACCAAAGACAAGCTGAAATTAGCTTCAGAAAATTGGGATATGCCGATTGTGGTCACGACCGCCGTGCAGTTTTTTGAATCACTGTTTGCGGATAAATCTTCCCGTTGCCGTAAATTGCATAATATCGCCAACAGCGTAATCATTCTCGATGAAGCGCAAATGTTACCGCTTAATTTGCTGTTGCCGATTATGCAATCGATCAAAGAACTGGCTCGTAATTATCACAGCTCAATCGTAATGTGCACCGCAACTCAACCCGCTATTCAAACGCAGCACGGTTTTTACCGCGGGTTTGAAAATGTGCGAGAAATCGCGCCAAATCCGACCGCACTTTTTGCCGATTTACGCCGTACCAGCGTGCAACATATTGGTATGCAATCGGATAAGGATTTAATTGATAAACTCACTGAAAATCAGCAGATTCTGATTATCGTCAATAACCGCCGTCACGCTCGCAGTTTATACGAACAGGCTAAACAGCTGGACGGAACCTTTCATTTAACCACCCTAATGTGTGCCAAACATCGTTCACAAATGTTAGAGCAAATCAGACAACATCTACAAGCGGGTCGATCCTGTCGGGTTATTGCAACTTCGCTAATTGAAGCGGGCGTGGATGTAGATTTTCCATTGGTTATGCGAGCGGAAGCCGGATTAGATTCCGTGGCGCAAGCGGCAGGCCGTTGCAACCGTGAAGGGAAAAAATTAGCGGAACAGAGCTTTGTATGGGTATTTCAACCCGAACAACAGTGGAAAGCACCTACGGAATTAGGTTTATTATCTGCCGCCATGCGTTCAACAGTTCGTTGTTATGGCGACAACCTGCTTTCTGTAGAGGCGATTAGCCACTACTTTTCCGCAGTATATGAACAGAAGGGCAAAGATCTGGATAACAAACAGATTCTGGCAAAATGCCATGCAGCAGGAAAAACCTTAGATTTTCCATTCCAAACCATCGCAAAAGAGTTCTGTATGATTGAAAGCCATATGCTACCGCTGATTATCCCGTTTGATAAAGAGGCGGAAAAACGGATTGAAGAACTTCGCCATGCCGAAAAAGTCGGCGGACTACTTCGTAAATTACAACCTTACACCGTACAGATTCCTCAAAAATCCTTAGAAGCATTATTTAAAGCGGGACGAATCGAAGCAATCAACGAACAACAATTTGGGAACCAGTTTTATAGTTTAATTGGATTGGATTTGTATGATGAGGTAGCGGGGTTGGATTGGGGGGATTTAGGGTTTATTACAATAGAAAATTCAGTTTTTTAATTTTTATATATTAAATTGAATCTGATCTTATTAATAGAGAGGAGGTAAAAGTGAAAAAAAAATAATAATCATAAAGGGAAAGTATTACAGGATCATAAAAAAGTTGGTCAAAAACTTATACCCCCGTTACTACAACATATAAATTTAGAAGAAATATCATTTCATAATGATAGATTACCTTGCTTGATTTGGATGTCTGCAATTTTTCTCCGCCAATCTAATATAGAATCTGTTCGTAATATTATTGATTTTATTGTTAGATGTAAGAGTATTCTAGGGAAAGATGAGGGTGAAAATGCATCTTGGGCTTTTTTAAATAATTTTAATATTTTAAGTGAGGATGAAAAAGAAAAAATTAAAATGAATCTTAGTGAAGATGTTATTAATTTTCTTAGACTATCATTAGAACATCATTATTTGCTTTTTGATGATTATCCTCTTGCCTTTCTTTTTAAGGATTATAAATGTGGAATGGATAGATCGAATGCAATAAATCTTTTAAAAGAAGACGTTTCTGCTTTATTTGATCGTTACTCAGAGCATTCAACTAAAGTACAAACAACAGCATTTTATTCAATGGCTATTACAGGAAAAATTGTATTAAATGCTAGCATGAATATTCCTGATTTTAATTCTATTTTTTCTGATCCTGAATCAGATGAAGCTAAAATAGTTGCTGCTTTTGTCCGTTCAAGCCTTAATGTTGGAAATGACATAATAAGTAGTAGTAATGGAAAAAATGATTGGTCTAAATCTTTTTGGAAACAATGCTTTGATATGGAGGAGTGTTCTTAAATGAAAATCGAAAATGATCTTATCAGGTTTATTCAATCATATGAAACTTATTTAGTTTCAAGTTTTAGTAAATTATGGAGCGCGGTGAAAGTCGAATACGATAAACTAGAAGCCTATTCTGTAATCGGTGGATTATTGTCTAGACAAGTAACTTTAGCTATTCAAATGACTCGCTCTCCTAATATTCTTAATGGGCATTCTGCACCATTATTTTTAAGGTCTATGACAGATTTACATATTACATTAGCTTGGATTATGTTGGACCTAGAAGAACGTTCTAAAAAATATATTCTATATGGATTAGGCGAGGAGAAATTATTAGTTGAGCACTATAAAAAAAGAATTGATGATTCTCCGAATAATCCTGAGAATGAACTGATGGAAGGAATGATTGAAACAAGGTTACATTGGATCGATTCTCAACGTAGGGATTTTTTAGTAGAAGTGAATTTAGGTAGTTGGTCACAATTAGATTATAGAAAAATGGCACAAGAAGCGAATTGCGAATCTTTATATACATTTGCATACAAACCTTTTAGTCAAGGAGCTCATAATATGTGGCCACATGTATCAAGATATAACTGCAAATATTGTGAAAGTCCTCTACATAAATATCATCTAATACCTGATTTATTTGAAGCTCCAGCAGACCTGGATTATCTTTTCCGTTCATGTAAGTATGTACATATGGCTTATGAAATTTTTATTAATAAATTTGGATTAGATTTTAGTGAGCTTATGCCTTTAGATTGGTGGGATAACTATTTTATGGAAATAGATGTTGAGGAGAATGCGATAAATGGCTAATCGGATAAGGTTACACATCTGGGGCGACTATGCTTGTTTTACTCGTCCCGAGATGAAAGTGGAGCGGGTGTCTTATGATGTAATAACCCCCTCGGCTGCTCGCGGGATTCTTAGTGCGATTCACTGGAAGCCGGCGATTAATTGGGTGATCGATAAGATCTATGTATTAAAACCGATACGCTTTGAATCGGTTCGGCGCAATGAACTTGGAGCGAAGATTTCCGAGTCGAAAGTCAGCGGGGCGATGAAGCGTAAAAGCGTGGCGGATTTATACACAGTTATCGAAGATGATCGCCAACAGCGAGCGGCAACGGTGTTAAAAGATGTGGCTTATGTGATTGAAGCTCACGCGGTAATGACATCAAAAGCCGGTGTGGACGAGAACACCACTAAGCATATCGAAATGTTTAAACGCCGTGCGTTAAAAGGGCAATGTTTTCAACAGCCTTGTATGGGGGTACGTGAGTTTCCGGCGCATTTTGCGTTGATTGACGACAACGACCCGTTGCCTCTATCACAACTTTCAGAAAGTGAGTTTAATCGGGATCTTGGCTGGATGTTGCACGATATTGATTTTGAGCATGGCAATACGCCGCATTTTTTTCGTGCCGAATTAAAAAACGGCGTGATTGACGTGCCGCCGTTTTATGCCGAGGAGGTGAAAAGATGATTCTCTCTTCTCTCGCACGTTATTATCAGCGATTAGCTAAAGAAACGGATAGTGTCGGCAATCCTAAAGTGCCGTCTTATGGCTTTAGTGAAGAAAAAATCGGTTGGGTGCTGGTGATTAACCAAGACGGGCAGTTAGTCGATGTTGTGCCTAACCTAAGTGACGGCAAAAAGCCTCAACCAAAACTACTTAATGTTCCCCGTCCGGAAAAACGGACATCCGGAGTAAAAGCAAATTTCTTATGGGATAAAACCGCTTATGTTTTAGGTGTGGAAAGCAACAAAGATAAAGCCACAGCCAAAGAACAGCCCTTTGTTATCTCACAAAAAACCTTTGAAGCTTTCAAACAATCCCACCTTGAATTATTTAAAGATTCTCAAGATCTTGGCTTGCAAGCCGTTTGTCATTTTTTAGAAAAATGGCAACCGGAACATTTTTCTCAACCGCCTTGCCTCACTGAAATGTTAGACGCCAATCTGGTTTTCAAATTAGATGGCTGTTCAGGCTATATTCATCAGCGCGAAGCGGCGCAAACTTTATGGGCGGATCTTTTAAAAGATGATAATGCGGAGCAAGGTATCTGTTTAATCAGCGGTGCCAATGCGCCGATAGCACGTTTGCACCCTGCGATTAAAGGAGTATTTGGCGGGCAAAGTTCTGGCGGTTCGATTATCTCTTTTAATAAAGAATCTTTTGCTTCCTTCGGTAAAGAACAAGGCTCAAATGCACCGGTTTCCGAAGTGTCCGCCTTTGCCTATACCACAACCTTGAATTACCTATTGCGCCGTGAAAACAATCACTGTTTAAGTATCGGTGACACCAGCACGGTTTTCTGGGCGGAGGCGGATAATAGTGCCAATGCAGAAGCTGCGGAAGGATTTTTTGCAAGTGTATTTTCCCCGCCCGATGATGAGCAAGAATCTCAAAAAGTATTCAATATTTTAGAACAAATCGCCAAAGGACGCGGAATCAAAGAAGTGTCCCCGGATCTTGCGCCGGATACGCGTTTCTATATTTTAGGTTTAGCCCCCAATGCTGCGCGGATCTCAATTCGTTTCTGGCTGGATACCACCTTTGGGCAACTGGCGGAACATCTGGCACAGCATTGGCAAGATCTGGCTATTGAGCCTTGCCCTTGGAAAACATTTCCGTCTATTTGGCGTTTGTTACTACAAACAGCGGTTTTATCTAAAACGGAAAATATCTCGCCGGTGCTAGCGGGGGAAATGACAAGAGCGGTGATTACGGGCTCACTTTATCCGATGAGCCTGCTTTCTCAACTAATTGCCCGCATTCGTGCCGACGGCGATATTAATGGGTTACGTATTGCAATGATTAAAGCGGTGTTACAGCGCCGTTTCAGAAAAGGTTTTATTCAAGAGGAGATTCCGATGAGTTTAAATACAGAAAGTACAAATCCGGCTTATTTGCTTGGTCGGCTGTTTGCGGTACTTGAACGCATTCAAACGCAAGCGCTGGGCGATCTGAATGCGGGCATTGCAGATCGTTATTATGGTTCCGCATCGTCCGTGCCTTATTCCGTCTTTCCCCGCTTATTATCAGGTGCGAAGCACCATTTGTCCCGTTTACGCAAAGATAAAGCGGGAATGGCGGTGAATTTAGATAAAGATCTGGCGGAGGTTATCGGCGCATTACCGGATGTTTTCCCGCGCCATTTAAGTATTGATGAGCAAGGTTGCTTTGCAATCGGCTATTACCAACAAAAACAACGCTATTTCACCAAAAAAGAAACCACCGAATCTACCGAAAATTAAGGAGCTAATTATGTCTATCCAAAACCGCTATGAATTTGTCTATTTTTTTGATGTTACCAACGGTAATCCCAACGGCGACCCCGATGCCGGCAATATGCCGCGCCTTGATCCCGAATCAAGTAAAGGCTTAGTCACCGATGTATGCTTAAAGCGCAAAATCCGTAATTTTGTTGAGTTAGCCAATGAAAACCAAGCCGGTTATGAAATTTATGTAAAAGAAAAAAGCGTGCTGAATTTGCAAAATAAACGTGCTTATGAGGCGCTTGAAATTGAACCGGAAGCGAAAAAATTACCGAAAGACGAAGCCAAAGCGCGCGATATTACCGCTTGGATGTGTAAAAACTTTTTCGATATTCGTAGCTTCGGTGCGGTAATGACCACCGAAGTGAATAGCGGACAAGTTCGCGGTCCGGTACAGTTGGCTTTTGCGCAATCCATCGATCCGATTATTCCGCTTGAAGTGTCAATCACTCGAATGGCGGTTACCAATGAAAAAGATCTTGAAAAAGAACGCACTATGGGGCGCAAATACATTGTGCCTTACGCTCTCTACCGCGTGCACGGTTTTATCTCGGCAAATCTTGCGGCAAAAACCGGTTTTTCTGAGGAAGATCTACAAAAATTATGGCAAGCCTTGCAGTTAATGTTTGAGCACGATCGCTCGGCGGCTCGCGGGGAAATGGCGGCACGTAAACTGATCGTGTTTAAACACGATAGTGCGTTGGGCAGCGTACCTGCACATAAATTATTTGATTCGGTTAAGGTTGAACGCATAAATGGCGAATCCGGTACACCGGCAACCGGCTTTGCGGATTATCAAATTTCTATTGAAAAAGATAAATTCAATGGTGTTAGTGTAGAAGAATTGCTTTAACAATTTGCAAATTTCCCCTAGAAACCGACCGCTTGTAACTGAATAAGGAGGCGGATATGCGGATAATTTCTCTTTCGGCTTTGCAACATTATGCGTTTTGCCCGCGTCAGTGTGCGTTAATTCATAATGAGCAACTTTGGGCGGAAAATTTTTTAACCGCCCAAGGCAATGCCTTGCACGAGCGAGTGGATTCCGGTGAGCCGGAAACCCGCAAAGGCGTGCGTTTTGAGCGAAGTGTTCACGTATCCGCCGAGCAGTTAGGTATTAGCGGCATTTTGGATATGGTGGAGTGCGAAATTCAAACGGGCAAGCTAAAACCGGTGGAATATAAACGCGGTAAACCAAAACCGAAACCTTCCGATGAAATTCAGCTTTGCGCCCAGGCTCTCTGCTTGGAGGAAATGACAGGTAAAAAGGTAGAGGAAGGCGCATTATGGTATATGCAAACCCGCCACCGCCATCCTGTTATTTTCTCTGCTGAATTGCGTGAAAAAACTTTGCAAGTGATTAATGAAGTTAAAACTTTGCTGGAGAGCGGCATAACCCCACCACCGAATTATTCTAAAAGCTGCAAGGCTTGTTCGTTGATTGATCTCTGTCAGCCTAAGTTATTGGAAAGGGATAAATCGGGAAAATATGTGGTGGGGTTGTTTTGGGAGTGAAATATATTTTTAGTGCTTAATTATAGATAAATGAGGAATGTATGTCTGCTAAGCTTAACAAGTTTAATAATGAAATTATTCCATTATGGGATGAAGTTTTGAAATGTGTTAATGAGATTGACGGAGTCAAGATACCTGATGTATATGCAGAAAATTTTGCTTATCTAAAGAAAATAATCACATTTTTATCAGAAGCAATGTCTTGTATTGATGCTGATTATTTGCCAAATGATTCTTTAAACAATATTAAAGCATATCTAGTCAATATTAAAAGCTATTTAACTAATAGCCAAAATTATTCAAATTCACATGTTCAAAATGTAGAAAACAGGTTGGATGAATTGTTGAAAATTATTTTTCCGTTTATTCTTCATAAAGGGAAGGCGATTAAAGGATTGAGATTAGGTTTGAATGAGTATTCAAAAGCTATCACCGATTATGTAGAGAATAAATTTTCAGAAATAAAAGTAACTCAAGAAAATATTGATGCTATTGAAAATAAATTAAACGATGAATTGGGTAAATTTTCCGCTCTTAGAGAAGAATTAGAGGAGTATGGAGAATCAATATTTTCTGAGAACGGAGTGAAAGACAAAATTGAAGAATTACTTAATAATTCAGAATCAAAACTATCAGAGATAGAAGAGCTTCATGTATCAATTTATGGTGAAGATGGATTGAAACAAGAGATTGATAACTTCTATTCAAATATATCAAATCAAAATGAAGCTATTAATGAGCTAAAAGAAGATAGCTCTGTTACTTTGCAAAGTTTAGAAGATTTTTATAATAAGATTTTTGGAAAAGAAGATGAAAATGGAAAGAAGGTAGGTGGTTTAAAACAGGAAATAGAGCAAAGAAAAATTGAACTGGATAATTTTAAACAGAAGCAACAAGAACGGTATGAGGAGCTTAATAAACAAATAGAAAATTTATTACCTGGAGCAACTTCTGCCGGATTATCCAACGCATACAATGAAATGAGAAATAAATTTAGTGGAAGTGCAAAATGGTATGGTTGGGGATTTTATGGATCATTAATTGTTTTATCAGTCGTAATCTACTGCGTTCGTGATTTATTGATTATAAAAGAGATTCCTTTAGATAAAGGTTTAGGAATCAGTTTGCTTGCATTACTTGGGAATTTTGCTGTGAAATTGCCTTTTATCTTGCCTGCTTTATGGTTGGTTATTTTTGTTTCAAAAAGAAGAAGTGAAGCAGAAAGATTAACACAGGAATATGCGCATAAAGAATCTTTAGCGAAATCATATGATAGTTATAAACAACAAATTGAGAAACTATCTGAAGAAGATCAAAATGAATTGTTACCTGTTCTTATGGATAATATGATTAAAGCCATCGCTTTAAATCCAGCCGAAACTTTGGATAAAAAGCATCAAAGCGATAGCCCTATTTCAGAAGTTTTAAAAGATAAGAATTTTTTAACTTCTATTGCAGATAGAGTGAAAGATATGAGTTCTAATTCAAAATAATTTGAGCTGCTATAAAAACTATTGATAACTCAGGGCGTCTTCCGTTATGTACGAGTGGTTTAATATCACAAAGCAAGAAGTCATCAATAATTGAGAAAACAGTTTCAGAGTCTCAAAAAGATTTAATGGAGAGCAGTTTGCTGTGATGTTTATGAATCAATTGTTATCTAATTCACATGAAGCAAATTCTATAGTTGATACAATAAATTAATAATATAGGTTGGTTTTTAACCCTGCGATTCAATTTTTTAACAAACACAATAATAGGATAATAAGATGTCTAAAATTAAAACCAGTTTTAATGTTGTAGAAGAAAAATCAGCGCATCTCGCTGTTTTGATCGACGCAGATAATGCGTCTGCACAAACTATTAAAGCTATTTTGGAGGAAACAACCAAGTTTGGTGAGGCGACCGTTAAACGGATATATGGAAATTTTGTAGGGGACAGCGGGAAATGGAAAGCTGTTATCAATGAATATGCTATTAAACCTATGCAGCAATTTGCTTACACTAAAGGTAAAAATGCCACTGATGGATTTATGATTATTGATGCAATGGACTTGCTTTATACTAACCGTTTTGATGGTTTTTGCATTGTATCCAGCGATAGTGATTTCACTGCATTAGCTATTCGTTTAAAAGAACAAGGGGTAACTGTTTATGGCTTTGGTAAAAAACAAACGCCAGAAGCTTTTCTCAATGCATGTAGTCAATTTATCTATGTCGAAAATTTATTGCCTGAATTGAATGATGACAAGCAAGTTGATATTACTTTACCTAATGCTTCAAATACTCAAAAGAAAGTACAGCAAACTGAAAATAGCACACCAACTGTATCAATTGATAATCAGAAGATTCAATCTACTGAATTACCTATAGAGACCATTAGAAAAGTCTTTGAGCAATTTGATAGTGAGTGGGTGGCAATGACTGCTTTTGGGTCTACATGGAAGCGCTTGCAGGTAGATATTGATCCGCGTAGTTATGGCTGCAAAAAGTTTACTGACTTGGTTAAAAAATATCCTGATGTATTTGACTATAAAATGGAAACGGATTCAGATACTACTCAAGAGCATATGTATGTCAAACTTAAAATATAGTTTTATTCGGTGTTAACTAGAAACAGGTTAGTCCACCGTTTGTCGCAAATTAAAAATCGTCTGAGAAATTTCTATAAAACTTTTAGATGGTCCTAACACGCCATATTACTTGAAAAAAGTATTCTCAGACAGCTAGTTAGTTAGAAAAAAATTTAGTTAGCCGAAATTTTCGAGTAACTGCCGATGATGGCAGAAATTATGCTTGATTCTCTACCATCTACACTATGGCGATAAACATCTCCCTCGATTTACAGCAACTGCTGGAAGGGGGTAGCCCAAAAGTGCTGAGCGAACAACTGTGCCAGCTTGAAGCAGACGGGTTAATCGTTCGCTGCATCTATTCGGAAGTGCTACCATTGGTGGAATACAGCCTCACCGACGAAGGCGCAGGCTTGAACCTGTGCTCAGAATGTTGTGTGAATGGAGTTGTAGTTACGACGAGCGGCTGAATTTTTGCTTGGAAAAAAACGAACAGGATTTGTCACCTCCATCCTTATTGGCAAACACAGATGCCTGTGTCGGCGAAAACCGCTAGTGAACTCTTTCAGACGCCCTGAATAGAAAGGTTAGAGGGAATAAATTGCAGTTGGAATTTGCTGAAATTATGCAGAAATGGCATGTGTTATTATTTTGATACATAGCTAATTTATCATTGATTATAAGGAGAAATATGATGAGTTTACCGCAAGTATATTCTTTAGATTTGGGTAGGAAGGTTAATGCAAAAGAGGCGGATATTGCTTACCAAAAAGGTTTAATTCGCAGTCAAAAAAATTTTCGATGCCCTCATCAGCTATGCGGCATTGCAATTACTTGTGCAAATTTGGAACGACCTAAACAAGAAAGAAAAGTAGACCCTTATTTTAAGTCGGTTGAGTATCATAAACCCAGCTGCCCATTTGCAGAAGAGGAAAGACGCATTAAATTGCATGAAGCTGATAAAAATAGTCTGTATGAAAATGTTGCTTCAGGTGAGATTTTGGTAAATCTGACAGAACCTGCTCCTAAAAAGCAAGATAGTAGCGATATTTCTGAGGTCGAAAAAGGCAGTTTTTCCAGAGCTACTCAATCTTCAGATTCTGAAAAAGAAAAAGCCTCAATTAATCATACTAAAACATTGTCCGTGTTGGTTTCATCTTTCTTAAATAATGAAAATTTTCAAATAACCTTACCTAAGCCATATCAAGAAAAAATCTTCTTGAAAGATGCCTTTATTAAAATTGATGGACAGAATTTATCAAATCTCGAACAAAATTGTTGGAGAATTTATTACGGGAAAGCATGGATAAATAAACTATCCAACGGTGATTATCGCATAGTATTTGATAATAAAATGAAAGATCCGGATCTTAGGAAAAATGCTGTCTGTCCTTCATTTTTCATTCCGAAAGATTGGATTGATAATTCACCGTATGAGAAATTTTCTAAATCTCAAATGGATAAGCTCGCAGATAATAAGTGGCATAGAGAAGTTTTTATTTTTTCAGATGTTCCATCATTAAGCCATACAAAAGAATATATTAATTTTATGCTTGAGGGATTGCCATTTTTGGAAATGATTTACTTGAAAAAATAAATATATTCATTAATTTTCATTTAAAAATATTTTTGGTAGATTTTATATGCGCAAACTACAAAACACCCTATATATCACTACTCAAGGCAGCTACTTACATAAAGAACGAGAAACCTTGGTGGTGGAGCAAGATAGAAAGAAAGTGGCTCAATTACCGGTGCATTCTATCGGGCATATTTTCTGTTTTGGGAATGTGTTGGTATCGCCGTTTTTAATGGGGTTTTGTGGTGAGAATAATGTCAATTTGGCTTTTTTCACTGAAACAGGGCGATATTTAGGGCGGTTGCAAGGTCGGCAAAGTGGCAATGTGCTGCTGCGCCGTGCCCAATATCGTATTTCCGAACAAAATCCTATTCCTATTGCACGTAATATCATCGCGGCAAAAATTCAGTCGGCTAAACGGGTGTTGCAGCGTCGTTTACGCAATCACGGTGAACATGAGGAAGTACAGGCAGCCGTTATGGCACTGAATTTCAGTTTGCAGCAGTTAAAACAAGCAGAAAATCTGGATTTAATTCGTGGTATTGAAGGCGATGCCGCTGCCCGCTATTTCGGTGTGTTTCAACATTTGCTGGCGGAAAAAAACGGTTTTGGTTTTGACGGCCGCAACCGCCGCCCACCGCGCGATGGCGTGAATGCGTTATTGTCATTTTTATACAGCATTTTAGGCAAAGACATCAGTGGCGCACTGCAAGGTGTGGGCTTGGATCCGCAAGTAGGTTTTCTGCACGCCGATCGTCCCGGTCGAGATAGTCTGGCACAAGACCTCCTCGAAGAATTTCGTGCCTGGTGGGTGGACAGAATGGTGCTATCGCTGATTAACCGCGGTCAAATTAAGCCGCAGGATTTTGTTACCGAAGACGGCGGTGCGGTGAATATGAAACCTGAAGCGCGCAAGCTGTTGTTTCAAAGTTTGCAGGCGAAAAAACAGGAAAAAATCGTCCATCCGTTTTTGCAGGAAGAAGTGGAAATCGGTCTTTTGCCTTATATTCAGGCGATGCTGCTAGCGCGCCATTTACGCGGCGATTTAGCTGAATATCCGCCGTTTTTAATGCGCTAAGTTTGTTCTTTAACAATTTGGATTTCTTAAATTTGTTCCGCACTTTAATTTGATTTCGCATCAAAGTGCGGTCATTTTTTTATAAATTTTCTAAGGAGAAAACCTTATGATGATTTTAATTACATATGATGTGTCATTAGAAAATGAAGGCGGAGAACGTCGATTACGTCATATTGCAAAGCATTGTTTAGATTACGGAATACGCGTACAATACTCTGTGTTTGAGTGTGAAGTGACACCCGCGCAATGGGTCGAATTAAAAGATAAGTTACTTAATACCTACGACAAAGAAACCGATAGTTTACGTTTTTACCAACTTGGAAGTAAATGGAAACATCGAGTCGAACATTACGGAGCAAAACGTGCCATTGATATGTTTAGAGATATTTTAATTATCTAAACACGTTCGCTAACCGGTAGTTCTCATCAATTCCCTAGTTTATTAGCGCATTTATTTTTTCTTATATTTTTAATCAGTTAGAAAATAACTATATTTCTTGCTATACTTTAAGCCGTTATATTCAGCCTGGTTAGCGAAATGGCTATTTTCAAGCTAGATATAATGAGCCTTCCTAGTTAAGGCTCTCCGCTCTCACACGAGAGCGTGAATTGAAACTTTTTGGCAGGCGGAAAATGAAAGATTAAAGTACCTCCGCTCTCACACGAGAGCGTGAATTGAAACATCAAATAAATCTCGCGTATTTAATACGATGTTCTCCGCTCTCACACGAGAGCGTGAATTGAAACTCCTGCTTGTCCATTAATTAAGGTCCATTCGTCCTCCGCTCTCACACGAGAGCGTGAATTGAAACACGGATTTTCTCGGCGCCAACAAACCCTAACATACTCCGCTCTCACACGAGAGCGTGAATTGAAACTTTCAAATGTTTCTTTTTTTATCAGTACTACTTGCTCCGCTCTCACACGAGAGCGTGAATTGAAACTACTGCTTGTTCTGCTTGAATATAGATATACTTATCTCCGCTCTCACACGAGAGCGTGAATTGAAACTATATTGATTAGCATACAAACTAAACATGTAATACTCCGCTCTCACACGAGAGCGTGAATTGAAACTTGTTATCGGTAAGCTTAATATTTCCAGTTTAGTCTGTCTCCGCTCTCACACGAGAGCGTGAATTGAAACCACGAAATTCTGAAAAAGAAAAAATCTACATCACTCCGCTCTCACACGAGAGCGTGAATTGAAACACAACCCTACTACCACCTACCACCTCTTTATTACCTCCGCTCTCACACGAGAGCGTGAATTGAAACAACTAAGTGCGCAGAATTGATATCGTCTGTTTCCCTCCGCTCTCACACGAGAGCGTGAATTGAAACTGCTAAAGATACAATAAGTGGCATGAGCAGATACTCCGCTCTCACACGAGAGCGTGAATTGAAACGATATCTGGGACACATACTACACAATAAGAGATTCTCCGCTCTCACACGAGAGCGTGAATTGAAACGCTTGTTACCCTTATCAGATGTTCTATCGCCTCGCCTCCGCTCTCACACGAGAGCGTGAATTGAAACCACATCGCAATATTGTTTTTTATATCGCCCACGTCTCCGCTCTCACACGAGAGCGTGAATTGAAACCCCCGTTCATCATAAAATGACTGGCGAACGTATGCTCCGCTCTCACACGAGAGCGTGAATTGAAACCGTTTTTTTATCAAAATCAATTGCATGATAATCTCCGCTCTCACACGAGAGCGTGAATTGAAACGGCAATAAGCAATCCAAGTTTTACGATCAACATACCTCCGCTCTCACACGAGAGCGTGAATTGAAACTGGTCAAGTCTTTTGGTTGTAGCCCGCAATCGCCTCCGCTCTCACACGAGAGCGTGAATTGAAACTAGTATGGACTCGATGAAAGCAATGTCCGCTGAAACTCCGCTCTCACACGAGAGCGTGAATTGAAACTGCAACTGACCCCATGACCACACGCACAAGCCCAACTCCGCTCTCACACGAGAGCGTGAATTGAAACCTTTTGAAAGTGGATTACCCCTTGTGCTTTTGTCCTCCGCTCTCACACGAGAGCGTGAATTGAAACTGTTAAAAAGTTTTTGGCGCGTTGCTCTTTTAACTCCGCTCTCACACGAGAGCGTGAATTGAAACGTCGATGTCTGTTGGGGCGCCTGGAGGTACCGGCCTCCGCTCTCACACGAGAGCGTGAATTGAAACTCCTATTGGGTTTGATTTTTGGGTAATAAAAAACTCCGCTCTCACACGAGAGCGTGAATTGAAACTGCAAATGTGTATGCTACTGTTAAGCAGTTTACCTCCGCTCTCACACGAGAGCGTGAATTGAAACTTGATGGTGTGGGTAACGGCTCAATTATGTTAAACTCCGCTCTCACACGAGAGCGTGAATTGAAACAAAAATTATCCGCGTATCAAATGAATTATTACAACTCCGCTCTCACACGAGAGCGTGAATTGAAACCTGCTTCAGCAGTAATTAATCATTATTACAAGTCCTCCGCTCTCACACGAGAGCGTGAATTGAAACGCAGCGGTAACAAACGCCGAAAAAGCCGCGGAAAACTCCGCTCTCACACGAGAGCGTGAATTGAAACGGGTGACCACGCCATGATTGGCGCGCTGTTTGACCTCCGCTCTCACACGAGAGCGTGAATTGAAACCGAATTTGCCGACCCGGCAGGTATTAGTTATGAGGCCTCCGCTCTCACACGAGAGCGTGAATTGAAACCTGGAATGTAGTGGTAGACTAATTCCGCAGTCCTCAATAAGTGGTAAAATAACATCACAAATGAGGAAATATTATGAGAAGAACATTTAGCGCAGAATATAAAGCTGAAGCAGTAAAATTAGTGATTGAACGAGGATATTCGGTTTCTCAAGCTTGCCGAGAGTTAGGTGTGGGTGAAACAGCACTTCGTCGCTGGATAAGTCAAGTTCAAGCGGAGCAACAAGGTTACGTTTTAGCTGGTTCAAAGCCAATTAGCCCAGAACAACAACGAATTCGAGAACTTGAAAATCGTATTAAAGAACTTGAAGAAGATAAGGCCATTTTAAAAAAGGCTACAGCGATTTTAATGTCACTCGAAAACAAAAATACCAAGTCATTACGACGTTAAAATCGCGAGAAATCAACCGGTTATGTGAACTATTTAGCGTGTCTGAAAGTGCTTACTACGCCCATTTGCGCACTGCCAAAAAGCCAGCGAAACACACAGCTTTAGCCGTTGAAATCAAGGCAATTTTTGATGCAAGCCGAGGTTCAGCAGGCAAACGAACGATTCAATCGCATTTGAAAGAGAAAGGTATTTTTGTGGGGTTGTATTTAATTCGTAAGTTAATGAATAAGCAAGGATTATTTAGTAAGCAACCGCAAAAATGGCGCAATCCTAGTAAAGGAAATAGTCAAGTTTTTGAGAATATACTAAGTCGAGAATTTACGCCTGATAGCCAAACGACCGTGCTATGTGGTGACACGACCTATATAAAAATCAATGGGATATGGTGCTATTTAGCCGTGGTAATTAATTTATTAAATCGTCAAGTCGTCGGTTGGAAGCTAAGTCGCTATCATGATAGTGAGCTGGTTAAAGACGCACTGAATCATGCGATGCTGAATATTGAACGCACGGAGCGAATGTTGTTCCATTCAGACCAAGGTAGTATTTATGGCAGTGAAATCTTTACTGATTCAGTTAAGAAACATGGGCTTACACAAAGTATGAGCCGTCGTGGTAACTGTTGGGACAATGCGCCGATGGAGCGTTGGTTTCGAAGTTTTAAATATGAATGGATGCTGAAAGGTGGTTATAGTGATTTTGAAAGTGCTGTAAATGATGTGAGAGAATATGTGATGTATTATAATCACATTCGCCCACATAGCTATAATCAAGGTCTATCTCCGATTTTAGCAAAAACAACTTATCGGAGACTGTTAAATTAGTTGACCACTACAGAAAGTCAAAAAAAGTTTAAAGCATTGGCCTCCGCTCTCACACGAGAGCGTGAATTGAAACAAAATCAGCAAATAAACTGAGATGTTGAAAATCTCTCCGCTCTCACACGAGAGCGTGAATTGAAACTCAATGATGGTTATGTCTCCATACCCCCCCAACTCCGCTCTCACACGAGAGCGTGAATTGAAACGCTTTTTGTTGATAAAGGCAAGTATTTGGTTGATCTCCGCTCTCACACGAGAGCGTGAATTGAAACTATAAATTTAATCATTTGTTTTTTAGGCGTAGAACTCCGCTCGCACACGAGAGCGTGAATTGAAACCTTTCATTGCGTGATTCCTGGGCGTTTTGCAGTTCTCCGCTCTCACACGAGAGCGTGAATTGAAACGATTTCCTGGGCGCTAAAGCCTTTTAGTATTGCGCTCCGCTCTCACACGAGAGCGTGAATTGAAACCGTCATTCTGGCGCCTGTCATCAATGCAAAAGAGCTCCGCTCTCACACGAGAGCGTGAATTGAAACATTCAGCCGTCGTTGAGGATTTAAGAGCGCGTGGCTCCGCTCTCACACGAGAGCGTGAATTGAAACGCAGCGGTAACAAACGCCGAAAAAGCCGCGGAAAACTCCGCTCTCACACGAGAGCGTGAATTGAAACGGGTGACCACGCCATGATTGGCGCGCTGTTTGACCTCCGCTCTCACACGAGAGCGTGAATTGAAACCGAATTTGCCGACCCGGCAGGTATTAGTTATGAGGCCTCCGCTCTCACACGAGAGCGTGAATTGAAACAGTTTTTTGACGCGTGCGTAAATCACGGCTACGGCCTCCGCTCTCACACGAGAGCGTGAATTGAAGCGCTTATAAAAACATCGTAAGCATAGATTGTTTTCTCCGCTCTCACACGAGAGCGTGAATTGAAACACATCCGCTATAGCGGACTCGAATTTCATCGTCCTCTGCTCTTACCCGAGCATAAATGCCCCCTGTAAATTTTGTAATTTTTCGACCGCACTTTTTCGTTCTTACAAAAAGGAAACTAAAATTAGAAACTATAATGACAGAAAACAGGAAAAGTTCTTTGCTCTAACGAAAAAAGCCAGTCAGTGAAAAACTGACTGGCTTTTTTCATTCCATCTTAAAAATGCTGCTAGCCTATTACTTTTGGTAAATATCCGCCTTCAATTAGGAACGGGACGTTCATGATGAGTAAGCCCAGCAATAACGCGATTAATAGGGTTAAGTTTCCACCGATTACTCGATACGGGAGATTCGGATGCAGTTTTCTTGCTCGCCATGCAAGACCGACCGGTAGTACTAAACCGTAGAAAGTGAACATTTGACCGGCATAACCTAACGCGGCAATAAAGCCTTCCGGATAAAATAATGCAAAAGCGAGAGGCGGTAAGAAAGTTAATACGCCTAATGCAAGACGACCGGCTTTGATATTGATGCGTTTTAATAAATCGTCTAAGCAATCAAATAACGATAAGGAAACGCCCAGGAATGAGGTAACTAATGCAAGTGTCGAAAATAAACGCACCGAACCGCTGATTAAATTACTTCCCGTCACGTGGTAAGTGGCATCAACCAAACCGTTTAAAGTCGGATCATTATTGATGATCTCGACAAACTTAGCCTGAGGGAATACGCCGTGTGTTGCCATTTGCCACAAAATATACGCAACTAACGGAAGCGCCGTACCGCCGATAATCGCCGCACGCAGGCGCTTAATATTGCCGTCTAAGTAATTATTGATACTTGGAATAATTACGTGGAAACCGAAAGAAGTGAAAAAAACCGGGCTTGCGGAAATAATTAAGAACTCTTTCAGTGGCATCGCCATTAAATTTTCACCTTGAACAAGAGGCAACATCATAGTCAATACAAGCACAAATGCGACGAGTTTAATCATAAACAATAAGCGGGTCAGCCCATCTACCGCACCTGTACTGATAACAATAAAAATCCCCAAAATCACAGTGAATGCAATAATAGAAATCGGTGCGGCATGTTCCCCTAAAAACGGTAAAACACCGGCTAATAACGAACCGCCGCCGGTCACATAAGCCGAAAGAATCGCATACATAAAAATAACAAGCGATAAGGTAGCGAGAACCCGGCCTACCATGCCAAAATATTGTTCGGCAAGGGTGGCGATTCCCGCATCTTTACGCTGTACGGTTTGATACACTTCAACAAAAAGTAATGCGCTGTAAGAAAGTAAAATCCATAATAAAAATAATAGAGCCATGGTGTAGGTAAAACCCATTTCCGCAGAAGTCAGCGGCATGGCGAGCATACCGGCGCCAATTGTCGTTCCCGCTACAAGTAAAGCGCTCCCAAAGGTTTTATTTTTCATCTTAAATTTCCTGTTTAAAGTTAAAATAATGTGCAGCATTCTAACTTGTATTTTTATTAATGTAATTATTTTTTTACGGTGTTTTGAAAAATTTACAATAATTAGATTAAAGTCTGTTCAGTTCTTATTGCAATAATGCGGAATAATACTGAAAAAAGGGAATTTCTATGTTAGAATCGCCAACTAATTTATCCCGTCCATTTTAATAGGAAAGAATATGAAAGTATTAGAAGGTGGTTTGGCAGCGCCAAATGCAAAAGTTGCCGTTGTTGTCGCTCGTTTTAACAGTTTTATTAATGATAGTTTAGTAGAAGGTGCCGTTGATGCGCTAAAACGTATTGGCCAGGTAAAAGATGAGAATATTACACTGGTACGCGTACCGGGCGCTTACGAATTACCATTGGCGGTTCGCCGTTTAGCGGACAGCAAAAAATATGACGCCATCGTAGCGTTAGGTACGGTTATTCGCGGTGGTACAGCGCATTTTGAATATGTCGCCGGCGGTGCAAGCAATGGTATCGGTCATGTTTCGTTAGAATCAAACGTTCCGGTTGCTTTCGGCGTTTTAACTACTGAAAACATTGAGCAAGCTATCGATCGTGCAGGCACAAAATCCGGTAATAAAGGAGCTGAAGCGGCATTAGTTGCGCTGGAAATGGTTAATTTATTAGCTCAAATCAACGCATAAGAGACAGTTATGACAGAACAAGTAAAAAAACGTCCGTCACCACGTCGTCGTGCGAGAGAATGTGCGGTTCAAGCCTTATATTCTTTTCAGATTTCGCAAAATCCGGTAGAAACCGTTGAGTTATCTTTCGTTACCGATCAGGATATGAAAGGTGTGGATATGCCTTATTTCCGCAAACTTTTCCGTCAAACCGTTGAAAATATTCCAAGTGTCGACAGTACAATGGCACCTTATTTAGATCGTAGTGCGAATGAATTAGATCCTATTGAAAAAGCAATCTTACGTTTAGCGGTTTACGAATTAAAATATGAATTGGACGTGCCTTACAAAGTAGTGATTAATGAAGCCATCGAAGTGGCAAAAACCTTCGGAGCGGAAGATAGCCATAAATATATCAATGGCGTATTAGATAAAATCGCGCCGGCGTTAGCACGCAAATAACATAATCTATTCGGGGAATTTCCATGGCTGAAGGTGAATTTGATCTTATTAATCGATATTTCGCTTTATCTAAACAAATTCCCCGGCAAGATGTTATCCTCTCTATTGGTGATGACTGCGCTATCACTCAGCTGAAAGCTGATCAACGTTTAGCCGTCACCACCGATACCATGGTTGAAAATTCTCATTTTTATCCGACTATTCCTCCTCGCGCATTAGGTTATAAAGCCGTCGCCACAAATTTAAGCGATCTTGCCGCCATGGGAGCGACGCCTACCTGGGTTTCTCTTGCACTCACCTTACCTAAAACGGATTCTCATTGGTTGAACGAATTTAGCAAAGGCATGTTTGAGATCCTAAACCGCTATGATGTGACATTAATCGGCGGCGATACCACAAAAGGGGAAATTCCGACCGTTACCATTACCGCACAAGGTCTTCTCGGCGATTATGCCCTTTGCCGTCATCAAGCGAAGATCGGCGACTGGATTTATGTTTCCGGTACTTTAGGTGATGCGCTAGCCGGTTTTTATCTGAACCGGGATATTTATGAAGGCAAAAAAAGTGCGGTCGGTTTTGACGAAGATTTTTTTATTCAGCGTAATCTTTACCCCATTCCTCGCATTGAGTTTGGGAAAACCTTAGCGAAATATCGTCTTGCCAACGCGGCGTTAGATATTTCCGACGGCTTTATGGGCGATTTAATGCATATTCTTGAACGTAGCCAAGTCAGTGCGGTGGTAAATTTAGAAGATTTGCCCCTGTCACCGCAATTAAGCGCTTATTACGGGCGAGAAAAAGCCGAACTCATGGCGCTACAAGGCGGTGAAGATTACGAACTTTGTTTTACGGTCAGCGATGAAAATAAAACAAAATTAGATCAATATCTTGCCCCCTTAAATGTGCCTTATACTTGTGTCGGACAAATTTGTGCGGCAGAGGATAATCCGGTCATTCGCTTGCAACGTTATAAGCAAGAGGTTAACCTATCGATACATAGCTTTGATCATTTCAAATAGGACATTATTTTGATGGCTCATTCATCCTCTACAACAAATCCGTTAGATAAGCTGAGTTTACGCAATCCCGTTCATTTACTTGCTTTAGGATTCGGTTCGGGCCTTATTCGCCCGGCTCCCGGTACTTGGGGAAGCCTTGCGGCAATCATTATCGGCGCGCCGATTTTACATTGGATTGGTACCGTTCCCTTTTTGGTTTTAATTCTTCTCGGTTTCGCGCTGGGGGTTTATTTGTGTCAAAAAACCGCCGATGATATGGGCGTACATGATCACGGCGCTATCGTATGGGATGAATTTATCGGTATTTTCATCACTCTGTTAGCTATCCCGCAAATCAGCTTATTTTGGTGTATTGCCGCTTTTGTTTTATTTCGTATTTTCGACATCATAAAGCCCTACCCTATCAGTTATTTTGATAAAAGGCTGGAAAGCGGCTTCGGCATTATGGTTGATGACGTGCTGGCGGCGGTTTATGCGGCTATTTCATTATTCCTTCTTCACTATATTATTTAAGTAGTCTTTCATGCTGAATCTTATTATTGTTCATTTTTTCGGATTGGTTACTCCGGGGCCCGATTTCTTTTATGTTAGCCGTATGGCGGCAAGCAATTCCCGCCGTAACGTTATTTGCGGTATTATAGGCATTACTTTAGGTGTCGCTTTCTGGGCGGCCTCGGCAATGTTGGGGTTAGCGATT
Source organism: [Mannheimia] succiniciproducens MBEL55E (assembly GCF_000007745.1). Lineage (GTDB taxonomy): Bacteria > Pseudomonadota > Gammaproteobacteria > Enterobacterales > Pasteurellaceae > Basfia > Basfia succiniciproducens. The sequence continues at coordinate 948,436 of NC_006300.1, read as the reverse complement.
TTATTCACCACTATGCCGGTTTTACACGGCGTTATTATGTTGCTTGGCGGCGGTTATTTGGCTTATTTAGGCTTGTTAATGGTAAGAAGTCGCACAAATGCAACCTTTGCTCCTCTTTCGGCGGAAGAATTAAATAAAACGACTACCGTTAAAAAAGAGATCATGAAAGGATTATTTGTTAATCTCTCTAACGCAAAAGCTATTATTTATTTTGCCAGCGTGATGTCGTTGATTTTAGTCCATATCACCCAGGTCTGGCAGATGTTGCTGGCTTTTGCCATTATTCTGGTTGAAACTTTCATTTATTTTTATTTAATTTCGGTCTTGTTTTCCCGACCTTTCGCAAAAAAATTCTATAGCAGATATAGTCGTTATATTGATAATGTAGCTGGTATAATCTTTTTGATTTTTGGTATGATTCTCGCTTATACAGGCGTTATGGAAATGATGGGCTGAGACAACACAAATTTATTCAATAATTTATTAGATAATAAGGACAAAACATGACATTAAAACTTGCAATCGTTGGCGCGGGCGGACGTATGGGACGTCAGCTTATTCAGGCCGTTCAAGCGGCGGAAGGCGTGGAATTAGGCGCCGCATTTGAGCGTAAAGGTTCTTCCTTAATCGGTGCCGATGCAGGCGAATTAGCGGGACTCGGCGAATTAGGTATTAAAGTTGCCGAAGATCTTGCCGCCGAAAAAGATAAATTCGATATTATTATCGACTTCACCCGTCCGGAAGGATCTCTAGAACATATTAAATTTTGTGTCGCCAATAATAAAAAATTGATTTTAGGCACGACCGGGTTTGATGATGCGGGCAAACAGGCTATCGGCAAAGCCGCTGAAAAAACGGCTATTGTTTTTGCCTCTAATTATAGTGTCGGTGTCAATCTCGTTTTCAAACTGTTGGAAAAAGCCGCCAAAGTGATGGGTGATTACAGTGACATTGAAATTATTGAAGCCCACCACCGTCATAAAGTAGATGCGCCGTCCGGCACGGCGCTTTCAATGGGCGAACATATTGCCAAAACCCTCGGTCGTGATTTAAAAGTAAACGGAGTTTTCTCACGCGAAGGCATCACCGGCGAACGCAAACGAACCGATATCGGCTTTTCAACTATTCGCGCAGCCGACGTTGTGGGCGAACATACCGTTTGGTTTGCCGATATCGGCGAAAGAGTGGAGATTTCCCATAAAGCATCAAGCCGTATGACATTCGCCAACGGCGCCGTGCGTGCGGCTAAATGGCTGGCGAATAAACAAATAGGTCTGTTCGACATGACCGATGTGCTGGATCTGAATAATCTTTAATTTCTATGATGTTAAAAGAGCCTTTAAAGGCTCTTTTTTATTCCTTGATAAAAAGTGCGGTCAAAAAATAGTGATTTTTGAATCCGCAATATCAACGCTTAGAAAAACGACCATTTGTAATGGATTATAAATAATTTTTTACGGATTTTATAAATTAATGAACATAATTTAGTCAAAAAATTAAAGAGTTTTCACCTAAATCAACAAAATCATATAAATTATTTTATTACCCTTTAGAGTTATGCTAGTTTTGTATCGCTACAGGAATCGTAGAAAAATTGCATGAAATAAAAATTTCATCAGTTTTATAATAATAGGTAAGGAATATCTTGAGGTATTCCTTTTTGTTTTAAGTACAGAGAAGAAATCATTATGAATATTCAAACGTCAGCACCAAAAGTTGAAGTAAGACTCGGCTTCAAGCTGCAAGGTTTGTTAATTGCAGTCCTTGTGGGAATTGCCATTTTGTTAATTCCTACACCGGAAGGATTATCGACTAAAGCTTGGGGCATGTTTGCCTTATTTGTGGCGACCATTGTGGCTATTATTGCCAAAGCAATGCCTATGGGAGCGGCAACATTAGTCGCCTTAGTCATCAGCGGATTAAGCGGACTCACGCCGCTATCGCCGGCTAAAGGCGAAGTAGGTATGTTATCCGGTTTTTCCAACGGCACAATCTGGCTAATCGCAATTGCCATGTTTTTATCCCGAGCCGTTATCAAAACCGGTTTAGGTAAACGTATAGCCCTCTACTTCGTTGCCCGTTTCGGCAAAAGAATGATGGGGGTGGCTTATGGTATCGCCCTGGCCGATGTCGTGATCGGCCCGGGTATTCCTTCCGCTTCGGCTCGCGGCGGCGGTATTATGTACCCGATTATGCAATCCATTGCAGATGCCTACAACTCCAAACCGGGGCCGACCGCAAGACGTGCCGGCGCATTCCTGGCCATTGCCGTTTCACAAATTGATACCATTGTTTGTACCATGTTCTTAACCGCCATGGCGGGCAACCCGTTAATTGCCGAATTAGCCAAATCACAAGGTGTTGAAATTACCTGGATGACCTGGTTTTTAGGTGCTATCGTTCCCGGTATCGTGAGCCTGATTTTATTACCTTATTTCGTTTATCTCATTTATCCGCCGGAATTGAAAGATACGCCGAAAATGGCGGAAATGGCAAGAGAAGAACTAAACAGCATGGGGAAAATGAGCCAAGCCGAATGGATCCTTGCGTTAGACTTCATCTTATTATTGCTATTATGGACGGTAGGTGACCTGGTTTTCCATATTCCCGCCACCGTTTCCGCCTTTGTCGGTCTGGTTATCTTATTATTAACCAATATTATGAGCTGGAAAAATATCATCTCGGAAACCGCCGCATGGGATACCATGTTCTGGTTTGCCGTATTGGTGATGATGGCTAACGCATTAAATAAATACGGCACAATTAGCTGGATTTCAACCCATATTGCCGATTCGGTAGGCTCGTTTAGCTGGCCTGTTGCCTTTACGATTTTAGTGCTGGTTTATTTCTATACCCGCTATTTCTTTGCCTCCGCAATGGCGCATATTTCCGCCATGTACCTGGCATTTGTAGCGGCGGCTATCGCTGTGGGTACGCCGCCGATAATCGCAGCAATCGGATTAGGCTACACATCAACATTATCCATGAGCTTAACTCAATATGCCGGCGGTCCCGGCCCCGCATTATATGGTTCGGGTTATAACTCAACCGGTCAATGGTGGGGCGTGAGTTTTGCCGTTTCAATCCTGTCACTTGCCATTTGGTTCAGCGTCGGCGGTGTCTGGATGAAACTTTTAGGCTGGTGGTAATCCGCTAACCAATTAACCAATATCAAAAAAGAAGGCGCTCGATTGAACGCCTTTCTTCACAACTAGGATAGCAATTCTATTTCCAAATCCTCTTCCGCCTGACAACAGCAAAGCAAAATCTCATCAGGGTTTACAAAGGCAAGGGGCAATTCCTTATAGGAAACCCTGCCTTTTTTCAATTTCACCCGACAGGAACCGCAATAACCCGAACGACATTGATATTCGGGTTTTAAGCCTAAAGCTTCCAACTCGGATAACAACGAGGCTTTATTATTGTGACTAAAAGTCAGTTGATAATTTTCGATACGGACTTGATAGATTTTCATGAAAAGTACGATTAAAAAAACACTCGGGTCTGTTTATCTTTTATAAACAAACCCTAAAAAATAAAGTGCGGTAAAAATTTGCAAAATTTCACCGCACTTTTTAATTTAAAGATCGAAATCGCCAAAATCACTGGTATCGACTTTTGAATCGATTTGACCGATTAAATATGAGCTGATTTCAACTTCCTGCGGCGCCACCTGAACATTATCCGATACCAACCAAGCGTTAATCCAAGGAATAGGATTTGAACGCGCCTGGAAAGGCAACGGCAAGCCGACCGCCTGCATACGGATATTGGTGATATATTCCACATATTGCACCAAAATATCTTTGTTCAAGCCGATCATTGAACCGTCTTTGAATAAATAATCCGCCCAGGCTTTTTCCTGTTCCGCCGCAGCTAAGAATAAGTCATAAGCTTCCTGTTTACATTCTTCGGCAATTTCCGCCATTTCCGGGTCATCCTGACCAGCAGCCATAATATTCAGAATATGCTGAGTTCCGGTTAAATGTAAGGCTTCATCACGGGCAATAAATTTAATGATTTTTGCATTGCCTTCCATTAATTGACGTTCCGCAAAAGCGAACGAACAGGCAAAAGACACGTAAAAACGGATTGCTTCCAGGGCATTCACGCTCATTAAGCAAAGATAAAGTTGCTTTTTCAAGTTACGCAACGTCACTTTACATTCTTTACCTTCTACTTTATAGGTACCTTCACCGAACAGGTTATAAAGCTGACTGTCACGGATTAAGTCGTCATAATAAGCCGAAATATCTTTCGCACGCTTAATAATTTCTTCGTTGGTAACGATATCGTCAAATACAACGGACGGATCGTTCACGATATTGCGAATAATATGCGTGTAAGAACGGCTGTGAATGGTTTCACTAAACGTCCAGGTTTCAATCCAGGTTTCTAATTCGGGAATTGATACTAACGGTAATAACGCCACATTCGGACTGCGGCCTTGAATCGAATCCAATAAGGTTTGATATTTTAAGTTACTGATAAAAATATGTTTTTCATGTTCCGGCAGTGCTGCGTAATCAATACGATCCTGGGCAACATCCACCTCTTCCGGGCGCCAGAAAAATGAAAGTTGTTTTTCTATAAGTTTTTCAAATGTTTCATATTTTTGTTGATCATAACGTGAAACATTCACGTTTTGGCCAAAGAACATCGGCTCTTTTAGTTGATCGTTTTTATTTTGAGAGAAAGTGGTGTATGCCATGTTACCTCACTGAGGGAAATTTAAATTGTGCGTCGTATTCTACCTGAAGTTAAGCTAAAATCTAAGTGATTTTTGTTTTTGAAAATGACTCTTTAACCCGACCCAAACAAAAAATCAGCCAAAATCCACCGCACTTTTATTATTAAATATCGATAAAAAAGCCAAGATTATTATCTCTTGGCTTTCGCAAATCAGTAAAAAAATCAACTTACTTTAGTTTGCTTTTACCGCTTCGACAATTTCTTCAGCGGATTTACGGGCTAATTCGGCATCCGAACATTCCACCATAACCCGGATTAGAGGTTCCGTACCGGATTTACGTAATAAAATCCGACCTTTTCCGGCTAAACGTTTTTCCACTTCCGCCGCCACGGCTTTCACCGCATCGCTTTCTAACGGATTTGTTCCGCCGCTAAAACGCACATTAATCAAGACCTGCGGAAATAATTTTACTGCGCTCGCCAATTCGTTTAATGACAATTTATGTTGCGCCATAGCGGTCAGAACCGCTAATGAGGCGATAATGCCGTCACCGGTAGTATTTTTATCCGCAATAATAATATGCCCGGAGTTTTCGCCGCCTAATTTCCAATCGTTTTCAACCATTTTTTCCAGCACATAACGATCACCGACATTCGCGCGAATAAACGGAATACCTAGCGTTTTAAGGGAAATTTCCAGGCTCATGTTACTCATTAATGTACCCACAACACCGCCTTTTAATTTACCGGCACGTAAGTCTTCTCGAGCGATAATAAATAAAATCTGGTCGCCGTCTACCACATTTCCTAAATGATCCACCATCATAATGCGGTCACCGTCACCATCATAAGCAAGACCGACATCCGCTTTGGTTTCCAGCACTTTTGCTTTTAATGCTTTTATATCGGTTGCGCCGCATTTTTCATTGATATTCATACCATTTGGCGAAGTACCGATTTCAATCACCTCGGCACCCAGCTCACGCATAACATTCGGTGCGATGTGATAAGTTGCGCCGTTAGCACAGTCCACCACGATTTTATAACCGGATAAACTTAATTCGGTCGGGAAAGTACCTTTACAGAACTCAATATAACGTCCCGCCGCATCTTTAATACGACTCGCACGCCCTAATTCCGCCGATTCCACGCAATCAATAGGTTGTTCTAGCATAGCTTCGATTGCTTCTTCGATTTCATCGGGTAATTTTGTACCTTGTGCGGAAAAGAATTTAATACCGTTATCATAATAAGGATTATGCGATGCGGAAATCACAATACCCGCTTCCGCCCGGAATGTGCGGGTTAAATAAGCCACTGCGGGAGTCGGCATCGGACCGATAAATGCGGCGGACAACCCTGCTGCGGCTAAACCGGCTTCAAGTGCCGATTCCAGCATATAGCCCGAAATTCGGGTATCTTTGCCGATTAATACTTGGCGAGAACCTTGTGAAGCAAGGACCTTACCTGCCGCCCACCCCAGTTTTAATGCGAAATCCGGAGTAATAGGAAAAGTTCCTACTTTACCTCGCACACCGTCAGTACCAAAATATTTACGTTCTGCCATTTTTAATTCCTTTATCCTTCTGTATTTAAGTTTAATTAAGCCTGTAAAGTTGCTTGCCAGATTTTGAGCGCATCCATTGTTTCCTCAACATCATGTACGCGTAAAATCGTTGCGCCGTTCATTGCCGCAATAAGCGCCGCTGTAACGCTACCGGTTACTCTCTGTTCCACTGTTTTATCCAACACCGCACCAATCATGGATTTTCGCGATAATCCAGCTAAAACGGGGTACCCTTGTGCTGCAAAAACGGATAGCTGTTGCAACAGCTTATAATTATGCTGAACGGTTTTACCGAAACCGAACCCCATATCCCAAATGATATTTTGCGGATTCATTCCCGCCTGTAAGCAAAGTGCGGTACGATTTTGCAAAAATTCCAACACCTCCGACACCACATTGTCATAATGCGGATTCGTTTGCATTGTTCTCGGTTGCCCCTGCATATGCATAAGACAAACCGGCAATCCTGATTTAACCGCCGTTTCCAGCGCATCAGGCTCTTGCAGGGCGCGGATATCATTAATAATATCCATACCGACTTTCGCACTTTCGCACATTACCTGCGCTTTTGAGGTATCCACGGAAATCCAGCAATCGAAACGTTGACGAACGGCTTCCACCAGCGGAACCACGCGCTCAAGTTCTTGCTCTAATGTAACTTCTTCCGCCATCGGACGCGTGGACTCACCACCGATATCAATAATGGAAGCACCGGCTTTCACCATTTTCTCAACCTGCGCAAGGGCTTTATCCAATTGAAAAAACCGACCGCTATCCGAAAACGAATCCGGCGTAAAATTAAGAATTCCCATTACCTTAGGCATAGACAAATCTAATACTTTATTGTTCGCATAAAGTTTCATTTTTTTATCTCAATAATTGAAAAGTGCGGTCAAAAAACCGGAAATTTTAAACATTTACGAGATTCTCAAAAGAGAGATCCTCACCTTAGTGATGCGGCGTAATTATATGCCAAATATTACAAATAACAAAAAAGCCTTTTTAGTTTTTCACTAAAAAGGCTTTATATTCATACAATTAGTTTACTGAGTTTTCTTCGGTTTCATTTTCCGAAGGCTCCGTTTCAGCCGTATTTGAAGAAGAATTATCCGCACTCGAATGATCTTCCCAACCTGCCGGCGGTGTCACCGCTTCACGATTCATTAATTGCTTAATTTGTATTTCTTCAATGGTTTCGTATTTTACTAACGCATCTTTCATGGCGTGCAAAATATCCATATTATCAATTAGTAACTGTCTTGCGCGATCGTAGTTTCTTGCGACGATCTCACGTACTTCTTCATCAATAATATGCGCCGTTTCATCAGACATATGCTTCGCTTTAGCCATTGAGCGGCCAAGGAATACTTCACCGTCATCTTCGGTATAAAGAATCGGCCCCAGTTTGTCTGAGAAACCCCATTGCGTCACCATATTACGCGCGATATTGGTCGCAACTTTAATATCGTTCGATGCCCCGGTTGAAATATTTTCTTCGCCGTAAATGAGATCTTCCGCTAAACGTCCGGCATAAAGTGTGGATAACTTGCTTTCCAATTGTTTTTGGCTCACACTGATTTGGTCGCCTTCCGGTAAGAAGAAGGTCACGCCCAGCGCTCGGCCGCGAGGAATAATCGTCACTTTGTGAACAGGATCATGCTCAGGCACCAAATAGCCCACAATCGCATGACCGGCTTCGTGATAAGCCGTTGATTCTTTTTGTTTATCCGTCATGATCATAGTGCGGCGTTCCGGCCCCATATTGATCTTATCTTTCGCTTTTTCAAACTCAAGCATTGTCACAACACGTTTATTAGTACGGGCGGCAAACAAGGCGGCTTCATTCACTAAGTTGGCTAAATCCGCACCTGAATAACCCGGCGTACCGCGCGCAAGAGTCATGGCATCCACATCCGCGCCTATCGGAACTTTACGCATATGTACTTTTAAAATCTGCTCACGACCGCGTACATCCGGCAAACCGACAACAACCTGACGGTCAAAACGACCAGGACGAGTTAATGCCGGGTCCAGTACGTCCGGACGGTTTGTCGCGGCAATAACGATTACCCCTTCGTTACCTTCAAAACCGTCCATTTCAACTAACATTTGGTTGAGGGTTTGTTCGCGTTCATCATGACCGCCGCCAAGCCCAGCACCACGTTGGCGACCTACCGCATCAATCTCGTCAATAAAAATCAAACAAGGTGCGTTTTTCTTGGCCTGTTCGAACATATCGCGCACACGAGAAGCACCGACACCCACGAACATCTCAACGAAGTCAGAACCCGAAATGGTGAAGAAAGGCACTTTCGCTTCACCGGCAATGGCTTTTGCGATTAAGGTTTTACCCGTGCCCGGCGGGCCGACCATTAAAATCCCTTTAGGAATTTTACCGCCCAATTTCTGGAATTTACCGGGATCGCGCAGAAAATCAACGATTTCCCCCACTTCTTCTTTCGCTTCATCGCAACCGGCGACATCGGCAAACGTGGTCTTAATCTGCTCTTTCGTCAACATTTTGGCACGGCTTTTACCAAAGCTCATGGCTTTGCCGCCGCCACCTTGCATTTGACGCATGAAGAATAACCACACGCCGATTAAAAACAGCATCGGGAACCAGGAAATGAGAATTTGCGATAACAATCCGCGTTTTTCCGGCATTGTGCCTTCTACTTTCACTTTTTTGTTAAGCAGATCGTTCAAAATCTTATCGTCATAAATCGGCATAACCGTCGAATATTTTGAGCCGTCCGTTTTAGTGACAAGAATTTCCGTGTCTTCAAAACGGGCTTGGGCAATCTGATTATTTCCGACATCCGTAACGAACGTTGTATAATCTACCGCCGAACCGTTCGCGCTAGAGCTAAAACCTTGGTATGCCGTCATCATTACGACTGCAACAACCACCCAAAGTATTATGTTTTTGACCATATCGTTCAAGGTTTGACCTCGTTGTTTAAGTTAATAAATTGTTATTTAGCTTACTATATTTTCCGTGCTAAACAAAACTATTAATCGCATAATAGGTGTCTATCACTTGAAATTTAACCTGTAAAAAAACTAACCGCGATACCCCGTCGCAACAATGTAAACTTCACGGGAACGATCTCGGGATGCCTCAGGTTTACGCACTTTTACCGTGGTAAACAGCGAGCGGATTTCTCTCAAATATTCATCGAATCCCTCGCCCTGGAAAACTTTAACCACAAAGCTGCCTTTCTTGGCAAGCACTTGCTTGCACATATCCAACGCCAATTCCACAAGATACATGGCTCTTGGAATATCCACCGAAGGCATTCCGCTGAAGTTAGGCGCCATATCCGACATGACGACATCGACCTGATCTTCGCCGACCCGATCCAATAACGCAGCCAATACATTTTCGTCGCGGAAATCGCCCTGCAAAAAATCAACGCCTACGATAGGATCCATATCTAAAATATCGCAAGCAATAATTCGCCCTTTATCGCCGATTTGCGTCACTACATATTGCGACCAACCGCCCGGCGCCGCACCTAAATCAACAACCGTCATGCCCGGTTTAAACAGGCGGTCCGACTGCTGGATTTCGTCAAGCTTAAAATAGGCGCGAGAGCGCAACTTTTGTTTATGCGCTTTTTGTACGAATGGATCTTTAAAATGTTCATTTAACCAACGGCTTGAACTTGCCGAACGTTTTTTTCCCATAATTCTTATAAATCTTTTGGTATTTCCTGAATATAAGGTTAGAATTCCTCAGTTCAAGTGCTTTAATCAAAAAATCCAATTTTTTGACCGCACTTTTTTCATCATTTTAGGATTAACTATGTCAATTACATTATCAACCAAACAAAAACAATTTCTAAAAGGCCTTGCCCATCATTTAAATCCTGTTGTTATGCTTGGCAACAATGGGTTAACCGAGGGCGTACTGGCGGAAATCGACAACGCCTTGAACCATCACGAACTAATCAAAGTGAAAATTGCAGGTTCCGATCGTGAAACTAAACAGTTAATCATTGATGCAATTATTCGTGAGACTGGCTCCGGCGCCGTACAAACAATCGGTCATATTCTTGTTTTGTATCGCCCGAGTGAAGATATAAAAATTCAATTACCTAAAAAATAGTCTATGACGCGACTGGCACCTTAAGGTGCCAGTTTTATTTTGTCCGAATACGAATGAAACGTTAAATATAGTTAACTTCAATAATATCGAATTCTACTTTGCCGCCGGGAACGACAATAGAAACTGTTTCGTCCACTTCTTTACCGATTAAACCGCGCGCAATCGGCGAATTTACCGAGATAAGCCCGGATTTTATATCCGCTTCATCATCACCGACGATTTGATAAGTCACTTCGTCATCATTTTCGGTATTTACTAAAACCACGGTTGCACCAAAAATAACTTTACCGTTGTTCGGCAATTTGGTGACGTCGATAATTTGGCAATTTGATAATTTACTTTCAATTTCTTGAATGCGCCCTTCGCAAAAACCCTGTTGTTCACGGGCCGCATGATATTCCGCATTTTCTTTTAAATCGCCGTGTTCACGTGCTTCCGCGATAGCTTTAATAATCTCAGGACGACGGGTTGTTTTTAAGAAGTCTAATTCTTGTTTTAAGAGTTCCGCACCACGTACTGTCATTGGGATTTGCTTCATAATTATCCTTTTTTAAAGTCAAAACAAAACCACGATACGGCAAAGGCAATATCGTAGCTTAGATCAAAAATTTGTTAATTGAGAGAAAAAGTTATTTACTCATCTTTTTTCGGGCTCTATTATTGTTCGTCTGAAAAAAAATAGCAACTATAACCGCAGTTTTACTTTATCTATTATGTCAAAATTTACTAAAAATCTATTTGCTTCAAGCTTATTATTTTCTAATATTGCATTCGCTCAAATAGATGTTCAACCATTAACACAAATACTTCCGCAAGGGGCAAGCATCGGTTTTATCGCCGAAAATATCAACCAAAATAAAATTATTGCGGATCATAACGGGCAAACCTTTATGCTTCCCGCCAGTACGCAAAAAGTCTTTACCGCACTTGCCGCCAAATTAGCGCTCGGCGATGAGTTCCGCTTTGAAACCAGCTTGCAAACACAAGGCAAGGTGCAAAATAATCAGTTAGACGGCGATCTGATTGTTAAATTTACCGGCGATCCGGATTTAACGACCGGTCAATTATACGGCTTATTCGCCACCTTAAAAAAACAGGGCGTTAACCAAATTAACGGTAATTTAATTTTGGATACCTCTGTTTTTGCAAGCCACGACCGGGGTTCCGGCTGGATTTGGAACGATTTGACTATGTGCTTTAATTCGCCGCCGGCTGCGGTTAATTTAGATAACAACTGTTTTTATGTAAATTTAGACGCCAATAAATCGGTGGGTGAATTCGTGCAATTCAATGTACCGACTCAATACCCTATTCAGGTTTTCGGACAAGTTCGTGTTGTCGGTGCGGAAGAAGCACCTTATTGTCAATTAGATGCGGTAGTTCATGATAATAACCGTTATCAGATTAAAGGCTGTATCGCCCGCCAAACCAAACCTTTCGGGTTAAGTTTTGCAGTGCAGGATACCGATGCTTATGCGGCGGCAATCGTCCAACGTCAATTAAGACAAGCGGGTATTCAATTTAGCGGACAAGTGCAACAACCTCATCAACCTCAACAAGGCACGGTATTAGCACAACATTTATCAAAACCTCTGCCTGAACTCATCAAAAAAATGATGAAAAAATCCGATAATCAAATCGCCGATTCGTTGTTCCGTACCATTGCCTATCATACGTTTAAACGACCCGCATCCTTTCAACTAGGTTCATTGGCGTTAAAACGTATTCTTTCCACGCAGGCAAAGATAAAATTCGGGCACAGCATCATCGCCGATGGGTCAGGGCTTTCCCGCCATAATCTGGTTGATCCGAATACAATGTTGCAAGCTTTGAATTATATTGCCCGTAACGAAGACAAGTTACATTTAATGGATTCCTTTCCCGTTGCCGGTGTTGACGGTACTATCAGCGGTCGAGGATCATTAATTAATCCGCCACTGATAAAAAACGTATTGGCAAAAACCGGATCGTTAAAGGGCGTATATAATTTAGCCGGATTTATGACCAATGCCCGCGGCGAACGTATTGCCTTTGTACAATTCATTAACGGTTATTCCACCGGTGAGTTGGAAAATAAAACAAAACGTGCGCCGTTAGTCCAATTTGAAAGCAAATTATATAATGCGCTTTATGCCGATTAATAGCCGTTATCAAGCCTAATCAATTCTTTCGATAAAGCCCGAAAATGAAAAATCATATTTTGCGGGCTTTATTTTCAAAATCTTTTTTAAAGATATAAAAATCCGTTTTTCAAAGCTCAAAATATGTTTTAGAATGAAGCCACTAATTACTCCTTTGTAGCAGTCTTGACTATGAAATTAAATTTTCCGACATTTCTTACATTATTTAGGGTGGCGCTCATCCCGTTCCTGATTATTGCTTTTTATTTGCCTTTTGGCTGGTCTGCGTTTTTATCTACCGCAATCTTCTTCGTTGCTTCTATTACCGACTGGTTTGACGGCTATTTGGCAAGAAAGTGGAAACAAACCACCAGATTCGGTGCATTTTTGGATCCCGTTGCCGATAAAGTCATCGTTGCGACGGCGCTGGTATTAATTGTGGAATATTATCATGTTTTCTGGATTACTATTCCGGCAATCGTCATGATTTCCCGTGAGATCATTATCTCCGCATTGCGTGAATGGATGGCGGAAATCGGTAGTCGTACGACCGTTGCCGTATCCTGGATCGGTAAAGTGAAAACAACAGCGCAAATGTTTGCCTTGGGTTGCCTTTTATGGCGTTATCAATATTGGATGGAAGCATTAGGCATTATTTTACTTTATATCGCCGCAATTCTTACGGTTTGGTCTATGATTCAATATTTAAAAGCGGCAAAAGATTATTTATTAGAAGAAATTAATTCTTAAAAATTTAATAATAACTAAGTAAAACCTCATTTTTTTGTTGTTTTAATAAACAGAATAATTTGACTTGGCTTATTTTTAAACAATCAGTCAAAAAACTATAATTTATTCAAAAATAACGTTTGACATCAACATACAAATCCGTAAAATGTGCCTCGTTAACCGGCAATGCCGGTAGCAAAATAAAGCGGGAATAGCTCAGTTGGTAGAGCACGACCTTGCCAAGGTCGGGGTCGCGAGTTCGAGCCTCGTTTCCCGCTCCAAACAAAATGCCTCAATAGGCCCGAGTGGTGAAATCGGTAGACACAAGGGATTTAAAATCCCTCGACTTTCGAGTCGTGGCGGTTCAAGTCCGCCCTCGGGCACCATCATACCTTATCTTATTTAAAGATGTTACTTTCCAATTTGTAGAATTTATGACAAATCATTATAAAAATGGGCTTAAAAGACATTTTTAATGGTTTTTTAAGCCAAAAAAGCGGTTATTTTCTCTTAAATAACCGCTTGAATATTAGTTGTAAAAATTCAGAAAAACTGACCGCACTTTTAATTATTAAATTAACGGGTTAAGCTATTTTAACTATGTTTTTATAAATAAGGCTTTAATGCCGTTATACAGCGTTGCACCACTTCCTCAAAGCTACCGTCAATATCAATATGGATGACATCGGCTTCATCCGCTTGTGGAACTTCCAATGTATCGAATTGGCTTTTCAGCATTTCTTCTTTCATATAATGTCCTTTTCGCTGACGCATTCGTTCAAGAATTAATTCATAACTTCCGTACAGAAACAGAAATTTAACTCTTTCGTTGCCTTGTCGGATTAAATCTCTGTATTTTTTCTTTAATGCCGAACAGATAATAACGCCCACTTCACTTTTTTGTTCAAGGCTAAAAGCCGCATCACGAATACGCTCTAGCCATGGTGCACGATCTTCATCGTTTAAAGGTTTTCCCTCCCCCATTTTTATAATATTTGCCCTAGGGTGCAGATCATCGCCATCGATGAGTTTTAATCCCAATCTGTGAGCAACTTCAGTACCCACGGAAGTTTTTCCCGTACTGGAAACACCCATCAAAATAAAACTTTTGCCCTGTGTCATAATATTACTTCCTCTTTAATCTTAACTACTTTTCTTATAGCATACCCTTAAACAGTTACCGATAACAATAAAAATTCATCTATCAATAGCTTAATCTGGTACTAAAAACTTATTTTTTGCTATTTATTTGAACAAGATCACAATTTCAGTCGCTGAATATTTACGTTTTATAGAATAAAATGTATGTTACCAGTAACCAATTAAGTGAAAGGAGAATATGATGGAAATAAAGACATTATCTTGTGTTGTCCGAGGCCCTAAAGACGTGGGCGTAATGGAACAATCCATTAATTATGACGAGTCCAGTAAAGAACAAACTTTAGTTAAAATCACCCGCGGCGGTATTTGCGGCTCTGATTTGCATTACTATCAATACGGGAAAGTCGGTAATTATGAAATTAAACATCCGATGATTCTTGGCCATGAAGTTATCGGTACGGTAGTTAAAACCAATGCACCTGACTTATATGTCGGTCAAAAAGTGGCTATTAATCCGAGTAAGCCCTGTTTAACCTGTAAATACTGTTTATCCGGCGATACCAATCAATGCGAAACGATGCGTTTTTTCGGTAGCGCTATGTACAACCCTCATGTTGACGGCGGCTTTACCCAATATAAAGTAGTTGATAACAGTCAATGTATTGATTATCCGCAGGATGTTTCTGATGACATTATGGCATTTGCCGAACCTCTCGCGGTGACTATTCATGCAGCAAAACAAGCCGGAGATCTTGCGGGCAAACGCGTGTTTGTTTCCGGTGTCGGGCCAATCGGCTGCTTGGCGGTTGCAGCAATTAAAGCCAGCGGTGCAAAAGAAATTGTGGTTTCCGATTTAAGCCGACGCTGTCTGGATCTTGCCTTGGAAATGGGGGCTACCAAAGCATTAAACGCAAAGGATGATTTCTCCGAATACATGGCACATAAAGGTGAATTTGACGTTTCGTTTGAGGCTTCCGGTCATCCTTCTTCGATTGAACGCTGCCTTGCGGTTACAAAAGCAAGAGGCACCATTATTCAAATCGGCATGGGCGGAGCGATTCCCGAGTTTCCTATCATGACATTGATTGCCAAAGAAATTTGTCTGAAAGGTTCATTCAGATTTATTGAAGAATTTAACACTTCGGTAGAATGGTTAAGTTCGGGCAAAGTCAATCCGTTGCCATTACTATCGGCAACCTTCCCATATACGGAATTAGAAAAAGCCTTAATTATCGCCGGTGATAAAGATAATATTTCTAAAGTGCAACTTTCATTTGAATGAGGAGCAAAAAATGAGTGAACTCTTTTCTTTAAAGAATAAACGAATTTTAATTACCGGTTCCACTCGTGGTATTGGTAATTTATTGGCAAACGGATTAGCCGAACATGGTGCCGAGATCATTATTCATGGAACTCGATTGGAAACTGCGGAAAAAATTGCCGCAGATTTTAATACAAAAGGCTTTAAAGCTTATGCCGTTGCCTTCGATGTAACCGATTCAAAAGCGGCGCAAGACACCATAGATTATATTGAAAAAGAAATCGGTCCGATTGACGTACTGATAAATAATGCGGGTATTCAGCGCCGTTATCCGTTCTGTGAATTTCCGGAAAAAGACTATGACGATGTGATTAGTGTGAATCAAAAAGCCGTTTTTATTATTTCTCAGGCGGTTGCCAGATATATGGTAAAACGCCAACGGGGCAAAATTATCAATATCGGTTCAATGCAAAGCGAATTAGGCCGTGACACTATCACGCCTTATGCCGCCTCTAAAGGTGCGGTAAAAATGCTGACCCGGGGAATGTGCGTCGAACTAGCCCGCTATAACATTCAGGTCAACGGCATCGCTCCGGGTTATTTCGCAACCGAATTGACCAAACCTTTAGTAGAAAATCAGGAATTTACATCCTGGTTATGCAAACGTACGCCTGCCGGTCGTTGGGGCGATCCAAAAGAATTAATTGGCGCGGCGGTATTTTTATCATCCAAAGCGTCAGACTTTGTCAACGGACATCTGTTATTCGTTGACGGCGGTATGTTAGCAGCCGTTTGATTATATTAGGAATAAAGGAAATAGATTATGTTAATCTTTATTATGATTGCGTCAGTTGCTTTATTGCTTCTGTTGATAATGAAATTTAAAGTTCATGCATTTGTCGCATTAACTATTGTTAGTTTATTAACCGCTCTGGCAACAGGCATCCCGATAAATAAAATATTACCAACCTTACTTAACGGCTTTGGTAATACTTTGGCAAGCGTAGCTTTACTCGTCGGTTTAGGCGCGATGATCGGTCGCTTGCTTGAAATTACCGGCGGTGCAAAAGTTTTGGCGGATACCTTAATCAATAAATTTGGTGAACAAAAAGCGCCTTTAGCATTAGGTATCGCCTCATTATTATTCGGGTTTCCGATCTTCTTTGATGCCGGTTTAGTCGTTATGTTACCGATTATTTTCAGTGTAGCAAAACAATTCGGCGGTTCATTGATTCGCTATGCCTTCCCTGCCGCCGGTGCGTTTGCCGTTATGCATGCATTTTCCGTACCTCACCCCGGCCCTGTTGCAGCCGGTGATTTGTTAGGCGCCAATATTGGTTTATTAACTATTATTGGTCTGATTTGTGCAATTCCTACCTGGTATATTGCTACATATTTATTCGGTTTACATCTGGGTAAAAAATATCATTTGGATCTGCCTAAAGCATTTCTAAATGCAATGCCGATCAATGAAACTGCGGTATTAACACCACCGAGTTTCAAAAAAGTAATCTTAATATTACTGCTGCCGCTCGGTATTAATTATGCTGGATACGGTGTTAAATACTTTAGCCGTTGCAAAAGTAATTGACGGTTCGCAATTATGGGTAGAAACGCTTCGTCTACTGGGTAAAACACCGATTGCACTACTCATTACATTGATTGTTTCCATCGTATTATTAAAAAACCAGCGTAGCTATGAACAAATTGAGAAAATTTGTGACAGTTCCTTAGGGCCTATCTGTGCAATCGTATTGGTAACCGGTGCCGGCGGTATGTTTGGTGGTGTTTTACGTGCCAGCGGTATAGGTGAAGTACTTGCTTCCACATTGGGTCATACCGGTATGCCGGTGATTGTCGCCGCATTCATTATTTCC
Organism: [Mannheimia] succiniciproducens MBEL55E; assembly: GCF_000007745.1. Taxonomy (GTDB): domain Bacteria; phylum Pseudomonadota; class Gammaproteobacteria; order Enterobacterales; family Pasteurellaceae; genus Basfia; species Basfia succiniciproducens. The sequence goes on along the minus strand of NC_006300.1, from coordinate 930,978 downwards.
TCTGCTTTGCGTGTGGCGCAAGGTTCTGCAACAGTCGCGCTCACCACAACCGCAGCATTAATTTCACCGATGGTAGCAGCGGATCCAAGTTTAAGCCAAATGGATTTATGTTTTATCGTTATATCCATCGCTTCCGGAGCAACCGTATTGGCACACGTAAATGACTCTGGTTTCTGGTTAGTCAGCCGTTTCCTGGAAATCGATACCAAAACCATGTTAAAAACCTGGACCGTACAAGAAACGCTGATCGGTATTGTCGGTTTTATCATCGCCTATGTCGGTAGCATAATCTTCTAATAATCATTTCCTTATAACTTTCTACAAGGCTTGCAACTGTTAGCACTTTCGCAAGCCTTTTATATTTCTTTTCACCGTTGTCAAACACCGCTGCCAGCCACATTTTTATTAACGGATTTCTATGCTACAATCCCCCGACTTAATCAATAAACAAGAGATAATTATGCAAGCGTTAAAACAATACCTCATTGAAATTACAGAACAAAATCTTAACGACACATTGCAGCTTTCAAAAGAGCACCCGTTGGTGTTGGTATTTTATGCGCCGAGCCATCAGCCTTCCGTTGAATTTACTACGCTGTTAGAGCGTTATGCGGAACAATATCAAGGTCAGTTTGCGCTGGCGAAAGTCAACTGCGAAACTCAGCAGGCTATTGCAATGCAGTTCCAAATCCGCAATCTGCCGACCGCATATCTGTTTAAAGAAGCACAAGCGGTCGATGCTTTTCAAAATGTTATTAGTGAGGAAGAACTCAAACAGCGCTTATCGCAAATTTTGCCGAAAGAAGAAGAAATTAAGTTCAATTTAGCTTTGGACTTTTTACAAGCGGAAGATTACGACAAAGCACTTCCATTGCTGAAAGAAGCCTGGGAATTATCCGAACGGAAAAACAGCGACATTGCTCTACTCTACGCCGAAACCTACATTGCCATGAAAAAAACAGAACCGGCGACGGAAATTCTCAATAAAATCCCGTTACAGGACAGAGACAGCCGTTGGCATGGTTTACAAGCGCAAATCGAATTATTGATTAAAGCCGCCGACACCCCGGAAATTCAGCAATTGCAAGCTGACTTTTCCAAAAAACCAACAACTGAAATAGCCCTGAAACTGGCGGTTCAGTTGCATCAGGCAAATCGTAACGAAGAAGCCTTAGAACTGCTGTTTAACATTTTAAAACAGGATTTATCTGCGCAAAACGGCGAAGTAAAACAGCAATTTTTATCTATTCTTTCAGCCATCGGCAATAATGATCCGCTCACTAATAAGTATCGCCGATTGTTGTATTCGTTATTGTACTAATGGATTTACAACCTTGAAGACTCTATAATACAAAAACCGTTTATTATATTTTATCAAAGGATCTTTATGTCTGATATTAAACACAGCAAATTACTGATTTTAGGTTCCGGTCCTGCCGGTTATACCGCCGCAATTTACGCCGCTCGCGCAAATTTGAACCCCGTTTTGGTCACGGGTTTGGAACAAGGCGGTCAATTGACGACCACCACCGAAATTGAAAACTGGCCCGGCGATTTCGCAGAAACAACCGGTCCCGAATTAATGCAGCGTATGTTGCAACATGCGGAAAAATTCGATACTGAAATCGTATTTGATCATATTAATCGTGTTGATTTTTCATCCCGCCCGTTCAAACTGTACGGCGATGTGCAAACCTTTAGTTGCGATGCATTGATTATTGCAACCGGCGCTTCCGCCCGTTACTTAGGCTTGCCTTCCGAAACGGAATACAAAGGCCGCGGCGTTTCCGCCTGCGCGACCTGCGACGGATTCTTCTATCGCAATAAACCTGTTGCCGTCATCGGCGGAGGCAATACTGCCGTTGAAGAAGCGCTCTATTTAGCCAACATTGCCAGCGAAGTGCATTTGGTTCACCGTCGCGATGCGTTCCGTGCGGAAAAAATCCTCATTGACCGTTTATACAAAAAAGTGGAAGAAGGCAAGATCATTTTGCATACCAACCGCAATTTAGACGAAGTACTGGGTGATAACATGGGTGTAACCGGCGTTCGTCTGAAAGACACCCAATCGGAAAATACCGAAGAAATAAAAATCGACGGTTTATTTGTAGCAATCGGTCATGCGCCTAATACGGCAATTTTCGCCGATCAGCTGGAATTAAATAACGGTTATATCGTGGTGAAATCCGGCTTAAACGGTAATGCCACCGCTACGTCCGTCGAAGGCATTTTTGCAGCGGGCGATGTAATGGATCATAATTATCGCCAGGCTATTACTTCAGCCGGTACCGGTTGTATGGCGGCTCTTGATGCAGAACGTTATTTAGACGCATTAGAAGCATAATCCTTAAAAGTGCGGTTAGAAATTCGCAAAAAACCGACCGCACTTTATTTTACTTTTTACGCAGCAATAATCTGTCTTTAGGCAAAGCGCTATTTATTTTGTATGGAAAAAACACGCCAACGGTATCTTTTCAAATGGTTACGTGCACAACAACAACCGGTAAAAAAATTACTTAATCTCAACATCTTGCTTGCAAGTACTTCTTCCGTGATTCTTGTGTTGCAGACTTGGCTGCTTGCCACATTATTAAACGATCTGGTCATGCTCGACACAAAACCCCGCGAATTATTACCGCACTTTTTCGGCTTAGCGATTGGATTTACATTACGCGCGCTGATTTTATGGCTGCGTGAACGTATCGGCTTTAAATGCGGACAACAGCTACGCAATATTATCCGCCGCCGGATTCTTGAGAAAATTCATCAGGTCGGTCCCGCCGTAATTAATAATAAACCGGCCGGCAGTTGGGCGACTCTCATGTTAGAACAGGTCGAAAACCTGCACAATTTTTATTCCCGTTACCTGCCGCAACAAATGCTTTCCGTAATAGCGCCCGTTGTTATTTTAATTGCCGTTTTCCCTATTAACTGGGCGGCGGGTTTTATCTTAATGGCGACCGCGCCTTTAGTGCCTGTGTTTATGATTATTGTAGGATTAGCCGCCGCCGATAGCAGCCAAAAAAATATGACAACTTTAGCCCGGTTAAGCGCACAGTTTCTGGATCGACTGAAAGGTTTGGAAACCCTGCGTTTATTTGATCGCGCCGAACAACAGACCAATCACATTGAAATCGGCACCGAAGCCTACCGCAAAACTACCATGGATGTATTGAAAATGGCGTTTTTATCCTCGGCGGTATTAGAATTCTTCACCTCAATTTCCATTGCCATTATGGCGGTATATTTTGGTTTCAGCTATTTGGGGCAAATTAATTTTGGCACTTACGATACAAGCCTGACCTTGTTTGCCGGCTTTTTCTGCCTAATTCTCGCCCCCGAATTCTATCAGCCGTTGCGTGACCTCGGCACCTATTACCATGATCGAGCCGCGGCAATCGGCGCCGCCGACAGCATTGTAGAATTTTTAGAACAAAAAGAATTACATTCGGCAACACAAACCCGACAACTGAACGAAACAACGGCATTGGAAATTAAGGCGGAAAATTTAGTCATCAACTCGCCACAAGGACAAGCCTTAACCAAACCGCTAAACTTTAGCTTATCGCCTTTAAGTCATACGGCATTAGTTGGGCAAAGCGGGGCAGGCAAAACTTCTTTAATGAACGCTTTATTGGGTTTTCTGCCCTATGAAGGCAGCTTAACCGTTAACGGTATCGAGCTGAACCGGCTGGAACCCACTCAATGGCGCAAACATATCGCTTGGGTCGGGCAAAACCCGTTACTATTGCAAGGATCCATTAAAGAAAACCTATTATTGGGTGAAATTCAGGCAAGTGAAGAAGAAATCGCTCAAGCCTTAAAGCAAGCCAAAGCAACGGAATTTACCGATAAATTAGGTTTAGACTATGAAATAAAAGACGGCGGTACGGGCATTTCCGTTGGGCAGGCTCAACGCTTAGCCATTGCCCGCGCGTTATTGCGTCAAGGTTCGCTATTGCTGCTTGACGAACCGACGGCAAGCCTTGATGCGCAATCGGAAAATCAGGTTTTGCAGGCGTTAAATCAAATCAGCCAAACCCAGACCACCTTAATGATTACCCATCGTATCGAAGATTTAAAACAATGCGATCAAATTCTGGTAATGCAAAGCGGTGAAATCGTTCAGCAAGGAATATTCGAACAACTACAAAACGAGGGCTATTTCGCCGAATTGCTCGCACAACGTAATACAGATGTTGCCTGACATAAAAGTGCGGTACAAATTTACGAAATTTTAAAGGATAACAATGCGTTCACTCATTCCCTTTTTAACTTTATTCAAATATGCCAAATTTCCATTAATTCTTGGCGTTATTTTGATGATTCTCGGCCTAGCCGCCAGTATCGGCTTGCTTACGCTGTCAGGCTGGTTTTTAGCGGCGACCGCAATTGCCGGCGCCGGAACCTTATTCAACTTTTTTTATCCTTCATCCGCCGTTCGGGGGCTGGCAATCGGGCGAACCGTTGCCCGCTATTTTGAAAAGATAGTTACCCATGACGCGACATTTCGTATTTTGTCAAAATTACGCGTTCAGGTATTCGGTAAAATCATTCCGCTTAGTCCGGCGGTATTGAACCGTTATCGTAATTCCGATCTGTTAAACCGTCTGGTCGCCGATGTAGATACGCTGGATAGCTTATATCTCCGCCTTATTGCGCCTTTTGTCAGCGCCATTTTTGTTATTGTCCTGATAACCGTTGGTCTGAGTTTTATCAATTTACCTGTGGCGCTATTTATCGGTATTACTTTACTGGTTTTATTGCTGGTTATTCCTACCGTTTTCTACAAATTAGGAACAAAATTCGGTAAGAAACTCACGCTTTCCCGAGCGACTTATCGTTCACAATTTGTTGAATTCATTCAAGCACAGGCCGAATTGTTACTATTTAACGCGGAAGACAAAATAAAACAAAACCTGGCAAATACCGAATCGGAATGGCAAGCTTATCAACAGCGGGAAACAAATCTGGCGGGTTTATCCAGTGCGATTTTACTTTTTGCCAACGGGCTGATTTTAGCCGTTACCTTATGGGCGGCGGCTCATATAGATTTAGGCACAGGCGAATACAAAGCCGCTTTACTTGCGTTATTTGCCTTTTCCGCGCTTGCCGCATTTGAAATTCTGATGCCTATCGGCGCGGCATTTCTGCATATCGGTCAGGTAATCGCTTCGGCGGATCGGGTAACCGAAATTATCAGCCAACCGCCGTTGGTCAAATTTAGCGGAAAACAGACCGCACTTTCCGCCACTGCGGATTTAATTCGCCTTAAAGATGTTTCTTTTAGTTACCCTGAAAGAACCTCCTGCGCATTGAACGGGCTTAGTTTAACGATTCGCAAAGGACAAAAAGTCGCAGTTCTCGGTAAAACCGGTAGCGGAAAATCCACTTTGTTGCAATTGCTGGTGCGCAATTATAACCCTTCGCAAGGTGAGATTTTATTGGCGGAGCAACCTATTCATGCTTATAGCGAACAATGTTTGCGTGAAAATATCTGCTTTTTAACCCAGCGGGTACACACCTTTAGCGATACCTTGCGCAACAATCTGCAAATTGCCAACAAAACAAAGATCGATGATCTGAAAATGCGGGAAGTACTGGTTCAGGTAGGTTTAGCCAAATTGCTAGAGCAGAAATCGGGATTAGACCTTTGGTTAGGCGAAGGCGGTCGCCCGCTTTCCGGCGGCGAACAGCGCCGTTTGGGGTTGGCTCGAATCTTACTTAATGAATCGCCGATTTTATTATTGGACGAACCAACTGAAGGATTAGATCGCGAAACCGAGCGCCGGATTCTACGTTTACTTATGCAACATAGCGCCAATAAAACGCTGATTATGGTAACTCATCGTTTAACCGCAATCGAACAATTTGATCAAATTTGTGTGATCGATGATACAAATTTAGTGGAAAAAGGTTCATATCAGGAATTGAACAGTAAAAATAACGGATTCTTTAAAAAATTAGTAGAGAGAATTTAGAAAAGAAGGGGTTGAGTTGGGTGGAGACCCTCCCAGCTTGATCTCGGCACACGAAAATCTCGACTCCGGCTGCTTTCTTCCGAACCTGACCTAATAAACCGAACATCATTGCGAGGAACCAAGAGGGCCTCCATAGACTTAACCTTGCGGTTAATGGCGCTCATTATGCAATAACTCCCCGATGATTGCAAATCTTTATCCAGGGTTTATACTTAAGCGGCTAAAGTTTACCCACGCACAGAATAACCAAGGAACATAATATGTCAGAAGTATTAGACAATCTTATTCATTTGCTGAAATTAGAACAATTAGATGACGCATTATTTCGCGGCGGCTGTCAGGATCTCGGTTTCCGTCAGGTTTTTGGCGGGCAAGTAGTCGCTCAGGCACTTTCCGCCGCGATGCAGGTAGCGCCGAAAGATCGCCTGCTCCATTCCTGCCACGCCTATTTTCTTGCACCGGGAGACAGTCAGCGGCCAATAATTTATGATGTGGAAACCTTACGCGAAGGGCGAAATTTTACCGCCTTGCGGGTAAAAGCCATTCAGTACGGTCATCCTATTTGCCATGTAACCGCCTCCTTTCAGGTTGAAGAATCGGGGTTTGAGCACCAGGTTAAGATGCCGGAAATCGGCTCGCCGGAAGAATTCATGTCCGAATCCGACGCATTAAAAAAAGCGGCGCAATATATTCCCGAATCGGTACGGGATAAATTTACCGCCGAACGTCCTTTTGATATTCGTGCGAAATATATTAATAATCCGTTCCTCGGTACGGAATTACCGCCAGAGCAATACATTTGGGTTCGAGCAAACGGCAAATCACCGTTAGACCAAAATATCCAAAAATGTTTATTAGCTTATTTTTCCGATTTTCACTGTATTTTGACCGCACTCCACCCGCATGCGAAAGGCTTTTTACAAAAAGGAATGAAGGTGGCTACCATTGACCACAGCATTTGGTTCCATCGTTCTTTTGACCTAAACGATTGGTTGTTGTACGCCATTGAAAGTAATAACGCCTTTGCCGCCCGGGGATTGGCGCGCGGACAGATTTTCGATAAAGCGGGGCGATTAATTGCCACCACTCAACAAGAAGGGCTTATACGTTACGTTGAATAGTAAGCCATAATACAAATGGCGGAATAAATCCCGCCGATTTTATTTTTCTCAAAATACCGAATCCGCTCTTTTTAGAGCGGATGTCTTTATCGCATTACAATGATAATAATTTTTCCAGTGACGGTGCAAAATAATAGCTGCCGGTAACCGGTTTGGTAAACCCTAACAAACGGTCGGTTTTGCCGTCTTTCTCGCCGAACATACTGAGCAATTGCTGTTCGATATTATGCAAAGTCGCACAATAGGCGATAAAGAATAAACCGTTTGTACCGCTCGCCGTACCGTACGGTAAACTTTGACGCAAGATTTTTAAACCTTTGCCGTCTTCTTTTAAGTCCGTGCGCCCCACATGGGAGGTTTCCGGCACTTCATCTAATTCTTCGCTGTCCGGCTTAGTTCTGCCGATAACTTGTTCCTGCTTATGCTGAGAAAGCTTTTCCCATTTGGCTAATTCATGTTCGTAGCGTTGTGTCATCACATAACTACCGTCGGCATCTTCACCTTCCGCTATGGTGCCGACTACAGGTCTGTCATCACCTTGCGGATTTTCCGTACCGTCAATAAAACCGGTTAAATCACGTTCTTCCACCCAGCGGAAACCGTGAATTTCCTGCATAACCCGAATAGCCTCGCCAAACGCATCCATTGCCGCTTTTGCCGCACTAAAATTCACATCAGGCCGTAAAGATTGAATATGTACCAATAAATCCTGCTGTGTCGCCGGTGCCGCCAGATTACCTTTGCCTAAAGCAACAAAAGACTTAAGCTCCGGCGCACTGTTTTGCGATAACCGCTTCCAGGCGTTATCACCGAATGCCACCACAGCTCCCAACATGGCGTCGGGATACTGCTCGCGTAATTGCTCTAACGCCTGATTAAATTGACGGCAGGCTTTGGGAATTAGCGATAAATTATGAATTTCACTTTCGAGATAAATTGCCGCCTTACAATGTTCTAATAAAAGTCCGCTTTGAACTGTCATGATAAGCTCCTTAATTAATAAATAAGTTATCGGATATTCTACTATAAGCCGCCTAAAAATTGTCCTTTGCTTTACGTAAATAAATAAAATCAGCCAAATTTTCAGCCTGTAAAAACGGATTGATGTTTTTTTCCAACGCCAATGTGGTCGGCAAACTAGGCTTATTCTGCGCCCGTAACGATTCCACCGAAATTCGTTGATTTTTGACCGCACTTTTTACTTTCTCATTAGGAGCGAAAGCTTCGGCAAAAACCAAATTACTCAGCGTATATTCATGCGCCGGACAAATGACGGTTTTGTCAGGCAATTGCTTTAAACGGGTTATGGATTCAAACATTTGCCCGTAATCGCCGGTAAATACTCTGCCGCACCCGGCTGAAAATAACGTATCGCCGCAAAACAGATGATTATCAATAAGATAGCTGACATGATTTGCCGTATGTCCGCCGCTGGGAACAACTTCAATCCGATAATGTGCGGTTTGGATATTTCCCTCGTTAACAATATGTGTTGCGCCTTTATCGGCGGTTTCGGCAGGTCCGTAAACGGGAATATCGGGATAATAGCGCTTTAATTCTTCCACACCGCCGGTATGATCGTCGTGATAATGAGTTAATAAGACGGCTTCTAGTTGCAAATGATGCTGCGTTAAATATGCCGATAAATTTTTACATTCTGCAACATCTATCGCAATAACCGGCAAATTTTCTCGCCCGTAGAGCCAAATATAGTTATCATTAAGAGCAGGTATTGGAACTAGCATAAAACGTCCTATTTCTATGAGGTGATGATATGTGGCACGCCAAACACGCGACAGAACTTAAGTTACCGACCAGTTGGCAACAAATCCCTAACGGGACGCTATATTGTAACGCACTTAACCGGTATTTTTCCCATTGGTTATCAAATATTTTGGGCGACCAAATTCTGAAACTCGGCGGCTTAAGTGCGGAAATCGGACTGGATTTGCCTATGCGCCATCAGCTTGTTATCAGCCCCGAAATTCCGCAAAATCTGACCGCACTTTGCCTGCACCCCTGCACTTCCGTCGTACGAAGCAAGGTAACGGAATTGCCGTTAATTGAAGAATCTATCGATGCCTGCCTACTTGCCAATAATTTAAACTTTTGCGCCGATCCGCACCGATTATTGCGGGAAATAACCCGGGTTACTACGGAAAGCGGACTGCTGTTTATTTCTTTATTCAACCCCTTGAGCATCCTTGCGTTTAAACGGCAATTTCATCAAACACCTTATGAAAAATTCCCGTTTCGTCAATATCCGACCTGGCTCATAATCGATTGGCTGGAGCTGCTTAATTTCGATATTTTACAATGCGAAAACCTTGCTCTTCAGCACCGGCAGCATTTTTCCCTTTTTTCGCCGTTAACCGTGATTATTGCCCAAAAAAGAACCTGTTCGCTCAGTTCACAGGCACAGAAAATTCAGTTCCATCAGGAAGACGTTTTCAGCCCGGAAGCCGCCTTCAAACGGATTAACGAATAAACGCTTGCTCATCTTCCGGTTCTTCTCTATTATGCACGGAACTTTTAAACTGATGAGAAAAGCATGACTGAACAAACTTTTATTCCCGGTAAAGATGCTGCGCTGGAAGACAGTATCGCAAAATTTCAACAAAAACTGACCGCACTCGGTTTTAATATTGAAGAAGCCTCTTGGTTGAACCCCGTACCAAACGTATGGTCCGTTCATATTCGCGATAAAGATTGCCCGCAATGTTTTGCCAACGGTAAAGGCGGCAGCCAAAAAGCGGCGCTTGCCTCGGCATTAGGCGAATATTTTGAGCGTCTTTCCACCAACTATTTCTTTTCCGATTACTATTTAGGGCAAGATCTTGCCAACGGTGAATTCGTCCATTATCCCACTGAAAAATGGTTCCCGATTGAAGATGATTCAAGCTTACCGGAAGGGATTTTAGACGAGTTCCTATTGAATTATTTCGATCCGAATCGGGAACTAACTCCTGAATTATTAGTGGATCTGCAATCCGGCAATTACGATCGCGGCATTGTCGCTATGCCTTATGTACGCCAATCGGATCAGCAAACCGTTTATATTCCGCAAAGCATTATTGCCAATTTATATGCCTCAAACGGTATGTCTGCGGGTAATACTAAGTACGAAGCGCGCGTACAGGGTTTGTCGGAAGTATTTGAACGTTATGTAAAAAACCGTATTTTAAAAGAAGCTATCAGTCTGCCGCCGATTCCTCAGGAAGTTATAGAGCAATATCCGACCATTGCCGCATCCATTAACAAATTAGAGGAAGAAGGTTTCCCTATTTTGGCTTATGATGCTTCGCTAGGCGGTAAATATCCGGTGATTTGTGTGATTTTATTAAACCCGAATAACGGCACTTGCTTTGCTTCATTCGGCGCCCATCCGAATTTTCAGGTAGCCTTTGAACGTACGGTAACGGAATTATTACAAGGGCGTAGTCTGAAAGATTTAGACGTCTTCTCGCCGCCTTCCTTTAATAATGGAGATGTGGCGGATTTAGCAAATCTTGAAACCCATTTTATCGACTCCAGCGGTTTAATCTCTTGGGATCTGTTTAAAGACGAAGCGGATTACGACTTTGTACACTGGGATTTCTCCGGCACCAGCCATGAAGAATACGACAACTTAATGAATATCTTCAACGAAGATAAAAAAGAAGTTTATATCATGGATTACAATCACTTAGATGTCTATGCCTGTCGCAGTATCGTGCCCGGCATGTCGGATATTTATCCGGCGGACGATTTAATCTATGCGAATAACAATATGGGTATGGAGTGGCGAGAAATCTTATTGGATTTACCGCACTTCCATCACGATAAAGAAACTTATCTGGAACTGCTTGAAGAATTAGACGAACAAGCCATCGACGATGCAACCCGTGTGCGAGAATTCATCGGTTTAGTGCCGCCGCCGAAATCCGGCTGGGTGACTTTGCGTACGGGCGAATTAAAATCCATGCTGCATTTGGCCTTAGGTGATTTAGAAATGGCGCTGGAATGGGCAAACTGGACATATAACATGAATAGTTCGGTTTTCATTCCCGAACGAGCAAACTATTACCGCTGTTTAATCAGCACCCTTGAATTATTTCTGGATGAATCGCGTACGCCGATACAATACCGCAACGTATTTGAAAAAATGTATGGTAAAACCGCCGCAGATTTTGCCTGGAATGCCGTTCAAGGCGGTAATCCGTTTTATGATTTATTAGCCGATGATGAGCACTTAAACAAATTTCAGGCACATCAAAAGCTCTTAAAAGCATACGAAAAACTGCAAACGGCAAAACGTGAAAACTGGAAATAAACCTTTTTCAACAAACGTAAAACGCACGCTTAATGTGCGTTTTTAGTTGAATATTTTATTTAGGAAATAAATTATGGCATTTAGCTCATTATTCACTTTATTGGACGATATCGCCTCGGTACTTGACGACGTATCCGTAATGACTAAGGTTGCGGCTAAAAAAACCGTAGGTCTAATCAGCGACGATTTAGCCTTAAACGCAAATCAGGTCAGCGGCAAAGACATCGGCGCCGAACGGGAATTACCCGTTGTGTTTTCCGTTGCGCGCGGGTCGCTGATAAATAAAGTTATCCTCATTCCGCTGGCGTTATTGTTGTCGGTTTACTTCCCTTCCGCCATTAATATTTTATTAATGGCGGGCGGTGCCTATTTATGTTTCGAAGGTGTAGAAAAGCTCCTACACAAATTTATCCGCCAGGAACAACATGAAGAAATAAAAGATAGCGGCGATGAGAAAGATAAAATCAAAGGCGCCGTTCGTACCGATTTCATTCTCTCTGCCGAAATTATCATCATTGCCTTAGGCAGTATTCAACAGGCGGATATTTCCACAAAAATTCTCACCTTAAGTGCCGTTGGCTTGGGGATCACCGTTTTTGTTTACGGTTTGGTAGGATTGATCGTTAAACTTGATGATATCGGTTTGTGGTTGCTTCGAAAAAACGGTAAATTTTCACAAAAATCCGGTGAGTTTCTATTATTTATCATGCCTTGGTTTATGCGATCATTGTCCGTCATCGGCACTATCGCTATGTTTTTGGTCGGCGGCGGTATTTTCGTACATTATCTACCGGAAATTCACCACTTTGTCGAACAATTTCGGATTTATCATCAGCTTGCCTGGCTGGTAGAAGGACTGACAGGCATGATTATCGGCGCCATCGCCTGCGCGGTTATTCTGCCTTTACTTAAATTATTCAGCAGAAAAGCCCATTAATTGAAAAAAGTGCGGTCAAATTTTACGGATTTTTATCTAAAAAAATCGTCAATTTTTGACCGCACTTTTTATTTAAAATCAGGGGCTGGTTATCTTTTATAAACAGCTCCTATTTACCCCAGACTTCTTCCGCAATTTCACGAATAAAGTTGAGTTTTGCCCATTGCTGTTCTTCCGTTAGGATATTGCCTTCTTCCGTCGAAGCAAAACCGCATTGCGGGCTTAAACAGAGCTGGTTAATATCCACATATTGCGCCGCTTCTTTAATGCGGTTAATGATGTCCTCACGGTTTTCCAATGTGCCGTCTTTCGACGTAACCAAGCCCAGTACCACTTGCTGATTCTTGATGAAACGTAAAGGTTTAAAATCGCCGGCGCGATCAGAATCGTATTCTAAGAAAAAACCGTCCACCCGGCAGCTGCCGAATAAAATTTCCGCCACGGGTTCATAACCGCCCGCCGAAAACCAGGTTGAACGGAAATTACCGCGGCAGATGTGCATGGTGATCGCAATATCCTGCGCTGGTTTGGCGTCCACGATTTTATTGAGCATATACACGTAGTCCTTAGCGATTTGGTCTAAATCAAAGCCCCGTTCCTGATAAGCGGCGCGTTTATCTTCCGCACAAAACTCACCCCAACTGGTGTCGTCTAATTGCAGATTACGACAACCCAGTTTATAGAAAATATTCATTGCTTTAATGTAAGCGTCGGCGATGTCATCCAATAATTGCTGGTTGTTATTTTCATAACGGGGAATCGGTTGATAATTTGTCGCTCGCACATTGGTGATTAAATGCAGCATAGAAGGCGAAGGAATAGTAAATTTCACTTCGGTGCCTTTTGCCAATTCATTTACGGAACGGAAATGTTCAACGAAAGGATGATTTTCCGAAAAATCCACTTTAGCGACAATTTTCAAGGTTTTCGGGCGCACATTATGATGTTTGAACTGTACGGAAAACTTTTCGGCATCCACTTCTTCCACACCGTCTAAACCGGCTAAAAAGTCCAAATGCCAGAATGTACGACGGAATTCGCCGTCTGTTACCGCATGCAGACCGACGGATTTTTGCCGTTCTACTAATTTTGCGATTTCCGCATCCTCCGCCCGAGTTAAATCGGCGCATGAAATATCACCGCAGGCGCAAGCCGCTCTTGCGGATTTTATGGCGTCGGAGCGCAAAAAACTACCGACAATATCAAAACGGTAAGGTGCCGAAGTACGTACTGTTGCGTTTGGGAATAACTTTGTCATTATTATTTTCCTTATATGAATAAATTTTATGTTTAGTGATTCTAACAGAATTTTATCCCCTTCTGAGGTGAAAATATTTCTTATCCATTATGAAACGGATTCATAAAAATCCGTTACCATTCAAAAAATACCGGATTTTGACCGCACTTTTTTGAAAAATTTTTCTATTTTATCGATCTTCACCGCAAATTCTTTCAAAAGATCTTTTCACCGCGAAAGTGATGCATAAAATGATGCCGATTCTGTTCGGAGAAATAAAAAATGAAAAAACGGATAATGATTCTGTTATTGTCGGCTTTACCTGTACAAGCCAAAGAACCCGCTTTGATGTTATTAGAAAATTATAAAAATCAGGATATTACAGGCTGGGTAATGAGCGAAAAATTAGACGGCGTTCGCGGTTATTGGGACGGAAAGCAACTTATTAGCCGGCAAGGCGGCGTTCTTGCCGCTCCCGATTATTTTCTTGAAAATTTTCCGCCGTTTCCCATCGACGGCGAATTATTCAGCCAACGGGATCAATTTGCCGAAATTTCGTCAATTACCCGCTCACAGCAAGACAAAGGCTGGCACAAGCTGAAACTTTATGTATTTGACGTACCCGAAGCGCCGGGCGATTTATTTACCCGTCTGGCGACATTAAAAAATTATCTGAAAACAAACCGCACTTCTTATATTGAAATTATTGAACAAATTCCGATTCGGGATAAAAATCACGTACGGCAATTTTTGCAACAAGTTGAAACCCAAAAAGGCGAAGGCGTTGTGCTGCGCAATCCCAATGCACCTTATGAAAATAAGCGCAGCACACAAATCCTTAAATTAAAATCCCATTTAGACGAAGAATGTACGGTCATCGCGCATCACAAAGGAAAGGGGCAATTCGCCAATGCATTGGGCGCGCTGACTTGCAAAAATCAACGGGGAAAATTCAGAATAGGTTCGGGTTTTACATTGGAAGATCGCGTAAATCCGCCGGCCGTAGGCTCTGTTATCACCTATAAATACCGGGGATTAACCAAAACCGGAAAACCGAGATTCGCCACTTATTGGCGAAAACGAGAGGATCTGCAAGAGACTCCATAAAAATTTATACTGAAAAGTGCGGTGAAAATTCGCTGATTTTTTACCGCACTTTAGATGAGAAAATTTAATGATGTAACGCCTCAAAAATTTTCTCCGCTAATGCTACGGAAATACCGGGGACGGAGGCGATTTCATCCTGAGTGGCATTTTTCACTCCTTGCATACCGCCTAAATATTTAAGCAACGCTTGGCGGCGTTTTGCGCCTACTCCTTCAATAGTTTCCAGCCCGCTTTGGGTAAAGGCTTTCTGCCGCTTTTTGCGATGGCCGCTAATGGCGTGATTATGGCTCTCATCACGAATATGCTGAATTAAATGCAACGCAAGGCTGTCTGCGGGTAAATTGATTTCCCGTTCTTGTTTGCTGATAATCAGGGTTTCCAAACCCACTTTACGATCCACACCTTTTGCTACACCGATTAAATGCGGTCGGTTTTTATCCCATTTTACCTGGAGTTCATGGAATACTTTTAACGCACGGTTAAGCTGCCCTTTACCACCGTCAATAAAAATGATGTCAGGGATTTTTTCCAACTCAAGATCTTTGTCGTAGCGTTTTTTTAACGCCTGTTCCATGGCGGCGTAGTCATCACCGCCGGTAATACCTTCAATATTAAAGCGGCGATAATCGGACTTTAACGGGCCTTCTTCGTTAAAAACTACACAAGATGCGATAGTTTGCTGTCCCATGGTATGGCTGATATCGAAACATTCCATACGATGAATTTTTTCAATACCCAGTAGTTGCTGTAATTCCTTATAACGTTCATGAATCAAGGATGATTGCTTTAATTGCAGCGCTAACGCCGCTTGAGCGTTCATTTGCGCTAAATGCAGATATTTGCTCTTATTGCCTTTAATATTGTCCTGAATACTAACCTTACGACCGGCTTGATCCGTAAGCAGACTTTCCAGTTCCGCCTTTTCTTCCAATTTACGATCTACAATAATGCTGTTCGGAATGGTTCGCCCTTGATGAGCCTGTAAATAAAACTGCCCTACAAAGGTTTCCGTCAGCTCGGACAATGAAGTATTCTCCGGCACTTTAGGGAAATAGCTTCGGTTACCCAAAATTTTACCTTGACGAATAAATAAAACATGAACACAGGCAATACCTAACTTATAGGCAATGGCAATAATATCCATATCGTCCAACCGCTCGTTTGATACGAATTGTTTTTCAATAACGGAACGTACTGCCTGGATTTGATCCCGATAACGAGCGGCTTCCTCAAAGTTTAATGCTCGGCTTGCCCGTTCCATTTTCCCAATCAGATGATCCAAGACCTGTTGATCTTTGCCTTGTAGGAATAAACGCGCATAACCCACTTGCTGATTGTATTCTTCATCGGAAACATAACCCGAAACGCAAGGCGCTAAACAGCGACCAATCTGATATTGCAGGCAAGGGCGAGAACGGTTGGCATAAACGGAATTTTCACATTGCCGAATAGGGAATAATTTCTGCAATAAAGACAGGGTTTCGCGTACCGCACCGGCATGTGGATAAGGCCCGAAATATTCACCCGTCACCTTTTTGCTGCCCCGGTGAGAGGTAATTCTAGGATGGCGTTCTTTTGTTAATAAAATATAAGGGTAGGATTTATCGTCCCTTAATAATACGTTATAACGCGGCTGAAAAGTTTTAATATAGTTATGTTCAAGTAATAACGCTTCCGTTTCGGAAGTGGTGATCGTGGTTTCGATACGGCAAATGGAGGCCACCAGCGCTTCCGTTTTCTTACTGCTTAAGTTGGCGCGAAAATAGCTTGATAGCCGTTTTTTTAAATCCTTAGCTTTGCCCACATAAATCACCGTATCTTTATCATCAAACATACGATAAACGCCCGGATCGTGGGTCACATTGGCGAGAAATTTTTTGGAATCAAACATAACAAATTTTTCTGTAATAATTTTTCTCTAATCCTACCAAAAAAATAAGGCACGAACTATGTTCATGCCTTATTTTCATAAAACAGCGATTAACGTTGTTTAAAGAAACCGTCTAAAATCGAACCGATATCCTGCGCCAATTCATCATTTGTACTTGCCGTAGGCGTGCGGCTGGAACGGGTTTGAGTATTCAGCATTTGGCTTAATAAATCCTCTAATCCGCCCTGAGAACGTTGTTGTTCAGGTTGTGCGGATTGTTGTTGACCACCGCCTAACACACTGCCCAATACACCGCCGATTAAATCGTCTAAACCAAATCCGTTATCCTGCTGAACCTGTTGAGTCGCCTGAGTTAGGCTGTCTGTTCTCACCCCGCCTTCACGACCGTTCGGTGTAAGCATATCAATAATTTGCGGTAAAGCCTGGGATAAAATATCCTGCGCTTGTGATGCAGGCACCCCTGCCTGACGGGCAACACTAGAAATAGTATCTTCGCCAAACACTTCGGAGACTTGGTTTGCCTGCATCGGTTGGTTTCTGCCGGTACCAATCCAGGACTCCAATAAATTATCCAAACCGCCTTGCTGCAATTTATTGAAAATACCTTCCATACCTCCCTGGGATTGCAATAATGAACCTAACACATTGCTGATCAGCGATGAATTTGATGAATTATTAGTTGAATTACCACCCAATGCGTTACTAATTACCGCACCAATGATTTTATCTAACATAGTCTGTTCCTTAAAAATTTAAAAATTTGATAAAATAGCTCTTACTTTCTCAAGATCTTCTGCGGTATCGACGCCAACAGCCGGAATTTCTTTCGCTAACTCCACGTGAATTTTTTCCCCGTACCAAAGCACTCTAAGCTGTTCCAGGCTTTCGATTTGCTCTAAGGCGCTCGGTTCCCATTGCACATATTGTTTAATAAAGCCCGCGCGATATGCATAAATACCGATATGACGTAAATAATGATCCGCCAAGTCTAATTCTTCCTGCTTTAACTCGCCGGAGTTGAGCCTTGCAAAGGCGTCTCTATTCCAGGGAATCGGCGCTCGGGAGAAATATAACACATAGCCGTCTTTATCGGTCAGCACTTTGACGGCGTTAGGGTTAAAAAGTTCCGCCGATTCATGAATTTTCACTGCCAAACTTGCCATATTTACTTTAAATTTACATAAATTTTCAGCAACTTGCGAAACGATAACCGGCGGAATCAAAGGTTCGTCGCCCTGAATATTCACAATAATTTCATCATCGGGAATATTAAGCGTTTCCACCACCTCGGCTAAACGTTCGGTGCCGGAATTGTGTTTTGCCGAAGTCATACATACTTCGCCGCCAAACTGTTCGACGGCTTGCTTTACTTCTTCATTATCGGTCGCCACAACTACTCTTGTCGCCCCCGATAACCGCGCTTTTTCCAACACATGAATAATCATGGGTTTGCCGGCAATATCCGCTAAGGGCTTACCCGGTAAACGGCTTGAAGCAAAACGAGCCGGAATAATTACAGTAAAATTTGTCATGTTATATCCTTAGGATCTTCCGCTAAAGAAACGGCTTCTTCAACTAATAAAACGGGAATGCCTTGAACGATCGGAAACGCAATATGCTCAAAACGGCAAATCAAACGCTCATTTTCTTTATCTAATTGCAACCGCCCCTGACATCTGGGACAGGCGATAATTTCAAGCAATCTACTGTCCATTTTTTACCCTTTCTACAATATTTTCAATAAAATTGACCGCACTTTGACCGGTTATTTTTGCCTCAACAGGCACATACCACCAATTTTCCCGGGCAAAGGGAAAACATTTCACCGCATCTTTTTCCGTCATAAAGTGCGGTTCGTTTTTTGAAAATTTTGCGAATAATTCCGCACTGAATTTTTGATGATCCTGAAATTCATAAGTTTGTTTTAATTGAATACCAAAGCCCTGTAACATAGTAAAAAAACGTTGAGGATTACCAATCCCGGCAAAGGCCGAGCCGGATTCAAACTCTGTCAATAAACGTTTTTCTTTTGTCACTAAATTAACCGCGTAGTCGGCGGCTAAAGTCATCACCGTTTGACTGTATCGGTTAGCTTTACCGTTGGCAATCACTAAATCTACGGAATCCAAACGGCTCGGTAATTCCCGCAAAGGCCCGGCGGGCATAACAAAGCCGTTACCGAAACCTCTCTGCGCATCCACAACTACAATTTCAAAATCCCGCTGTAATTTGTAGTGCTGCAAACCGTCATCGCTGACAATCACATCGCAGGGCTGAGTTTGTAATAACAATTCTATTGCCTGTTGCCGGTTTGCCGAAATACATACCGGTACCTGAGTTCTTTGCGCGATCAATACCGGCTCGTCACCGCCTTCCAGCGGATCGGTTTTTTCCGTGACTAATAAAGGATAAACCGCCGATTGGCTGCCATAACCGCGGGAAATCACGCCCACGCGTAAACCATTTTGCTGCAAAGCTTTCACCAGCCAAATAACCACCGGTGTTTTACCGTTGCCGCCGACGGATAAATTACCCACAATCACTATGGGAACCGGTGCACGATAGGATTTTATGATACCGGCTTGAAAAAGCCAACGACGACATTGGCTCACCAGCCAAAAAAGAAAAGAAAAAGGGAGTAACAGATAAGCAATCCAAGATTTAGTATACCAAAATTTCATCTTCAACATCCCGGTATGGAGGGCGCCAGCCCGTTAAAATGGGGATAAGGATATAAAAAATATAGGCTCTAACACCGATAAATCCTAAAAGTCCTTAAATTTGAGCTCTGTTGCAGGAGAATTTATCCCGCTGTTTATAACAATTAATTACTATATTGGTGGGATAAATCCCACCCTACGTTAATATGGTTTTATTAATAAAAAAAACACAGCTCTATTTATTAAAAATCAACAAAAAACGACCGCACTTTTTTTATTATGACGGCAACTAGCCGTTAAACTGCATTTTATGCAGCTGTTTATAAGCACCGTTCAATGCCAGTAATTCTTCATGGCTACCGCGCTCACAGATCTCGCCGTGATCAATAACCAGAATTTCATCCGCTTTTTCAATCGTAGAAAGGCGATGTGCAATAACAAGTACCGTGCGGTCTTTTTGCAATTCTTCCAACGCCGCCTGAATAGCCCGTTCGGATTCCGTATCCAATGCGGATGTGGCTTCGTCAAGAATCAGCACCGGCGAATCGCGCAATAAGGCGCGGGCGATAGCTAAACGCTGGCGTTGACCGCCCGATAAACTCGCACCGTTTTCGCCGATTACGGTATCCAAGCCGTTTTCTAAAGGCTCAATAAACTCCATTGCATGCGCCGCTTTTGCCGCCGCAATAATTTGTTCCCTGCTGTATTTGTCTTTCGCCGCATAAGCAATGTTATTGGCAATGGTATCGTTGAATAAATGCACCTGTTGTGAAACCACGGAACAATGGGTACGCAAATTAGATAAGGTATAATCCTGCACGTTAACGCCATCAAGTAGAATTTCGCCCTGATTGATATCGTAAAAACGGGTCACTAAATTAGCGATAGTGGATTTTCCCGAACCGGAACGCCCCACTAAAGCAAAGGTTTTACCGTGAGGAATGTCAAAAGACAGATGTTTTAGCGCCGGTTGATCTTTACCCTGATAAGTAAAACTCACATCTTTAAAGCTCACGTCGCCTTTCACCCGCTCCGCTTCATATTTACCCTTATCTTTCTCGGTATCAAGGTCCAGAATATCAAACAGGGTTTGGCAGGCCGCCATACCGCGTTGGAATTGAGAGTTCACATTGGTGAGGGATTTTAACGGGCGCAACATCGCCAGCATGGAAGAAAACACAACAGTAAACGAGCCGGCACTCAGATTTTGACTCATAATACTTGGGATGGTAGCCAAATAAAGCACCGCCGATAACGCCAATGAAGCAATAATTTGTACAATCGGATCCGAAATAGCATCGGCAACCACCATTTTCATGCCTTTACGGCGCATATCGTTACTGACTTCGTTAAAACGTTGTTCTTCAATTTGCTGACCGCCGAACGAAAGCACAACTTTATGTCCTTTCAGCATTTGTTCCGCCGTCGCCGTTAATTCGCCCATTGAGTTCTGCATATTTTTACTCAAGCGACGGAAAATTTTAGACACCAAACGAATCAGCACCGCGATAACCGGTCCGATAATGAAAAGCACTACGGAAAGCTGCCAGCTTGTGGCAATCATTACCGCTAACAACGAAATAATATAAGCGCCTTCACGCACAATGGTTACCAGCGCGTTTGACGATGAGTTCGCCACTTGTTCGCTGTCGTAAGTGATACGGGAAAGCAAGCGCCCTGTGGAGTTTTGATCAAAAAAACTCACCGGCATATACATCAAATGTTTGAATAGCCGGCGACGCATGGTCATCACCACTTTGCCCGAGACCCAGGCTAAGCAATAACTTGAAATAAAACTGGTGATACCGCGGATAAAAATAAAGACGATGACTAACACCGCCATCAATTTCAAAAAAGAGGTATCCGCTTTACCAAAACCGTCATCAAGTAAGGGTTTTAACAGATAAATTAAGCCCGAATCGGTCAACGCGTTTAACACTAACGCGGCGGCGGCCGCAATTAAACCGATTTTAAAAGGCGCGATAGTCGGCCATAAGCGCTTAAAGGTTTGGCTTGTTGACAGATCGTTTTCTTGCAGTTTTTGCATAAATGTATATCTTCTCAAAAAAATAATTGGCGCATTGTAACCTATATTGTAATAGGATCCAAATATCAATCCCGCTCGCCGCCTACAATCTGCCGAAACCAAGGCTGATAATTGCTTCTTGCGGTTTTCACCTCAATTTTATTCGGATAAAACTCGAATGAAATCTGTCCCGAAAATGCCGTATTATAGACCGCACTTTTATGCCGTTTCAGCCGTTGTGTCACAACCGGATGAGGAAAACCCCATTGATTCCAACGTCCGGCTGAAATCAGGGCGAAATCCGGCTTGATTTGTTTTATCAGCGCTTCACCCGTGGATGTTCTGCTGCCGTGATGTCCCACCTGCAAGACGTTCACTTTGCCCAAATGCGCTACAAACTGCTGTTCCGCCGCCAAATCCGCATCGCCGGTTAACAGCAATTTGTATTGTCCGTCATCAATTAATAATACGCAAGAATCCGTATTATTCGCTCGCTCTGCAATTTTAGCCGGTGCTAGCACCTGAAAATTCAGCCCATGCCATTGCCAATTCAGCCCTTGCTTGCAAAAAGTGCGGTCGAAATTGAAGGAATTTTGCTCGGTTTTCTCATAATTTACCATCGAAGGCTGTAAAATATTAATACTGGGATAAGCTTGCAAAATATCGGCAATTCCGCCCGAATGATCATTATCATCATGGCTCAAGATGACCTTTTCTAATATCAACCCTTGTCGCTGCAAATACGGAATAATTTCCGACTGCGCCATGCTACCGTTTTTCCAGCCGGCTCCTGTGTCGTACAAGACGGCGCGTCCGTCTTTTACAATCAGATTCGCCAGCCCCTGCCCCACATCTAAAGTCTCGAAGCGCCAATCCGGTTGCCGCCATTGCTGATAAAGCCAAAGCATCGCGCCTGAAGCTAAAAAGAGCGTCGCAACGGAAACTAAATATTTTCTTAAAACCGGTGATAAAGTGCGGTCGCTTTTCAGTGAAATTTTTTTAGTTTTGAATTGCGTTAATAATTCATTTTTTTCCGGAATTTGTTTTTTCAACGGATAAATAAAATGCACTACGGTTAACAATAACAAGCATAACAGACAACAAATCAACCACGAAGTTTGGTTGCTTACCCCAATCCAATAATCCTGAAAATAACTTAATAAATGCGTAAACCATTGCGCCAGCCAATCCGCTATCCGCCAGCTTTCCCAGGCGCCGTTGGAAAACAGGGCAAATAAAATAACGGGTACCAATAAAAAGCTAAATAACGGCACAATAATTAAATTCGCCCAAAAGCCCGCTAAAGAAATCCCTTGAAAAGTCATTAGCTGCATCGGGCTAAACAGGCAAAACAAACCCAATTGCAAATGAATCAAACCGAATAACCAGGCGAATTTTCCGTCTGTCACGGATTTGCCTTTCCATTCAAGTAAATTTAACGGAAAAATCTGATACCACAAAATCAGGCTAAAAACCGCGCAAACCGACAGCCAGAAACTATTTGATAGCACCATTAACGGATCAAATATAAACAGTACGCCGATAACGCGCAAAAATAACTGCCATACATTGCAATAACCGCGTAACAACTTAAGCAAGCTGACAATAACCAACGCGATTAAGGCTCGTAATGTAGGAATGGCAAAGCCCGCAAGTCCCGCATAAACGGCGGCGAATACCAGCCCGCTCAACATCGGGAAATAAGGCGAAATATAGCGGGTCGGCAAGCAAAACTGAATCAATCTGGCCACGCCCATGCCCAGCAACATCGCCAAGCCAATATGTAATCCGGATATGGCAATCAGATGAGCGGTGTTGGTTTTCCGGTAAATCTGCCACACATCTTCCTGCAACCAAGCCCGCTCGCCAAAAGCAAGTGCCATTAATAGTCCCTGCTGCCGAAGGCGTTCAGTCTGCGCGAGATAATGATTAAATAATTGTTGGCGTAATGATAAATCTTCCGAAATTTTGACCGCACTTTTTACCTTCGCCCAAGCGGTAATTCCTTGGGCGTAATACCATTTCTGTTTATCAAAACCACCGTAATTCAAACGGGAAGAAACGGCCCTCAAATGCAACTCGCCCCGCCATTTTTCCCCCGTTTTAACCGCTTGATCCGCTTGCCAGTTTACATAAATACGCTGAGGTTTGAATTCCGGCGCTAATTGCGCTTTAACAATAATATTCCGATAATCCCGCTGATAAAGGATTTCATCAATAACAAAATCCGTTTGCACCTTTGCCGGTAGATATTTCACTCCGTCCGCCGCCCGAAATAGCGACAAAGCCTGGAAATGAATATAAAAAACGGCAATCAACCCACAAAATAAATAATAAAAGCCGCGCCATAACCGTCGGTATTTGAACCAATAAATAAAAGCCGCAATGACAAGCGGAAAAAGAAAATGTAAAAACAGCGGAAAATCCAATAAAAAAGATTCGGGCAACACCAGTAAACATAACGTATTGACAATAAAACAAAATAAAAATAAGTCCAATTTCATCAAATTTTATCTTCCAACGAATCATCAATATGAATCGGAAGACATTAAAATAAAGCCGTTTTTGCACCAAGCTACATTGATTATTTTTGTGTTCCAGCTCACATAAAGAAAATAAATTCGTTAAAATTTACATCAGTTCAGGTAAATTTATTTGCCAAATGGCAAAAGTTCTGCTATTTATATCGCCTTTCAAAATACCCGAACAAAATTTAGAGGTATTGTGTTAGGGGCTGTTTATCTTTTATAACTATAACCGGTTGCGTTATCGCCTAAAATAGCCACAGGCTAGGTGTAAAGCGCGGTGAATAGCAGTCCTATTAACAAGTTTTACAACAACGCATGTGGCTATTTTAGGCACAACCCGAAGGGACGAGCTTATTTTTCGCCGACTCTGCGTTGAAAATCGTTTGTTTATCTTTTATAAACAGACCCTATATTCAATTTTCCTGAACTATTTGCCGAATGTTGATTTTTCCTGAATCTCGGTTCTGCGCAGTTTAGATTAAATGGATGATTTATATTAGGAGATCAATATGACTACAAACACAAATAAAGCGTCCTTAAGCCTTTTAGCTTTAGCCGGTGTGGAGCCTTACAAAGAAAAAGCAGGCGAAGAATATATGAATGAAGCGCAACTGCTTCACTTCAAAAAAATCTTGGAAGCCTGGCGCAATCAAATTATCCAAGAAACCACTCGTACTGTGAGTCATATGCAAGACGAAGCGGCCAATTTCCCGGATCCTGCCGATCGTGCGACACAAGAAGAAGAATTCAGCTTGGAATTACGTACCCGTGATCGCGAACGTAAACTAATGAAAAAAATCGAAAGCACGTTAAAAAAATTAGAAACCGAAGATTTCGGTTATTGCGATTCCTGCGGTGTTGAAATCGGTATCCGCCGTTTAGAAGCCCGTCCGACTGCAGACCTTTGCATTGATTGCAAAACTCTTGCGGAAGTGCGTGAAAAACAAATGGGCTATTAAATTTTCACATTGCTGTATATTTTAAGCACATATCCCCCTGTTTCGGGGGATATAGGTATTGAAGGAAATGGACTTTTTAGTATAATTATTTCCTTTTTTCAGATAGCTTTCATCATTAAAGGCGAAAGCTTTTTCTCATTTTAGATACCTAAACGAGGCGAATTATTTTCACTTACATAAAAAACCTGTTTACTAAAAAATCTAAAAAACAGGCAACAGAATCAAGCAACATAAAAAAAACCGCTCGAGCGGAAACCAAACTCGAACGGCCTCACGCTCATCATACAAAAACACCGAATAAAAAATCCCATAAAACACACCGCACTTTAAATAAATTTGCCATCAGAGCCAATCTGTTAGGCATTAATCCGCGAATGATCAGCAAAAATGCACTGTCCGTAGTGGAAAAATTAAACCGTAACGGTTATGAGGCTTATGTAGTCGGCGGTTGTTTGCGCGATTTATTATTGGATAAAAAACCCAAAGATTTTGATGTGGCAACCAATGCACGCCCGGATCAAATTCAGGCAATTTTTCAGCGTCAATGCCGCTTGGTAGGGCGCCGTTTCCGTCTGGCTCATATTATGTTCGGCCGAGATATTATTGAAGTAGCGACATTCCGGGCGAACCATAGCGATATTGAAAATGAAAACGCTTCAAAACAAAGTGAAGAAGGAATGTTGCTGCGCGACAATGTTTACGGTACCTTAGAACAGGATGCCGAGCGCCGGGATTTCACCGTTAATGCTCTTTATTACAGCCCGAAAGATAATTTAGTTTATGATTACTTTAACGGAATAGAGGATCTCAAAGCGGGTAAGTTGCGTCTTATCGGCGACCCGGTTACCCGTTATCAGGAAGATCCCGTGCGTATGTTACGATCCATTCGTTTCATGGCTAAATTAGATATGTTCTTGGATAAATCGAGTGCCCCTCATATTCGTAAACTCGCCCATTTGTTAAAAAACATTCCGCCGGCGCGTCTATTCGACGAAAGTTTAAAATTACTGCAATCCGGGCAAGGGGTAAAAACCTATAATCTGTTACGTGAATACCACTTATTCGAGCAGCTTTTCCCTTCGCTAATGCCTTATTTCACCGAACGCGGCGACAGTTTTGCGGAGCGAATGATCCTCACTGCGCTAACTTCTACCGATGAACGGATCGCCGACAAACTCCGGGTGAATCCTGCGTTTTTATTCGCCGCATTTTTTTGGTATCCGCTGCGTGAAAAAGTGGAAATTCTCAAAAATGAAGGCGGATTAAATAACCATGACGCTTATGCCTTAGCAAGCAATGAAATTTTAGATTTGTTCTGTAAAAACTTAGCGGCTCCCCGTCGTCATACGGCAACCATTCGGGATATTTGGTTTTTACAGTTACAACTACTAAAACGTAACGGCAAAGCGCCGGAACGTACCATGGAACATAATAAATTCCGCGCCGCCTTTGATTTATTGGCGATGCGCGCCGAAATTGAGGGCGGTGAAGCCATTGAGCTTTCCGCCTGGTGGCATGAATATCAACTAAGTACCGATGAGCAACGCTCGGCATTGGTAAAAGAACAGGATAAACAACATCCTCAAGGCAAGAAAAAATTCTATCGTCCCCGCCGGCGTAAACCCAAAGTTAAAACGGCAACTAACCCATAATTATAATGAAAACCGTTTATATCGCCCTTGGCAGTAATTTGAATACGCCTATAGAACAGCTGAATTCAGCATTAACCGCACTTAACAAGTTGCCTCAAACATCATTAAGTGCGGTAAGCTCATTTTATCAAAGCAAACCGTTAGGCCCGCAGGATCAACCCGATTATGTAAATGCCGTCGCCTGTATTCACACCGAACTTGCGCCTTTAGAATTGCTGGATTATTTGCAACAAATTGAAAACGAACAAGGGCGCGTGCGTTTACGCCGTTGGGGCGAGCGCACTCTGGATTTGGACATTCTGCTTTACGACGATTTAGTGATAAAATCGGAACGTTTAATCCTTCCCCATTATGATATGACCAACCGGGAATTTGTGATTATTCCTCTGTATGAAATCGCCCCGAATTTGATCCTGCCGCAAGGAATTGCGATCGCTGAACTGGCTAAAAACTTTGCAAATCATGATATGAAGATTTGCTACAAACCTTAAAAATTTATAGGCGCCCTGTTTGGCGCCCTCTATTTTCAAAAATCCTACATTTTTGACCGCACTTGTATTAGTTCCGGTTGTCAGTCCGAATCCTATTCCAACCCGCTGCGAATTTTCGGTTCAAAGGTATCGTAATCCACCAGAAAAGCGTCGTGCCCGTAATCGGAAGGAAATTCGTAATAATCCAGCGGAACCCCGGCCTGCTCCAATAAAGTTTTGCTTTTATGCAAATCCGTTAATTTGAATAGTTGATCGTTGGTTACCGCCACTAAAGTATAATGCGCCTTAATACGCGACAACGCTTCTTTGATATTATCAAAGCCGATACTCGGGTCATAAATATCTAAAGCCCGTAATAAATGCAGATAGCTGTTTGCATCAAAACGGCCTAAAAATTTCTGCCCCTGATAACTTAAATAAGATTCAACCTGAAAGTAATCGCCCCAGTAATGCCCTTCGTTTTTGGTGGCGCGACCAAAAGCTTTTGCCAACTGCAGATCCGTACGGTAAGTCAGCATACCGAGCATTCTGGCGATAGATAATCCGTTTTCAGGGGGCTCACCCTCATAATAATCGCCGTTATTAAAATTAGGATCATTAATAATCGCTTGCCGCATTACATGATTGAAACCGATAGCCTCCGCACTGAAAGTCAGTGATGAGCAGAGATTAACGACTTTATCCACAAAATCAGGATAATAAATCGCCCATTGGGTCGCCTGCATCCCCCCGAATGATCCGCCGATTACCGCATGCAAATGAGGAATATTTAAATGAGAAATAAGTGCTTTTTGAAGGCGGACGATATCTTGAACGGTAACTTTGGGAAATTGGCTGCCGTAGGGTTTATTGGTTTTCGGATTAATCGAAGCCGGCCCGGTTGTGCCTTTGCAGCCGCCTAATACGTTTGAGCAAATAAAAAAATAACGGGAAGTGTCCAAAGCCAATCCTTCGCCCATAAAGCTTTGCCACCAGCCGCCGGCTTGATTTTCCACCGGTGATAAATAAGGTTCCGCATCACCGGTCAACGCATGACAAATTAATACCGCATTGCTTTTATCTTCATTCAATGTACCGTAAGTTTGGTAAGCGACATCTATTTGCCCAAGCCGCCCGCCAAAAATCAGGTCTAAGGGTTGTTCCGTAAAAAGGGTTACTTGCTGTGCTGACATTGAAGAATCCATTAATTATTTAATACTCAATCCGTCTTTGCAGATTTTGTTATAAGCTATCCTTATCTCAAAATATTGTCAAGAAATTTTAGACGTCTAAACGGCTAAAATTATATTGCGAGAAATTTACACTTGAACTTACCGCAGTTTTTAATTAATCTCTAAGTCAGTATTAACCCGTAATGTGAGATGTAAAATGCAAGGATGTAAGAAAATACAATCAAAAATTGTATCATTTCTGGCTAAATCTTCATTAAAACGTCTTGTTCAAACCTGTGCAATTCTTGCCGGTATCGCTATCGTTTCGTTGGCAACGTTAGATCAGATGATCGGTTATTCCGTGCGTAACGATATTTATACGGATATAACCAAGGTTCCTCACCGCCCTTACGGCGTTCTGCTCGGTACGGCAAAATATTTTGCGCGAAATACGCCGAATCTGTTTTATGTAAACCGTCTTAATGCGGCGGAAGCGCTGTTTAAATCGGCAAAAATAGATTACTTGCTCTTAAGCGGCGATAATCGTACTTTGCAATATAACGAACCCCGAACCATGTTCAAAGATCTGCGTAAAAAAGGAATCGGCGAAGAATTCTTATATATGGATTTTGCCGGGTTTCGCACGCTGGATTCAATTATCCGCGCCAAAGAAATATTTAATGCCACTCCTATGGTGATCATCACTCAGCGCTTTCATTGCGAACGCGCCTTATTTATCGCTAAGTTCCATCATATTGATGCCATTTGTTTTGCCGCCGAGTATCCGAAAGATTATCCGTTCGTCCGGTTTAGAGAGGTTTTCGCCCGTCTGTTAATGCTATGGGAACTTTTCATTGAAAAAGAACCGCACTTTTTAGGTACGCCCGAACCCTTGCCGCCAGCCTTACCGAATTATTAAATAAAACCCGATTTAGGGATAAAAAAAGCAAGTAAAATCTGTTATATTCTGCAGGTTGAAATTTTTATTGTCCTTGCTTTGCAAAAACAGGATAATAACGCGCTTACTCAAACGAATTACACCAATATGACAGACTATATATTATTAATTATTAGTACTGCGCTCATTAATAACTTTGTCCTGGTTAAATTTTTAGGGCTTTGTCCGTTCATGGGCGTTTCCAAAAAAGTCGAAACTGCAATCGGCATGGGGCTTGCTACAACCTTTGTATTAACGGTTGCCTCACTTTGTACCTATCTTGCGGACAGTTATATTCTTGCACCGTTAAACGCATCTTTCTTGCGCACGTTAGTCTTTATTTTGGTTATTGCGGTCGTAGTACAATTTACTGAAATGGTAATCAACAAAACCAGTCCGACGCTCTATCGTTTGTTAGGTATTTTTCTTCCGCTTATTACCACAAACTGTGCCGTATTAGGGGTTGCGCTGCTTAATATTAATTTAGCTCATAATTTAACCGAGTCTGTCATTTATGGATTTGGCGCCTCATTAGGTTTTGCTCTGGTCCTTGTTCTTTTCGCCTCTTTACGCGAACGCCTGGCGGCGGCAGATGTACCGGCGCCTTTTAAAGGCGCGTCTATCGCATTAGTTACCGCCGGCTTGATGTCCTTGGTTTTCATGGGCTTTACCGGGCTTATTCGGGTTTAAAGTGAGTACGGATTATGACAACGATCTATTACATTCTTATTGCGATTGCAGTACTCGCCCTTATTTTCGGCATTATTCTTGGTTTTGCGTCCGTTAAATTAAAAGTGGAAGCGGATCCTATCGTAGATAAAATTGATGCGATTTTGCCCCAAAGCCAATGCGGTCAATGCGGTTATCCCGGCTGCCGTCCTTATGCTGAGGCTATTGCCAACGGAGATATCATTACCAAATGCGTTCCCGGCGGGCAGCCGACGGTAATAAAAATTGCCGAATTACTGGGTGTGGATGCGCCTGATGCCGAATTTACCGAAGACAATACGCCTAAAGTCGCTTTTATTCATGAAGATATGTGTATCGGCTGTACGAAATGTATCCAAGCGTGCCCGGTCGATGCCATTATAGGTACCAATAAATCTCTGCATACCGTTATCCCGGATCTCTGTACCGGCTGCGAACTTTGCGTTGCGCCTTGCCCGACCGACTGCATTAAAATGATAAAAGTTGAAAAAAACATTGATAACTGGGATTGGAAAGTAAACCCGGATTTAGTCATTCCCGTGATGAATACAACCGACGGTGAGAAAAAATTAGTGGTGGGGAAATAACGCATGACCGATGTTTTAGCAAGATTCAATTCCGGTAAGCTTTGGGATTTTGACGGCGGTATTCATCCGCCGGAAATGAAATCCCAATCTAACCAAACTCCCATTACAAAAGCGCCCTTAACGGAGGATTTTTATATTCCCGTCAAACAGCACGCGGGCGACGCCGGTAATCTATTGGTGAAAGAAGGCGATTATGTGTTAAAAGGTCAGCCCCTGACCCAAGGCGACGGCTTACGAATGTTGCCCGTTCATGCGCCCACATCGGGCACGGTAATAGCGATTGCCCCTCATATTGCGGCGCATCCTTCCGGTTTATCGGAGCTTGCCGTGCATATTCATGCCGACGGCAAAGACCAATGGCGGGAACAAAATCCTATTGATGATTTCCTTAGTCAAAGTGCGGAACAATTAATCGAAAAAATTTACCAAGCCGGCATTGCCGGACTTGGCGGTGCGGTATTCCCGACTGCGGCGAAAATTGATTCCGCCCAAAAGAAAGTAAAATTACTCATTATTAACGGTGCCGAATGCGAACCCTATATCACTTGTGATGACCGTCTAATGCGGGATAATCCTGATGAAATTATCGAAGGTATTCGCATTCTCCGCTATATTTTGCGCCCGGAAAAAGTGGTAATTGCCGTCGAAGACAACAAGCCTGAAGCGGTGCAATCAATAAAAAACGCATTACAGGGTGCAAACGATATTGAAATCCGCGTTATTCCGACCAAATATCCTTCCGGTGCGGCAAAACAATTAATCCAAATACTCACCGGCATGGAAGTACCTGCCGGACAACGTTCTTCCAGTATAGGCGTGCTAATGCAAAACGTCGGTACCGCATTTGCGATTAAGCGGGCGATAATTAATGACGAACCTTTAATTGAGCGCGTAGTCACCTTAACCGGCGATAAAATCCCCAATAAAGGAAACCAATGGGTACGTTTTGGTACGCCGATTTCCTTTCTATTAAAAAATGTCGGTTATCAGTATGATGAACGCTTACCGGTGTTTTTAGGCGGCCCGATGATGGGATTAACGCTTCCCAACCTTGATGCGCCTATTACAAAACTGGGGAACTGCATTCTTGCACCGGATCACTTTGAATACGATCCGCAGGCGCGAGAACAATCCTGTATCCGTTGTTCCGCCTGCTCCGATGCCTGCCCGGTGCATCTTATGCCGCAACAGCTTTATTGGTATGCACGTTCGGAAGATCACGAAAAATCCGAAGAATACAGCCTGAAAGATTGTATTGAATGCGGTTTATGTGCTTACGTCTGCCCTAGCCATATCCCGTTAATTCAATATTTCCGTCAGGAAAAAGCAAAAATTTGGGAAATCAAAGATAAAGCGAAAAAAGCTGAAGAAGCTAAACTACGGTTTGAAGCAAAACAGCGCCGCCTTGAACGGGAAGAACAGGCGCGTAAATTGCGTTCTCAACGTGCGGCGGAAGCCCGTCGGGAGGAATTAGCCAACCAGAAAGGCGTTGATCCGGTAAAAGCTGCGCTCGAACGTTTAAAACAAAAACAAGCGGCAATAACGGAAAAACCGAAAATTTCCGCCTTAAAAACCGTTGTGAATGAAAAAGGCGAAGTATTACCGGATAATTCGGAAGTCATGGCACTACGCAAAGCTCGTCGTTTAGCCCGCCAACAGGCGATTAGCACTGAAAATTCCGTCTTAACTCAGGTTGATTCCGGCACGCAATCGGATAATTCCGACGTACAAAAAAATCCGGAAAATTCGACCGCACTTGACGGGAAAAAAGCCGCCATTGCCGCTGCTCTTGCCCGCGCTAAAGCGAAAAAGCTGGCGCAAAATAACACTGAATCCGTAAGCGATAATGTAACGGCGGTAAAAAGTGCGGTGCAAAATACCGAAATTTCCGCACCGTCGGACAGCGCCGAAAAAACCGAAACGGATCCGAAAAAAGTGGCAATCGCCGCCGCTATTGCCCGCGCTAAAGCGAAAAAGGCGGCGCAAAATAACACTGAATCCGCAAGCGATAATGTATCGGCGGTAAAAAGTGCGGTGCAAAATACCGAAATTTCCGCACCGTCGGACAGCGCCGAAAAAACCAAAACGGATCCGAAAAAAGCGGCAATCGCCGCCGCTATCGCCCGCGCCAAAGCGAAAAAGCTGGCGCAACAACAATCAAATAAAACAGAATAATTAAGGTGCTATCTCTATGTTTAAAATAGCAAGTTCTCCCCACAGCCATTCAGGAAAACTGACAGCTCGGATTATGCTGTGGGTAATTTTGGCTATGCTACCTGCCATTTTTGCGCAGCTTTATTACTTTGGGTTCGGCGTTTTATTTCAAATAACGATCGCCGTTGTTTTTGCCCTTTGCCTTGAGTTTTTAGTGACTATTTTGCGCAAAAAACCGAAGTTATTCTATATTTCGGATTTCAGTGTCACCTTAACGGCGTTAATTCTTGCCGTTGCCATTCCGCCTTATGCGCCTTATTGGATCATTTTAATCGGTATCTTCTGCGCCGTTATTTTAGGCAAACATGTTTACGGCGGATTGGGACAAAATCCGTTCAACCCTGCGATGGTCGGTTATGTGGTATTGCTCGTCTCGTTCCCGATGCAAATGACCACCTGGCTTGCGCCCGTGCAATTGCTGCATGAACCGCCGACTTTCATTGACGCTTACCACTTAATTTTTAGCGGCGGTACAACGGACGGTTTCAGTCTTCATCAATTAACCGCCTCCATTGACGGCATGAGTTCAGCCACGCCGTTGGATGCGGTAAAAACGGGGTTAAAAGCAAATCGGGGCCTGGCTGAAATTAATCGCTCTCCTCTATTTACTCAATCGTCTTTAGCCGGTTTAGGTTGGTTCCAAGTGAATTTGGCGTTTTTATTGGGCGGCTTGTTTTTGGTATGGAAACGCATTATTCATTGGCAAATTCCCACCGCACTTTTAATAACCGTTTGTCTTTTCTCTTTATGCAGTTGGTTATTTTCCGATAATATGCCGTCACCTTTATGGCAATTATTCAGCGGTGCCACAATGTTTTGCGCTTTTTTTATCGCAACGGATCCGGTCACGGCCTCAATCACCCCAAAAGGCAAACTGGTTTTTGGCGTGTTGGTCGGCTTACTGCTTTGTTTAATCCGGTTTTACGGCGGTTATCCCGACGGTGCGGCGTTTGCCATTTTACTTGCCAATATTTGCGTGCCGTTGATAGATCAATACACGCGCCCGCGGGTAACCGGTTATGATCTTAGAGGGAAAAATTAATGGGTGTAGGTCAAACTTCTGTAAAATATGGCGCGATATTAGGTATTGTCGCTTTAATCTGTACGATTATTTCCACGGCGTTATATTTTTTGACTAAAGATAAAATTGAAGCGGAAATCCTTAAACAACAACAAGAATTGTTAGCTCAGGTGATTCCGGCAAATTACTACGATAACGATGTAACGGCAACCTGTAAAACTACGGAATCCCGCGAAATTGAGAAAATTTGCACCGCACTTTTAACTGGCAAAGTAAGCGCTTATGCAGTTGAAGCCACTGCGCCCGACGGTTATTCCGGCGCGATTCGTTTGCTTATGGGGATCACGCCGGAAGGTGAAGTTTTAGGCGTTCGCGTTTTGGCGCATAAAGAAACCCCCGGATTAGGCGACAAAATTGAAACGAGAGTTTCCCACTGGATTCTGAGCTTTAATCATCAAAAAATCAGTGAAGATAATTTACAGGATTGGGCGGTAAAAAAAGACGGCGGTAAATTTGATCAATTTGCCGGCGCGACCATCACTCCCAGAGCGGTGGTAAATCAGGTAAAACGAAGCGCATTAGCCGTATTAAAAAATGAACAAAACAACCGGTAAATATCTATTTGCCGGGCAAAAATGATGTGAATAATTATGGAAAAAGAACAATCAATTTGGCACGACCTGCTTTCTCAAGGGCTATGGCGAAATAACCCCGCCATCGTACAGTTGCTTGGGCTCTGCCCTTTGCTTGCGGTCTCAAACTCGGCGACCAACGCTCTTGGTTTGGGCTTTGCGACCCTTTTGGTGCTTACCTGCACTAATACTATGGTGTCTTTATTTCGTAAACAAATCCCCCACGAGATCCGTATCCCTATTTACGTGATGATTATTGCCACTACCGTAACGGCGGTGCAATTATTGATGAACGCCTACACTTACAGCCTTTATCAATCGCTGGGGATTTTTATTCCATTAATCGTCACCAACTGTATTGTGATCGGCAGAGCGGAAGCCTTTGCCTCTAAAAATTCAGTACTGCATTCCGCTTTCGACGGATTCGCCATGGGATTAGGCATGACATTAAGCCTTTTCCTGTTGGGCGCATTACGTGAAGTACTTGGTAATGGCACGCTGTTTGACGGTATTCATTTGCTGTTAGGCGATTGGGCAAAACCTCTGCGTATTGAGTTTTTCCATAACGACAGTAATTTGTTACTGGCCATTCTGCCGCCGGGCGCATTCTTAGGCTTAGCCGTTATTCTTGCATTAAAAAATGTTATTGAGAGCCGTACAAAATGAATAAACAAACGCGTATCGAAATATTAACCCGACTGCGGGATAACAATCCGCAGCCAACCACAGAATTAACATACAATTCGCCCTTTGAACTGTTGATTGCGGTGATTTTATCCGCACAAGCTACGGATAAAGGAGTCAATAAAGCCACTGAAAGGCTATTTCCTATCGCTAATACGCCGGAAGCGATTCTTGCCTTGGGTGTCGAAGGTTTGAAAGAATATATAAAAACTATCGGTCTATATAATGCCAAGGCGGAAAATATTATCAAAACCTGTCGCGATTTAATTGAAAAACATCAAAGCCAAGTACCGGAAGATCGTGCGGCGCTAGAAGCCTTGGCAGGTGTGGGAAGAAAAACGGCAAATGTCGTGTTAAATACGGCGTTCGGACATCCGACTATTGCGGTTGATACCCATATTTTCCGGGTATCGAACCGAACCGGATTCGCGCCGGGCAAAGATGTAGTCAAAGTAGAAGAAAAATTAAATAAAGTCGTGCCGAACGAATTCAAAGTGGACGTTCATCATTGGTTGATTCTGCTCGGTCGTTATACCTGTATCGCCCGTAAACCAAGATGCGGTTCCTGCATTATTGAAGATCTATGCGAATACAAAGATAAAACGGATCTTTAAACTAAATCCGCGTAATAATCATATATTTTTATTCAAAAAAGCGCGTATTTTTTTGTATTTTTTCCAACAACGAGCGGAAACCTTTCGTTTTATCTATAAAAAAACACTGAAATAAGCTAAAATCACCGCCTTTCAACATTTTTTATATTTCTAGCCAAATTTACATGAATAATAACGGTAATAACATGACAACAAAAACTGAACGACAAACCTGGTCCAGTAAGATTACCTACATAATGACCGTTGCCGGTGCAACCGTAGGTTTCGGGGCGACCTGGCGTTTTCCTTATTTAGTCGGCGAAAACGGCGGCGGCGCTTATGTACTGCTTTTCTGCCTTGCAATGATTCTTATCGGAATTCCGATGATTTTAGTAGAAAATGTCATCGGCCGCCGCCTGCGTGTTAATTCAATCGACGCATTCGGCGACAAATTACAGGACGAAAATATTTCCG
This sequence comes from [Mannheimia] succiniciproducens MBEL55E, assembly GCF_000007745.1. Lineage (GTDB taxonomy): Bacteria > Pseudomonadota > Gammaproteobacteria > Enterobacterales > Pasteurellaceae > Basfia > Basfia succiniciproducens. The sequence goes on along the minus strand of NC_006300.1, from coordinate 895,075 downwards.
GCGGCTGGAAAATCATAGGTTATATGGGGCTGTTGGGCGCTTTCGGTATCATGGCATATTACATGGTACTTGGCGGCTGGGTGATGAACTACATTATCAGCCTGATTAGCGGAATCCTGGATATTTCAACACCGATCACCAAAGAAACCGCAAAAGAATTCTATGATTTCAGTATCGGCAACAGCCCGTTACATATTGCTCTTTACACCTTTATCTTTGTTATCATTAACTACATTATTTTAGCCAAAGGGATTATCGGCGGAATAGAACGCGCGGTTAAATTTCTAATGCCTTTACTGTTCGTTTTCCTTATCGGTATGGTGATTCGTAACGTAACCTTACCAGGCGCTATGGACGGGATTATTTATTATCTCAAACCCGATTTTTCTAAAATCACGCCTAAATTATTCATTATGGTGTTAGGTCAGGTATTTTTTGCCTTAAGTTTGGGCTTCGGGGTTTTAATTACTCTTTCAAGTTATTTGAGTAAAGAAGAAAATCTCATTCAAACCGCCGTTATTACCGGCTTTACTAACACTATTATCGCAATTCTTGCAGGCTTTATGATTTTTCCGTCACTATTTAGTTTCGGTATCGAGCCTAATGCAGGCCCAACTTTAGTGTTCCAGAGTCTGCCGATTGTCTTTTCTCATTTATGGAGCGGCACATTCTTTGCCATTGTATTTTTTTCATTATTACTGATTGCCGCACTAACTACTTCTATTACAATCTATGAAGTAATTATCACCGCATTGCAAGAAAAATTAAAAATGCGCCGTAGCAAAGCAATTTTACTGACTCTCGGCGGGATTTTCCTGTTAGGTAACATCCCTTCCATTTTAGGTGACAACCTTTGGAAAGATTTTCGCCCTTTTGATAAAAGTATTTTTGATGCCTTCGATTTCATCAGCGGCAATATTTTATTTTTATTAACCGCGCTTGGTTGTGCCGTTTTTGTAGGCTTCGTATTAAAAGACAAAGCAAAAGCCGAACTCTCGCCTACGCCGGATTCATTATTTACAACAGTCTGGTTTAATTACGTGAAGTTTGTGGTTCCGCTCATTATTATCGTTATTTTTGTAAGTAACATTATCTAAAAAAAACATGAAAGGCATGAATTTAATCATGCCTTTTCTTTCATAGATATTCCTAAAATTCCGAAAAATTTGACCGCACTTTTCAAAAAATGTCATTGAAGAATTGTAAATGGTGGGATAAGTTTCATCTACCTGTTAAAAAGCCTGAATTTTCAGGCTTCATTCATACTTTATTTGGTTACTATTTTCTACGTATAAATAACCCGATAAACAAACCGAAAAATGCGCCGATTGTAGAACCTATTCCGGCCCAACATATGCGGTTAGGCGAGGATATTTCCGCCTGTCCCGGTTTCTGAATAAAATGATAACTCACTAGTTGATCATCTAAGGGTTTGACGGACTGCATCATTGATAGCATAGATTTCCATTTTTGCCGCTCCGTATCCGCAACATTAAGATTCGCTGCACTATTTACCTGGTCAAACAGAGTTTTCCATTTTACGATTAGTTCGCCATAAATATTCTTTCTGTTAGCCAGCCCTGTGTAATCAATATATTCAGTGAGCAATTCTCTAGCGCGTTTCGGATTGTCTAATTCAAGGCTTAGCTGCGTTGTTGCGGCATTTGTATCAAGCAGTTTTATCTCCCGGGATAATTGATCAAGCAATTGACTGTCATGCTGAGAATCATCCGTTAGTTTCTGTTTGTAATAATCGGTATTCTCCCAGAAAACCTTAGCGTGTTCATAAGACCCAGCTAACTGTTTGAAGCGATTAAATATATCTCCGGTCGGATCCTGATTGGCTTTCTCATTATTCAGCAATTGATAAGTCGAATACAGAGAATAATAATTTCCTAATTCCGTTAGTGCCGGTTTTTCGAGAGATGACTGTACAGTCCACAAATTTTTCGCTAAATAACTGGAACCATAACCTGCCGCTCCGCCGATACACGCCGACAACAGGATACAACTAAGCGTCTTAAGTACCGAACCTTGCTTTTTTGCTATTCGTTCAGACATATTTAATCCTTATTAAATCAATGATAACTATGAGTGTTTACGACGTTGTGCCCGACGTTTCATACGGCGGATAAGTCGCGTCACTTTCCACGCTTTAGTAATGGAATATAAGTAAAGGAAAAACAATACAATAAATAAAATGAACATAATCCATTCATTAATGTAATACACTTCGCCTAAAATCCCAAACCCTGCGCAAAGCGCAGCAAAGAAGGTAATAACTAAAAGCGCTTGGCGAGAAGTCAACCCTGCTCGTACCATTAAATGATGCACATGCAAACGATCCGGCTTAAACGGACTTTTCCCTTTGCGTAAACGGCGATAAATCACGGCGATCATATCTATAATCGGAATTGCGATAACCCACAATGCGGTAACCGGATTCATCGGATGGCCTTTGCCTTGAGTGCTGAGCAAAAGAATCCAAATCATCGTAAAACCGATTAATGTACTTCCGCTGTCACCCATAAAAATTTTCCGTTCTTTACCAAATATCGTTAAATTGAACATGACATAAGGAATCAGCGCAATAATTAACGCAAAACACCATACGGCGAGATCAAATTGATTATCCATTAACATCAAAATACCGATTGCGGCGAAACTCACGCTTGATAAGCCGCCGAGCAACCCATCGATACCGTCAATCATATTAAAAGCATTAATTACCGCAATAGTGGCAAAAACCGTAATTACAAAGCCAATAGGACCTAAGGTAACCTGAAACGGTCCGATAATTTGACCGAGATGCTCTAAAGATAAATGACCGACATAGATCATTAACACCGCGAGCACAGCTTGAATACCGGCACGTAACGCGGCACTTATGTCGAAACGGTCATCCAGTAAACCGATGACCAAAAGCACCAACACACAGAATAAATAGAGATAAGGTAATCTGGTAGAATCCCATTGTAAAAGATAAAAACACAGATTCCCCATAAACAAAGAAATACCGCCAAGCAATGGAATTGCGCCCTGATGGCGTTTACGATAATTCGGTTTGTCAACCAGCCCGACCTTAAGCGCAACAGGCTTAATAACAAGAATGGTGAGAAACGAAACAATAAATGTAAGAATTAAACTAAGCCACAACATCGGATAGATACCTTTTTAAATGTGCTTAAAAAAATAACAATATGAGGTTCAACAGGATAGCACAAAGCCAATTTACTACATAAATATTTTTATAAAAAAGGAAAAATTTGTTAAATTTGCAGTACAATAGTGGCATTTTTATCCTTACAGCTAATTAATTAGGAAGATCTTTATGACTGATTCCAATACTCTTTTTTCTCGCGCGCAACAAGTTATCCCCGGCGGCGTAAACTCGCCCGTTCGTGCGTTTAAAGGCGTAGGCGGCACGCCGGTGTTTATTCAAAAAGCCAAAGGCGCTTATATTTGGGACACCGACGATAAACAATATGTGGATTACGTAGGTTCCTGGGGGCCTATGATTTTAGGTCATAATCACCCTGCTATTTTAAGTGCGGTCATAAAAACCGCGGAAAACGGATTAAGCTTTGGTGCGCCGACTCCAATCGAAATTGATCTTGCCGAGTTAGTGTGTAAATTAATTCCGTCTATGGAAATGGTTCGTATGGTAAGTTCCGGTACCGAAGCTACCATGTCGGCAATTCGTCTTGCCCGCGGCTATACCAACCGAGACAAAATCATCAAATTCGAAGGCTGCTATCACGGACATGCGGATTCCTTATTAGTGAAAGCGGGTTCCGGTGCATTAACTCTGGGTCAACCGAATTCGCCCGGTGTGCCTGCCGATTTTGCCAAACATACTCTGACCTGCACTTATAATGATCTTGAGTCCGTAAAACAGGCTTTTGAACAATATCCGCAGGATATCGCCTGTATCATCGTAGAACCTGTCGCCGGCAATATGAATTGCGTACCGCCGCAAAACAACTTTCTGCAAGGTTTACGCGAACTTTGCAATCAATACGGCGCGGTATTTATTATTGACGAAGTAATGACGGGTTTCCGAGTTGCTCTCGGCGGAGCGCAATCCTATTATAATGTAGAACCGGATTTAACCTGTTTAGGTAAAGTAATCGGCGGCGGTATGCCGGTAGGCGCATTCGGCGGTAAAAAAGAAATTATGCAATTTATCGCACCCACAGGCCCCGTTTACCAAGCGGGCACCTTATCCGGCAATCCGATTGCCATGGCGGCGGGGCTCGCTTGTTTAACCGAATTACAAAAAGCCGGCAATCAGGAACGTTTGGCACAACTGACGGAAAAACTCGCTCTTGGTTTGAAAGCCTTGGCGGACAAGCATCATGTTCCGTTCACCGTCAATTATGTAGGTGGCATGTTTGGTCTATTCTTCACGGATAAAGCTCAGGTGACCTGTTATCAGGATGTCATGGCATGCGACACGGAAAAATTTAAAGTATTTTTCCATAAAATGTTGGACGAAGGTGTTTATCTTGCGCCGTCCGCATTTGAAGCGGGATTTATGTCGCTGGCGCATACGGATGCGGATATCGACCGCACCTTAACGGCGGCGGATAAGGCTTTTGCAGCATTAGCTTAATATCCGATAAAAAGTGCGGTCGTTTTTACCGCACTTTTCTTTATTTTATTTTCACCAAGGTATAATGATGATTATATTTAATAACGGTAAATATAAAAGCATTTTGGCGGCCGAACAGGGCGAGCTTGAACGAATTAAAAGCGAGGTAGAAAAAGATCGGGATTTTCGCCCCTACTACCATCTCGCGCCATCTACAGGCTTACTAAACGATCCCAACGGTTTGGTTTTTGACGGCGAAAAATTTCATCTGTTCTATCAATGGTTCCCGTTTGATGCCATTCACGGCATGAAACACTGGAAGCATTTCACGACCGAGGATTTTCATATCTATACCGAAGCCGATCCGCTTATCCCTTGCGAACTTTTTGAAAGTCACGGTTGTTATTCCGGCGGCGCCTTACCAGTGGGCGATAAAATCGCCGCATTTTATACCGGTAACACAAGACGCGCTGCGGATAACCAACGGGTTCCCTTTCAAAATTTAGCGATTTTTGACCGCACCGGTAAACTTCTCAGTAAACGCCCATTAATTGAAAATGCACCGAAAGGCTACACCGAACACGTTCGTGATCCGAAACCTTACTTCACAAAAGAAGGAAAAATCCGTTTTATTTGCGGCGCACAACGTGAAGATTTAACCGGCACCGCCATTATTTTTGAAATGGATAATCTTGATGATGAGCCGCGCTTATTAGGCGAATTGTCTCTCCCCGCTTTTGATAATCAAAAGGTGTTTATGTGGGAATGCCCGGATTTATTGAAAGTCGGCGATAACGATATTTTCATCTGGTCTCCGCAAGGCAAACGGCGCGAAGCCCGCCGGTTCCAAAATAATTTTCATGCGGTCTATGCCGTAGGAAAATTGGATGATCGGACATTTAATGCCGCTCATATTGCCGAACTTGATCAAGGTTTCGATTTCTATGCGCCGCAAACTTTTGCCGGCCTGGAAAATCAAAAGCATGCCGTTATGTTCGGTTGGTGCGGTATGCCGGATTTGACCTACCCGACGGATAAATACAAATGGCATTCAATGCTGACTCTCCCGCGGGAAATTACATTGCAAGGCAATAGGCTTGTTCAGCGCCCGATAAAAGAAATTTATCAAAATTTGACCGCACTTTCGCAAATTTCCCTGCAACAGCAAGCGGAAATTCAGGATTTAGATCGAGCCTATATTAAATTTGACGCGGAAAACACAGCGTTTAATATCCGCTTTTTTGCCAACGAACAAGGACAAACGCTCTCGCTTTCTTATGACGGAGAACTTGTTTGTCTGGATCGTTCGCAAACGGAAGAAACGGAATGGATGAAAAAATTTGCTAGTCAGCGTTATTGTGAAATAAAGAATCTGCGACAAGTGGAAATTTTCTTTGACCGCTCAATTATTGAGATTTTCCTGAATGACGGCGAAAAAGCCCTGACTTCGAGATTCTTTATTGCGAACCGCCAAAATTCCGTCAAAACCGACCGCACTTTGCGGTTAAACGTCGGTTATCCGAAAGAAATTGAATATAAATAGGATTCAAATATCCGATCAAACGGATAAAAAAGGGAGCTAAGCTCCCTTTTTCTGTCATAATTTTTCTTTAATAAAGCCCAACCATTCTTTTAACAGCTGCATATTCGCCGCCATAGCACCCGCTTGCGGAATAAAATGCATCGCGTTTAGCTCGTAACTTTCCGGCGTTACCCCGCTGCCCACACTTGCCGGCAATACCTCAAAACCTTGTGCTTCAAATAATAATTTTGCCCGCTGCATATGCCATTGATTAGTCACCAGAATAATACGCTTGATACCCTCCCGTTCTAACATTTCACGGGTGTAAAGAGCATTTTGTTTAGTATTGGTTGAACGTTCTTCCAGCCATTTTGGTTGTACGCCGAAAAAAGTAAAGAATTCCTGCCCCATGATTTTTGCTTCGGAATTGCCATTCGGGCCCGCGCCGCTGATCAAAATCGGCAATTCCGTTTCTTTGTGTAGATAGGCCGCATAACGCATACGCTCAAGAGCAATACCGGGAACGGTGATCTTGTTGTAAAGTTCTTTACTGTCTCTTAAACCGGCACCCAGCACTACAATGGCTTGAGCGGAACGGTAATCTTCCACCGTTAGATTATCTTCCGTGGTCAGGCTGTCATTCAGTAATTGCGCGGTATAAGGAATACTGAACACATATAATATGGTTAACCCCGATAAAGCGCAAAGCGCCGCCAGTTTTTTGAATTTAAATGCCAGAAACAAAAATGAGAGCACCAGCAAAATCAAAATATTAAACGGTGGTAACAGCATGTTTGTAATCAGTTTGGTTAATTCGAACATAAGCAATCCTAAAAGAGAAACAAGCCTTATTATTCATAAATTATTTTTCAAATGCAATGTCTAAGACATATTACAATTCGGGCAATCTCGTCAAAACTCCTTTACGGAGCCGGTGAATTATGCTTTTGAGTTTAATTTAGGAAATGCTATCATACTCAACTTAACGAGGTATTCGGGAGCGTTTTTCCGTCTATTTAACTTGTATTTTTTTGTTAATTTATGAATAAAATGAATCAAACTTTATTATCCCTGAAACAAGAATTAAAAAAAATTCTTACGCTTATCGAAGATAAAAATGACGTACTGTATTTCGATTATCCGATGCATTTAAATGTGGGCGATTTACTCATTTATGCCGGAACCGAGCGATTTTTCAAAGATTACGGTATCAACATTCGGTTAAGACGCAGTTTGCAGGCATTTGAAATTAACGAAGTTCGCCGTTACGTAAATAAAAACACCACGATTTTATGCCACGGCGGCGGTAATTTCGGTGATCTCTATCCTTTGATTCAAAAATTACGGGAAGATTTGGTTATCAATTTTCCTGAAAACCGCATTATTGTGTTGCCGCAAACGGCGCATTTTTCCAGTCAAGAGGCTTTAGAAAAATCCGCCGCCGTTTTCTCGAAGCATAAAAATTGCTATTTATTTGCCCGTGATACGGCAACGGAAAAACTCATGCGGGCGTTCTCCGCCAATGTACAGCTTTGCCCGGATATGGCGCATCAGTTATACGGTACGCTTCCGTTCAGAACGAAAGAACAGCAAAAAAGCGCGGAAAATCCTCAAAATATCCTTTATTTTTTAAGAAAAGATATTGAGGCAAGTCATATCGAAAAAGCGGTTCAAAGCCGTTTGTCCGCCGCTGCGGTGGTGAAAGATTGGGAAGATATTCTGCTCCCTAAAGATATGCGGTTTGAAAAATTCTGCAGCAAATTAGGCAAGTTAGCCAATATACTGAATCTGGGGTTTATGAAAGATTTATTAAACCATATCTGGTATAAATATTCGCTAAATGTGATTGAGCGTTCCCGCAAAGAATTTTCAAAATACGATCTGGTTGTAACAAGCCGTCTGCACGGGCATATTTTCTCATGTTTATTGGGCATTCCGAATCGGGTTTGCGATAATTCTTACGGTAAAAATTCGGGTTATTACAACCAATGGACTAAAAATGTAGATTACGCCGAAAAATATGAATAGTAATTTAATCCGCTTAATCTTTATCACCCTGTTAAGTTTAGGGCTGACGCTGATTAGCTCGTTTGTACTTGCCCGTTTATTGTCGGTGCAGGATCGGGGATTGCATCAGCTTTTCATTACGGCGGTATCTTATGTGGTCACTTTCGCTACCGGCGGTTCGGGCTTTGCGCTGGCGCTTTCCATGCGCAAAAAACAATATGCCGGCTGGCAGAATTACTTTATCGCCTTTCTCGCATTATCGGTGTTGGCGGCAATTATCGCCATATATTGCTTCGACTTTACCGCATTCCATGTGTTGTTTGTGCTTAATGTGGTATTAACCGCAATTCTGACCATGACCTTGGAAAAAAGCAAAATTGACGCCAATTTGCGGGTTTATCGCCAATTAACTCTGCAACAACCTGTTTTACTGGTAGCGGTTTACGGTATTTGCTATTTATTATTGGGCGAACAACCTTTAGAAATCGCCATTGAGCTATTCACTCTGTTTAGTGCGATGCAGGCTTTGGCGTGCCTTTATTATCTCAAGAAAATCAATGCGGACTTTAAACGCAAAAACGAAATTCAGCCGATTCAAAAACGTTTTTTCTTAAAAACATGGTTTAAACAAAATTTATTACAAATTTTCGGTGCCACTACCGCAAGTTTGGATAAATTTTTAATCGTTTATTTTCTCGGTAACTACACATTGGGTCTTTATACGGTGTGTATCGCCTTTGATTCGTTAATTACCAAATTTATCAATATGTTGGCGGATTATTTCTATTCGGGCTTGCTGAATAATATAAACCGAATCAAATCCGTGCTAATTCTAATTTTATTAATGGCGGTCGGCGCCGTTATTCTGGTGCCGTTACTTGCCGAACCTATTATTATATTTTTCTTCAGCGCAAAATATGCCGAAGTGGCGCCCGTATTAATCCTCTTTATCATTAATGCCATTATCGGCGGATTGTCCTGGGTGTTGTCTCAAAATATGCTGTTATTAGGCAAGCAGGTTTTACTTTTTACGCGACAAATTATCGCTATTGCGGTATTTGTTCTCTTATTTTATTTATTTAAAGACTATCAGTTGTATGGTGTGGCTTATGCCTTTATCGGTGCAAGCTTAACCCGATTAATTATTTCGGTGATTTATTATCTTAAATACCCTATCACTGACGTTAAACCAGAAAAAAGTGCGGTATAAAATGAAAAAATTTTTAGTTTCTTTAGAAAAAGATATTCAACGTCGCGAGCTATTCTTTTCTCAACGGAATACGCAAGACTTTGAGGTTTTTAACGCAATCAATACCATGACCCAAGACCTGACAAGCCTGGGCAATCTTTTCGATATTATTAAATTCGCCCAATATTACGGACGTAACGTCACTAAAGGCGAAATCGGCTGCACATTAAGTCATTTGGCCATTTACCAAAAAATTGCCGATGACGAAACAATCAATGAGCGGGATTATGCGCTTGTGTGTGAAGACGACGCATTATTTGCCGAAAATTTTCAGCAGGTAATACAGGAAATTGTGAAGCAGCCTATGGGTGCGGATATTATTCTGACCGGGCAATCTAAAATTCTTGAATTCAATCATATTGAATTGGAAATCAATTACCCGAGTACTTTTAAATTTCTACAAAAGAAAATCGCGAATTCCGGTTATCGTTATTCTTATCCTTATAGAAATTATTTTGCCGGCACCGTGTGTTATTTAATCACAAAAGCCGCGGCAAAAAGATTTTTAGCCGAATTAACTAACGGGCGCTTGCCGTTCTGGCTTGCGGACGATTTCATTTTATTTAACGAGAAATTCAAATTAAATACGGCAATTATCCGTCCGTTATTAGCCATTGAAAACCCGGTATTAACCAGCAACCTGGAAAATTCGCGCGGTTCATTAAATAATAATCTGTTTAAAAAATTGCTTAAATATCCGTTGAAAAAACTATTAGCATTCAAGAGAAATTTATAATGTCCGCGTTAATTAATTTATTCTATATTTACGACCCGTGGTTATTCCATATTGTACGTATGAGCCTGGTAAGCGGCCTATTTGCGTTATTATGGTTCGGCTACAAATGGTATAAAAAAGAATTAAAGCGATTCGTGCTGCCGCTGGATAGTTTGGCGGTTTGCATTGCGCTCATTCTCTTGTCCGTTTTACCCGTTTTGATTAACGGCACAACCGAATTCGGCGTAATCGGCATGTATGTCAAATTGTTAGTGCTTTTTTCCCTCGGTATTGTTATTTATAATCTTTTTTATACAAGTTCAAACGGCAAGGACCAACTCATCCGCGATCTGAAACTGGGCATTGGCGCCCAATCCCTGTTGGGTTTTCTGGCGTTAGCCGGTATTCCGTTATTTATTACAATCAGCCTGGCGACCAATTCCGATATGGGCGGTGAATTATCCCGTTTTATCGGTTCCGAACAGGAATACCGTTTATATAATTTTACTTCGTCGGCATTTTTCCCGTTAAGTGCGTTTTATCTAATGCTATTACATTTTTTATTAGCTTATGACGACAATGAAAATAACGGTACGGCATTAAAATCGGTTTATGTTTTTTTACTGCTGTTTATCGGTTTAATTTCAGGCAGAACCTTCTTTATATTTTCCGTTATCAGCTTACTTCTATATTTCAAACCGCGCTATATCCCGGCAATCCTGGCATTTACTCTTTTGGTATTATTCTTTGCTTATAACTATCCCGCTAATCCTTACGTGGCGCACGCATTAGAAATTGTGATTAATCTGATTCAAGGCGGCAGTCAAATAAGTTCTTCAAGCGATACTTTAGTGAATAAGCATTTATTTATGCCGGAATTAAAGCAGCTTATTATGGGTGACGGTCAGTATTATGTAATAGGACGCACGGCAAACAGTTATTACGGCGGTTCGGACTCCGGCTTTATCCGCCAAGCCCTGTACGGCGGTGTGGGTTATATTTTATTGTGCTTTTTATTTACCGCTTATTTTGTTAAACGCATCGCCGACAATTGGTTTAACGGCAGTTGGAAATTTATTTTATCCGCTTTATTTTTATTAAGTATTTTAAATATCAAAGCGGATACCTTTGCTTATCCGGGAATTATGTTTGTATTTTTAATGTTTGTTTCTTTATTCGGCGATAAAGGAAAAATAATCATAGTTGAGAGAAAATAATGTTTAGTATTATCGTACCCTCTTATAACCGTAATACGGAAGTCAATGCGTTATTGGCAAGCCTGGAAAATCAAACCGTGAAAAATTTTGAAGTAATTGTGGTGGACGACTGTTCACAAAATTTCATCAAAATTGACCGCACTTTTTCTTTTCCGGTGACATTAATCCGTAACGAGACAAATTCCGGTGCGGCACAAAGCCGAAATGTAGGCGCAAATACGGCGAAAAACGATTGGTTGTTATTTCTGGACGACGACGATCGCTTCGCCGATAACAAATGCGAAGTACTGGCGAAAACTATTGTTGAAAACCCGCAGGCTAATTTTGTTTACCACCCGGCGAAATGCAATATGGTAAATGAAGGTTTCAGCTATGTAACAAGCCCGCTGCCGCCGGCACAATTAACCTTAGACAATATGTTACTGGCAAACAAAATCGGCGGTATGCCGATGTTGGGCATTAAAAAAGATTTCTTTTTTGAATTGGGCGGATTAAGCACTGAGTTAAAATCGCTCGAAGATTATGATTTTGTGCTAAAACTGGTTTCCAACCCGAACTTAAAGGCCATTTTGGTTGACCAACCTTTGAGTATTTGCAGTTTTCATACCAAACGCGCCAGCGTTTCGACCAATACGGCAAACACCGAAAAAGCCATTGAAATTATTCGCGCCAATTATGTAAAAACGGTGCGACAAACCCATAATTTTTCCCTTAATGCGCTTTATATGCTGGCTTACCCTAATGCCATGAATTTATCTCGGAAAGCGGCAACCTATTATTTTGAAATGTTTAAGAAAAGCCACAGTCTCAAACATTTGATTATTGCCGTCGTTACCTTTATTTCGCCAAGTTTGGCAATTAACTTAAAAAGATTTGTATAACAATGAAATTTTCTGTCTTAATGTCCTTATATATTAAGGAAAAACCCGAATTTTTACGCGCCAGTCTGCAAAGTCTGGCGGAGCAAACTCTGCCTGCCGATGAAGTCGTTCTTGTATTAGACGGTGAAATTACACCGGAACTGGAAAAGGTGCTGGACGAGTTTAAAGAAAAATTACCCTTTACTTTCGTCCCCTTAGTGCAAAATATGGGATTAGGAAAAGCCCTTAACGAAGGCATTAAAGTTGCACGTAACGAATGGTTATTCCGCATGGACACCGATGATATCTGTTACCCGGAACGTTTTGCCAAACAAGCGGAATATATTGAACGACACCCGGATGTAGTTCTGTTCAGCACGCAAATTGCCGAATTCGACAACGACCCGGCTCAAATTATCAGCGTTCGCCGGGTACCGGTAGGTTATGAAGAAATCGTGCGGTTTAATAAAATGCGTTCGCCCTTCAACCATATGACGGTGGCTTATAAAAAATCCGTCTTGCAGGAAGTCGGCGGCTATCAGCATCATCTTTTTCTGGAAGATTACAATCTTTGGAACCGCATTATCGCAACCGGTTATCAGGTCGGTAATTTGCCGGACATATTACTTTATGCCAGAACCAACGGCGATGCGATGATCGGGCGCCGCCGCGGTTTAACTTATGCAAAAAGCGAATGGAAACTCTACAAATTAAAACGACAATTACATATTCAGGGGGCGGTTTCCGGTTTTCTCACATTCCTGATGAGAACCTTACCAAGATTAATGCCGGTTTCTCTATTAAAAAACTTATATAAACTCATGAGAAAATAAAGAAGAATTTAATAATGAAAATAAAATATAAATTTTTAGCATTAACAGCCTGCCTGATGTTAGCGGGTTGCTCCTCAAACAATAATAAAAGTGCGGTCAATTCTGCCGAAGATTTGAGTGCGCTACCCGCCACTGCGGTTTATTCAAATGCCCGGACATTAAATAATTTTGATGATTACGTGCAATTTTTAAAACGCAAGGCCGCCGGGCAAGGCGTTTCAAGTGCAACGCTAACGACACAAAACAATATCCGTTATATCGACAGTGCAGTTCGTTTGGATCAAAAACAAGCGGGCAATGCAGCTCGTCGTCAGGGATTGCCACCCCTGCCGCCAAATCCCAACGGCGTCACCAATTATCTGACAAAACATTTAACCCAAGCCAAAGTGGACAAAGCGGAAGATAACTATTATGACGTGCAGGTTCCGCTACAAAAAGCAAGTAGCGCATTCGGCGTACAGAAAGAATTTATTCTTGCGCTTTGGGGCATGGAAAGCAGCTTTGGTTACTATCAGGGAGATTATGACGTATTGTCCGTACTGGCAACCTTAGCTTTTGACGGACGGCGCGAAACCCTGTTCAGCAAAGAATTTATTAACGCAATGAAAATGCTGGATGCCGGTCATTTAAATCGCAGTAAAATGTTGGGTTCATGGGCCGGTGCCATGGGACAGACTCAGTTTATGCCGAGTTCCTACTTAAACTATGCCGCCGACGGCGATAAAGACGGTACAAAAGACATTTGGAGCAACGAATATGACGTATTCGCCTCTATCGCCAATTATCTGCATACCGTCGGTTGGGACGATACATTGCCTTGGGGAATAGAAGTTTCTCTGACAACCCCTTTACCGCTTTCACTTGCCGGCACGGAAAAAGAGAAAGCGCGTTCATTGAACGATTGGCAGGCTCAAGGCGTATTACCAAAGAATATGTTTGATGCCGACAAACTAAAAGCTTTATCCAATGCGGATTTATGGTTGGTTCGTCCGGATAAGGAAGTAGGCCGGACATTTTTGGTGTCAAACAATTACCGTACCATTTTGGACTGGAACCGTTCCAACTACTACGCATTGAGTGTCGGAATGTTCGCTGATCGGATTAAACAAACACTTGGTTTTTAACCTATAAGCTGATAGCCAGCCAGGCTATCGGCTTTTTTATTATTTAAACAACAGAAAAGGAAACACAACATGAAAAAAGCAACTCTCGCAACTCTCATTGCGGCAATGTTTGTCACCGCAACGGCACAAGCTCAAACCTCACCGGATACATTAACAAAAGTATTGGAAACAAAAGAATTGGTTGTTTGCTCACCCGGCGATTACAAACCTTTCAGTTTCGATAACAACGGTAAATTCGAAGGTGTCGATAACGACCTAATGGATAAACTTGCACAAAGTATGGGCGCCAAAGTAACCATTGTTAAGACAACTTGGAAAACACTGATGGACGATTTCACCGCGAACAAATGCGACATTGCCGTCGGTGGAATCTCCATTACCCTTGAACGCCAGCAAAAAGCGTTATTCACCGAGCCTTATTTCATTAACGGCAAAACACCTATTGTGCGTTGTGAAAATGTCGATAAATATCAAACGGTTGAGCAAATTAACCGTCCTGAAGTCCGAATTATCGCAAACCCGGGCGGAAGTAATGAAAAATACGCCCGTAATGAATTAAGCAATGCAAATTTAACCATGAATGCGGAAAACTTAACGATTTTCCAACAGGTTATCGATAAAAAAGTGGACGTATTTGTAAGCGAAGCGGCGGAAGCCATCGTAAAAGCTCATGAGCATAAAGGCGTGCTTTGTGCAGTTAATCCGGACAAACCGTTAAAACCTGCGCAAAACGGCTGGTTAATTCATAACGGCGATTACCGATTCAAAAGTTATGTGGATCAATTCCTGCATTTAGAAAAAATGTCAGGCAACCTGGATAAAACAATCAACAAATGGTTGCCTCGTGACTAATTTATCCTTTATATAAAAAAAACTGCGGTCAAAATTTTCGATTTTTTGACCGCAGTTTTTTTGTTTACTATGCCTTTTGTATCAGGGAAACATGTATAGTCAAGGGCGTATACTATACGCCCCAACAATAATACACCAATAGGCTACTTACCTAAATTATCAAAGAATTTTTTCACGCCGTCTAAAAAACTTGATGATTTAGGGCGTTGTTTAGACTGTCCTTCTAAACTCTCTTCAAATTTTCTCAACAGTTCTTTTTGTTCTTCGTTTAATTTTACCGGCGTTTCCACAATAATCTTACAAATTAAATCGCCTGCATAACCGGCTCTTGTTGAGGTAACCCCTTTCCCGCGCATACGGAATAATTTGCCGGTTTGCGTTTCAGCCGGAATTTTTAATTTCACTCGTCCGTCCAAAGTCGGCACTTCAATTTCACCGCCTAATGCCGCCATAGTAAAACTGATCGGCACTTCGCAATACAAATTGCTGCCGTCACGTTCGAAAATATGGTGATCTTTTACATGAATCACAACATATAAATCCCCTGCCGGCGCACCGTTTTCACCCGCCGCACCTTCACCGGATAAGCGCAATTGATTGCCCGTATCCACACCTGCCGGAATTTTAACCGAAAGATTTTTCTTTTTATGAACCCGTCCGTCACCATGGCAATGTTTACAAGGTTTCTCAATTTTCTTACCGCTACCCTGACAGGTCGGGCAGGTAGTTTCCGTCATAAAGAAACCTTGCTGACGGCGAACTCGTCCGTGTCCGTGGCAAGTCGGACAGGTTTCTACTTTCGAACCTTTTTCCGCACCGCTGCCGTCGCAATGATCACAAGCGGCTAAGGTATTAATTTTAATATCTTTTGTGGTGCCGCGTACCGCTTCTTCCAATGTAATTTCAATGTCGTAGCGTAAATCTTCGCCTCGAACCACACGTTGACGACTTGCACCGCCACCGAACATTTCACTGAAAATATCTTCAAAACCGCCAAAGCCACCAAAGCCGCCGCCAAATCCACCGGCACCGCCACCGAATCCGCCTTGTTCAAAAGCGGCATGTCCGTATTGGTCATAAGCGGCGCGTTTTTCTTTGTCCATCAGAATTTCATAGGCTTCATTGACTTCCTTGAATTTTTCTTCCGCCGCTTTATCACCGTTTGTTCTGTCGGGGTGATATTTCATCGCAAGGCGTTTATAGGCGCGTTTGATTTCTTTTTCATCCGCCCCTTTTTGTACGCCAAGCGTTTCGTAATAATCTTGTTTTGCCATAATTTTCGTCACTAATGTAGGGTGGGCTCGCTCGCCCACCGTAAAAGTGCGGTCAAAAATTCGGAAATTTTAACCGCACTTTGATAAAACTTAGTGGGCAATTAAACCCACCCTACCCATGTGTTAAAAGGGCGTATCGCTACGCCCTTAAATTAGTTATTTGAAGATAGATTATTTATTGTCTTTCACTTCTTCAAATTCGGCATCGACAACATCATCACCGCCGTTATTACCTTGTGCCTGTTGCGCACCGGCATCCGCTTGGGCTTGTTGTTGCGCCGCTTGCATTAATTTTTCGGAAACCTGAATTAATGCCTGGATTTTCGCTTCGATTTCAGCTTTATCTTCACCTTTCGCCGCAGCTTCAAGTTCATTTACCGCTTTTTCAATCGGTGCTTTATCGTCTGCTGATAATTTGTCACCGGCTTCCGTTAATTGTTTACGTGTGCTGTGAACCAACGCATCGGCCTGGTTACGGGCTTGAACTAATTCTTCAAATTTACGGTCGGCTTCTGCGTTTGCTTCCGCATCGCGTACCATTTGTTGAATTTCTTCATCGCTTAAACCTGAAGAAGCTTTAATGGTAATTTGCTGTTCTTTACCTGTGCCTTTATCTTTCGCCGAAACATGGATAATACCGTCCGCGTCGATATCGAAAGTCACTTCAATTTGCGGCATACCGCGCGGTGCCGGGTTAATGCCTTCCAGGTTGAATTGACCTAAAGACTTATTGGCACTCGCCTGTTTACGTTCACCTTGTAATACGTGAATAGTTACCGCACTTTGGTTATCTTCCGCGGTTGAGAATACTTGCGATTTTTTAGTCGGAATCGTAGTATTTTTCTCAATTAAGGTAGTCATCACGCCGCCCATAGTTTCGATACCTAATGATAACGGTGTTACGTCTAACAATAATACGTCGGTTACGTTACCTGCTAATACGCCGCCTTGTACCGCCGCACCAACCGCCACCGCTTCGTCAGGGTTTACGTCTTTACGCGGTTCTTTACCGAAGAATTCGGCCACTTTTTGTTGAACCAACGGCATACGGGTTTGACCGCCTACCAGGATAACATCATCAATTTGTGACACGCTTAAACCGGCATCGCTTAACGCTACTTTTACAGGTTCCATTGAACGCGCTACTAAATCTTCTACCAATGCTTCTAATTTCGCACGGGTCAATTTAATATTTAAATGTTTTGGACCTGTTGCATCCGCTGTGATGTATGGAAGATTCACATCAGTTTGTTGCGCGGAAGAAAGTTCGATTTTCGCTTTTTCGCCCGCTTCTTTCAAACGTTGCATTGCTAACGGATCGTTGCGTAAATCCACACCCTGTTCTTTTTTAAACTCATCAACCAAGTAATTAATTACACGGTTATCGAAGTCTTCACCACCTAAGTGAGTATCACCGTTGGTTGCCAATACTTCAAAAGTTTTTTCACCGCCCACTTCGTCAATTTCAATGATTGATAAGTCAAAAGTACCGCCACCTAAGTCATAAACCGCGATAGTTTGGTTACCTTTACCTTTGTCTAAACCATAAGCCAATGCCGCCGCTGTCGGTTCGTTGATGATACGTTTAACTTCTAAACCTGCGATACGACCGGCATCTTTAGTTGCCTGGCGTTGCGCATCGTTAAAATATGCAGGTACTGTAATTACCGCTTCGGTTACCGTTTCGCCCAGGAAATCTTCTGCGGTTTTCTTCATTTTTTTCAATACTTCGGCAGAGATTTGCGGTGGCGCTAATTTATCACCTTTCACATCAACCCATGCATCGCCGTTGTCCGCTTTGATAATTTGGAACGGCATAATGTTAACGTCGCGTTGTACTTCTTGGTCTTCAAAACGACGACCGATTAAACGTTTGATTGCAAATAATGTATTTTTCGGGTTTGTTACCGCCTGGCGTTTTGCCGGTTGACCTACCAATACTTCGTTATCTTGTGTATATGCGATAATTGACGGGGTTGTACGTTCACCTTCCGCATTTTCAATTACACGCGGTTTATCGCCGTCCATTACCGCTACGCAAGAGTTTGTTGTACCTAAGTCAATACCAATAATTTTGCCCATTTTAATTCTCCTCGTTAAATTCATTCGTAAGTTTTGTTTACGTAATCTTAAAATGTGGATCGATTTTTCTTTTTCAAGCTTTTTTTTTAATTTCTTGATAAATCGTTTCCGCTCATTCTTGTTACCTTAAATAAGGACGAGTCATTAAACTTCAAGAGGAAATGTTAAAAATTTTTCTAAATTTTTTCATTTCCATTTATTTAGCGTTTAAATACCGATGTTTAATTTATAAATCAACGGCATTAGGTCAATAGAACTCGAAAAAACGCTCAAATTATGATAGGTTACTTAGAATAATCTTAATTATAAAAGGAATATATTTTTTATGAATAAATCAAAATTGGCCTTAATAATAATTGTCGCCCTTGGCGCAGTTTGGACAGGTGGCGCCTGGTTTACGGGTAAAACCGCCGAAGCCGAATATAAAACACAGGTAGAAAATTTAAATAAACAGCTGACAAGCGCAAAAAGTGCGGTGGCTTTTTCTGTAAAAATTGAAAACGTACGATTTGATAGAGGATTATTCAGCTCGGAAATGAGCTACGATATTTTAATTGAATCCACACAAGATAAAACCCAAACATGGCGACTCCCTTTTGCGGGAACCCTTTATCATGGGCCTCTGCCCCTTAACTTAGTCCGTCAGTTTGATTTTTCGCCTGCCGTTTTTTCCAGTCACAGCCAACTTATAAAAAATGAACTCACCACACCTTGGTTTGATTACACAAAAGAACAAAACCCGATTACGGCGGATATCAGCTTAAATTATATGCAGGAATTTGATGCTGCTCTTAATCTTGCCGCCGGTGATATTAAACTTGAAGATATTGCCGTTAATTGGTCAAACGCCTTCATTAAATATGCGGCGACACCAAAAAAACAAGGCGAATTTAATTACCGTTACGATGCCGCCAAACTGACTCTGACCGATAAGGCTCTCGCCGATATAAAATTAGCCGATAAGGCGGAAACACAATCGGATTTATCCGCTATTGACATTGAGTTACAAAATCTCGACGGTTTGATGCAAATCATTCCGGCAACGAATGATATCACCACCGGCTTGTATAAAGGAAAGATTGAAAATCTTACCTATACTTATCATTTCGCTGATAATAAAAAAACGGCGAACACAATATATTTCAATAATTTCAATTACGACTATGCCGCCAATGAAAACGAAGGCATGCTGAATTACGATATTCATAACCGGGCGGATTCATTAAAAATTAACGACAAAAACTTAGGCGGCGTTCAGCTTGATCTTCAGGCAAATCATTTACCGACTAATCTGGTCGCGCAGTTAATCCACGGGATAAAACAACAAGCCGATGAAAAAGAAATCAACGAAATTTTGTTAAAAATTCTGGAAAATCAACCGCACTTTCGTATTTCTCCGTTGGCTCTGCAAAATACTGCGGGTAAATTTACCGGTAATTTTAATATTGAATTAGCCCATGCCGATTTCGCAAACGCGTTAAAAAAAGGAAATGTACTCTCATTATTTAAACAATTCTCTTTAAATATTGATACTGATAAACCCGCTTTAGTGGAATTTTTATCCACCTTGCAACAATTAAGCGGCGTAGCAAAAGAAAAAGCGGACGGATATGCCCAACAACAAGTAGACCGGATTGCCAATACATTGAAAAAGCAAAATGTAATTGTAGAAGAAGGCGGTTCGGCAAAATTCAATCTTGCTATCGTTAACGACAAGCTTATGCTGAACGGTAATGAAATTCCCGAAGAATATATAGGGTTAATGCTTTTCGGCTTAATGATGCAAAGCAAATAATCCCTGTTAATTGCTTTTTATCTATAAAAAATGCCGAGTGTAAACTCGGCATTTTCTTATCGGCTTTTATTATTCAACTTTAACGATCCAACCTTCCGGAGCCGGTTTATCACCAAACTGAATACCGGTTAATTCGTCATAAAGTTTTTGTGTAATCGGTCCGATTTCGGTTTCGGAATAAAAAACATGATATTTATCGTCAATTTGTACGCCGCTGATAGGAGTAATAACAGCCGCAGTACCGCAAGCGCCGGCTTCGGCAAATTGATCTAAATCTTTTACATAGACATCGCCTTCTTCCACTTCCAGGCCTAAGCGTTCTTTTGCTAAATAAAGCAACGAATATTTAGTGATACTCGGTAAAATTGACGGAGAAATAGGTGTAATAAATTTATTATCCTTAGTGATACCGAAAAAGTTTGCGGAACCCACTTCTTCGATTTTTGTATGTGTGGCCGGATCTAAATAAATGCAATCTGCAAAACCGTGTTCTTTAGCATATTTGCCCGGATATAGACTTGCCGCATAGTTGCCGCCTACTTTCGCCGCACCCGTACCGTGAGGCGCCGCTCGGTCAAAATGAGTTGAAATCAAAAATTTACTTGGAGCAAGGCCGCCTTTGAAATAAGCGCCGACCGGGCAAACAAAAATAGAAAAAATATACTCTTTTGCAGGATGTACGCCGACATTATCGCCAACGCCGATTAAGAAAGGACGTAAATATAATGTCGCACCGGAACCGTAAGGACCTACCCACTCTTCATTTGCCTTAACCACTTGCTTGCAAGCATCAATAAACATATCGACGGGAACTCGAGGCATTAGTAAACGATCAGCGCTTTGCTGCATTCGGAGGGCGTTTTGGTCCGGGCGAAATAATTGAATTGAACCGTCTTTAGTACGGTAGGCTTTTAACCCTTCAAAACATTGCTGACCATAATGCAATGCGGGCGAACCTTCACTAATATGTAAAGTGTTATCTTTTGTCAACTCGCCTTTTTGCCATTCGCCGTTTTTCCAATAAGCAATATAGCGATAATCAGTTTTTGTATAACCAAAACCAAGGTTTTTCCAATCAAGATCTTTCATTTTTTATCCTTATTTTTGTGTACTACATATTGTGATAAATCTACACCATAATAGGATCAATGAAAACAATTATTTCCAAAAAGCATGCTATTTTATGCTGGTCAGCACATTAAGTTATGATAAGATAAACAGATTGTTTTTTCAGAAAAAAGATATGTTTAATATCTTAAGAGATAAAAAAACACCGCTCACAAAGAGCGGTGCATTACGAACCCAAAATTAGGTTTAAAAATATACAGGAAGTTAAATAAGTAACTAAGTTACTTGCGTTCGGTTTCCCGAACAATATGCAAACACAACATAATACTTAATAAGAATGAAACTCTTTATGAAAAAGGAATTGCTTAATCATTAAGTACGCGGCGTATTATATGGGGGACTAAGGAGTTGAACAAGTGAGAATTTTTTATTCGAAACATAAAAAAAACTAATCCGAATAAATCTTATATAGTATAAACCATATTTCATCAATTGGAAAGAAAAATGTTTAAACGTTTGCCTCCCCTGAATTCATTGAAAGCATTCGAAAGTGCGGCTCGCTTCTTAAGTTTTACTAAAGCGGCTGACGAATTATGCGTAACTCAGGCAGCAGTAAGCCATCAAATAAAATTATTAGAAGATTTTCTAAATATTCGGTTATTTATCCGTAAAAACAGATCCTTAGAATTAACGGAATTAGGAAAAAATTACTTTCAGGAAATTTCACCTATTTTGCAAAAACTTGCGGATGTAACGGAAAAATTAAAATCTACAGACAATCCTCATCTCACTATCAGCGTGCTGCAAAGTTTCGGTATTAACTGGTTGGTTCCGAGATTAAACAGATTTAATCAACTCTATCCTAATATTGAAGTCCGCATAAAAAGTGCGGAACAAGATGAAGGAATTTTGGGCAATGATATTGATGTGGCTATTTATTATGGCTACGGAAATTGGGATAATCTCAAAACCGAAAAACTGTCGGAAGATAATTTGCTCATTTTGGCGTCGCCCAAACTACTTGCCAATAATCCGGTAAATTCAAAAGATGATTTAAAACATCATACTTTGATTCATGTACACACAAGGGATAACTGGCAAAATATGGCGACAGAGCTGGGAATCAGTGACTTAAATATTCATATAGGTCCGTTATTCAGCCATACCTTTATGGCACTGCAAGCCGCCGTACACGGACAAGGTATCGTATTAGCCAATAGTATTCTGGCGCAACAGGAAATTGACAACGGCAACCTACAAGTAGTACTGCCTTATGAACTCAAAGATCCTAAGTCTTTTTACGTGGTAAGCGATACAAACAGAACAAATGATCAAAATATCTCTGCATTCCGACAATGGATTATGCAGGAAATGAAATATAATTAAAGGGACTAATTTGAATAAACTTGCACTATATTGCCGCATTGGTTTTGAAAAAGAAACGGCCGCCGAAATTACGGAAAAAGCGGCGGAAAAAGGCGTTTTTGGTTTTGCCCGCGTCAACAATGACAGCGGTTATGTGATTTTTGAATGTTATCAGGAAGGCGAAGCGGATCGTCTTGCCCGTGAAATTCCGTTTAATCAATTAATCTTTGCCCGTCAGATGATAGTTATTTCCGATTTATTGGAAAATTTACCGCCAACCGATCGTATTACGCCTATTATTGAAGAATATAATAGGATTGGCAGCCTTGTGAATCTTCACCGGACAACGGAATTATTTGTCGAAACGGCCGATACCAATGAAGCTAAAGAACTGTCCGTCTTTTGCCGCAAATTTACCGTTCCGTTGCGTCAGGCATTAAAAAAACAAGGTTACCTGGCATTCAAAGAAGTAAAAAAAAGTGGTCTGACTCTGCATATTTTCTTTGTTAAACCCAACTGTTGCTACGTAGGCTATTCTTACAACAATAATCATTCGCCGAATTTTATGGGGATTTTACGCTTAAAATTTCCACCGCAAGCACCGAGCCGTTCAACCTTAAAACTACATGAAGCGATTCTTACTTTCCTATCGCCGGAAGAAGAACGAAAATGCATGAATGAAAGCATGTACGGCGTAGATTTAGGTGCCTGTCCCGGCGGTTGGACTTATCAATTAGTTAAACGAGGTTTATTTGTTTATGCGGTGGATCACGGCAAAATGGCGGCAAGTCTGCATGACACCGGGCGAATTGATCACTGCCCGGAAGACGGCTTTAAATTTCAGCCGCCGAAACGCAGTAAAATTGACTGGTTGGTTTGCGATATGGTTGAACAGCCTATCCGGATTGCGGCATTAATTGCAAAATGGTTGGTGAACGAATGGTGCCGCGAGAGCATTTTCAACCTGAAACTACCGATGAAAAAACGCTATGCGGAAGTGCAAAACTGTTTGCAATTAATCACTAATGAATTGGATAAAGCCGGTTTTAAATATCATATTCAGGCAAAACATTTGTATCATGATCGTGAAGAAATTACGGTACATATTTCAGTAAAAAAATGATCCGCTTTTCATTAAAATACCGAGCCGTTTGCTCGGTATTTTTATAACGTCCAAATATTCTAAATTTTTAACCGCACTTTTTCAGTGTAAACCGTCGCTCTTCCCTCTCTGGCAAAACCGATAAGAGTGAGATTACATTCTTCCGCCATACGTACCGCCAAATCCGTTGCCGCAGAAATGGCTATTAACATTTCAATCCCGCAACTTGCGGTTTTTTGCACCATTTCATAACTTGCACGACTTGTAGTTAAAACAAAACCTTGAGGTTTTCCTTGCTTGGCATGCCAGCCTAATAATTTATCTAACGCCACATGGCGCCCCACATCTTCCCGAATCGCTAACAATTCCCCTTGCGGCGAGAAAAAACCTACCGCATGGGTTGAACCCGTTTGCTTACCCAACGTCTGCGCTTGCTGTAATAGAGCTAAACAGCCGTCTAATTTTTTCAGTTCAAAGCAAAAAGTGCGGTCTAATTTTGCTAATTTTTTTGTGACCTGTTCAAGTTGCTCGCTGCCGCAAATACCACAACCCGTTCTGCCCGTTAAGGTTCGGCGTAAATCTTTCAAGCGGACAAAACATCGGGTTGCCAACTCCACCTGCACTTCTACCCCGTTACAGGTTTCTTCAACGTCAATGCCGTAAATATCCGAAACTCTATCGATAACACCTTCCGCCAGTGAAAATCCTAGAGCGAAATCTTCCAAATTTGAAGGAGTTGCCATCATCACCGTATGAGAAATGCCGTTATAAACAAGCGCTACGGGCATTTCCACCGCCAACGTTTCTTCTTTTTGTATAAATTCAAAACGGCTATTGTTTGAATCTGATACTGTATCTTTATCTATTTGTTTTATAAATGTTAAATTTTTGAAAAAACTTATTGTTCTTTTTGTGATCTCAATCAAAATATTTTTCCTTTATGAATAAGATTGGTTATAGCTTTATCATAGAAATAAAGGTATCCTACCTCTGATTTTAGCTTTTTCATTGTAATACATTTTCGAGAAAGCAATGCAATCAAATTTATCATGTTGTTACTGTGAATGAATAAGTGTAGAAACGCAATCCTTACTTTTTATTAACATCTAAATTTTATAAAACGCTTAAGAATCGCGTCGCTGCGTTTGTCTATTCTGAGAACGGTATGAACGAAATTACTACCTACTATTATTTTGAGGATTATCTATGCAGGTCACAAGAAGAAAGTTCTTTAAGATCTGTGCAGGTGGGATGGCGGGTACATCTGTTGCCGCATTAGGTTTAATGCCTACTGCCGCATTAGCTGCACCACGCGAATACAAACTTTTACGAGCGAAAGAAACTCGTCAATCCTGCACATATTGCGCTGTGGGTTGCGGTATGCTGATGTATAGCATCGGTGACGGCGCAATGAATTCCCGTGGAAAATTAACTCACGTCGAAGGCGATCCGGATCACCCGGTCAGCCGCGGAGCGTTATGCCCTAAAGGCGCGGGAGTTTTAGATTTCGTAAACAGTCCGAACCGTATCCAATATCCTGAATATCGTGCGCCGGGTTCCGATAAGTGGGAACGCATTTCCTGGCACGACGCCATTCATAAAATCGCCAAATTATTGAAAGATGACCGCGATGCCAACTGGGAATCCGCCAATGAAGAAGGAACGCCGGTTAATCGTTGGTTAACAACCGGTTTCTTAACGGCGTCCGCGGCAAGTAACGAAACCGCGTTAATCTCCCAAAAATGGGCGCGGGCATTCGGTTTACTTGTTCTTGACAACCAAGCGAGTACCTGACACGGACCGACGGTAGCAAGTCTTGCTCCATCATTTGGTCGCGGTGCCATGACCAACCACTGGGTTGATATCAAAAATGCCAACGTTGTCGTCGTTATGGGCGGTAATGCGGCTGAAGCGCATCCTGTCGGCTTCCGCTGGGCTATTGAAGCGAAAAAGCAAAACGGTGCCAAGTTAATGGTGGTTGATCCGCGTTTTAACCGTACTGCGGCAGTCGCTGATTTCTATTCTCCGATTCGTTCGGGCACGGACATTACGCTTTTATCAGGCGTAATCAAATACCTGCTCGATAACAACGCTATTCAACACGAATATGTTAAACACTATACCAACGCAAGCTTCCTGATTAATGAAGGTTACGGTTTTGAAGAAGGTTTATTCACCGGTTACGATGAAGCCGAACGTAGCTACGATAAATCTACTTGGTCGTATCAATTGGATGAAAACGGCCAGCCGAAACGCGATTTAACCATGCAGGATCCTCGTTGCGTCATTAATTTGCTGAAAAAACACGTTGAACGTTATACGCCGGAAATGGTTGAGCGGGTTTGTGGTACCAAGCAAAAAGCATTTTTGGAATTTGCCGAAACCATCGCTTCGACGGCGGTACCGAACCGTACCATGACTATTTTATATGCCCTAGGCTGGACTCATCACAGCGTAGGTGCGCAAAATATCCGTGCCATGGCGATGATCCAGTTACTTTTAGGTAACATCGGTATGGCGGGCGGCGGTATCAATGCATTACGCGGCCATTCCAATGTTCAGGGTACGACTGATATGGGTCTGTTCCCGTCTATGTTGCCGGGTTATATTCCATTACCAACAGAAACCGATACCTCATTAGAGAGTTTCTTAAACCGTATTACGCCGAAAACAGCGGCCGAAGGTCAGACTAACTACTGGCAAAATACGCCGAAATTTGTGGTGAGTATGTTAAAAACCTTCTACGGTGAAAATGCAACCAAAGACAATGAATGGGGTTTCCATAATCTTCCGAAACAATACAAGAAGAAAATGGATCACCTGCAATACATTGATTTAATGGATCAAGGTAAAATTACCGGTTACCTCTGTCAGGGTTATAACCCGTTAGCCTCTTATCCGGATAAAAATAAAATTTCGTCCGCATTACGCAAATTGAAATTCCTGGTTGTGATGGATCCGTTAAAAACCGATACTTCCGAATTCTGGCAAAATCACGGCGAATACAATGATGTTAATCCTGCTGAGATTCAAACCGAAGTATTCCGTTTGCCTACGGTTTGTTTCGCGGAAGAAGACGGTTCTATCGCCAACTCCGGTCGTTGGTTGCAATGGCATTATAAAGCAGCCGAACCACCGAAAGAAGCGAAACCGGATGTGGATATTCTTTCCGAAATCCGTGAAGTGATGCTTGAAATGTATGAAAAAGAGGGCGGTCCTTCTATTGATACAATTAAAGCTATGACATGGAACTACCAAAATCCGTTGGAACCAAAAGCTCATGAAATTGCTAAAGAAAGCAATGGTTACGCATTGGAAGATCTTTATGATGCAAACGGTAATTTAATTGCGAAAAAAGGCGAATTGCTTTCAAGCTTTGCTCAATTACGCGATGACGGCACCACTTCCGCCGCAAACTGGATTTACAGCGGTCAATGGACACCGAAAGGCAACCAAATGGATAACCGCGATAACAGCGATCCGTCCGGATTGGGTAATACCTTGGGTTGGGCGTTTGCATGGCCGGCGAATCGCCGTGTTCTTTACAACCGCGCTTCCGCGGATTTAGCCGGTAAACCATGGGATCCGAAACGTCCGTTAATCAAATGGAACGGCAAAAACTGGAACTATATTGATATAGCCGACTTCGGCACGGCACCGCCAAACAGCAATGTGATGCCGTTTATCATGAATAACGAAGGAATAAGCCGTTTATTCGCATTGGATAAAATGGTCGACGGTCCGTTCCCTGAACACTACGAACCTATCGAAAGTCCAATCGGTACTAACCCGCTGCATCCGAATGTAATTTCAAACCCGGTTGCGCGTATTTTGGATAATGATAAGGCAAGTTTTGGTAACGCAAGCGAATTCCCTTATGTGGGTACAACTTATCGCTTAACGGAACATTTCCACTGGTGGACTAAAAACGCCGATCTCAACATGATTGCTCAACCGCAGCCATTTGTTGAAATCAGTGAAGACCTCGCCAATGAAAAAGGTATCGCTCAAGGTGATGTAGTTAAAGTGACATCAAAACGCGGTTACATTAAAGCTAAAGCTGTTGTGACTAAGCGGATTAAATCCCTTGATGTTGACGGTAAAAAGGTTCATACCATAGGTATTCCGCTCCATGGCGGTTTTATTGCCGATGGGCGTAAATCTTTCTTACCGAACGCATTAACGGGGCGCGTAGGTGACGCAAATACGCAGACCCCTGAGTTTAAAACGTTCTTAGTTAACATCGAAAAAACCACGGAGGCCCTGTAATGTCCGCAGTACAAGAACAAAACATTATCAAGCGCTCCGCCACTTCCGGCGTCACGCCGCCGCCGCAAGTCCGCAAAGACGTGGTGGAAGTCGCTAAACTTATCGATGTCACCACCTGTATCGGTTGTAAAGCCTGTCAGGTCGCTTGTTCCGAATGGAACGATATCCGCGCTCCGCAGGAACAATGCGTTGGGGTTTACGATAATCCCCGCGACATGAACGCCCAACAATGGACGGTAATGAAGTTCAGCGAAGTGGAGGAAAACGACCGGCTGGAATGGCTGATCCGCAAAGACGGCTGTATGCACTGCGCCGAACCGGGCTGCTTAAAAGCCTGTCCGGCACCGGGCGCCATTATCCAATACGCCAACGGGATTGTGGATTTCCAATCGGAAAAATGTATCGGTTGCGGTTATTGTATCGCCGGCTGTCCGTTTAATGTGCCGAAAATGAGTAATGAAGACAACCGCGTATACAAATGTACCCTCTGTGTGGATCGCGTCAATGTGGGTCAAGAGCCCGCCTGCGTAAAAACCTGCCCGACCGGCGCCATTCATTTCGGCTCCAAAGAGGAAATGCTGCACTATGCGGAAACCCGGGTGGCGGATTTGAAATCCCGCGGCTATGACAATGCCGGCATCTATAATCCCGAAGGCGTAGGCGGTACTCATGTGATGTACGTGTTGCACCACGCGGACAGACCGGAGCTCTATGCCGGCTTACCGAAAGATCCGGAAATCGACGTTACCGTCAAACTTTGGAAAGACATCTTAAAACCGGTGGCGGCAGTCGCGATGGGTGGCCTGGCATTAGCCGAAATCGCCCATTATGTAGGGGTCGGTCCGAATAATGAAGAAGATGTGGAAGATCACAGCGCCCACTTCGAACGGGAAGATGCGGAAGAAGAACAATCACATCATAACAAAGGTGGCAAATAATGAGTAAAGTCGAATTTACGAACGATACCAAAATCGTTCGCCATAAATACCCCGCTCGTGTGAGTCATTGGTTTTTAGTGATTGCCTTCTTTATGACCATGTTCACCGGGGTGGCGTTTTTCTTCCCGGATTTCGCCTGGTTACATGAAATTTTGGGGACGCCGCAACTGGCGCGCGCCATTCACCCGATTACGGGTATCATCATGTTCATCGCGTTTATTATTCTTGCCTTTATTTATGCAAGCCATAATATTCCGGAACGGAACGACATCCGCTGGTTGAAAGGCATCGTGGAAGTATTGAAAGGTAACGAACATGGTGTGGCATACAACGGCAAATACAACCTCGGTCAGAAAATGCTGTTCTGGACGTTGAATCTTGCCATGATCACATTGTTGGTAACCGGCATTATCATGTGGCGGCGCTACTTCTCCGGCTACTTTTCGGTAACAACGCTGCGCATTGCGATTTTATTGCACTCCGCCAGCGCCTTCGCTCTGTTCACCGGCATTCTGGTGCACATCTACATGGCGTTTTGGGTGAAAGGCTCCATCCGCGCCATGGTTGAAGGCTGGGTTACCGTACGCTGGGCGAAAAAACACCACCCGAAATGGTTCAATCATGAAATCAAACCGGAAATCGAGCGTTATATGTTAGAGAAAGATAAAGCCTCTAAATAACTATCAACTTACAGACAAAAGTGCGGTAAAAAATCTTAAAATTTTTACCGCACTTTTTTTCACTGAAGGATTATACGACTAATCTTTCGGTTGGAATTTTAATAAGCGGTTTGCATTGGTTGCTACCGTAATAGATGAACAAGCCATTGCCGCTCCGCCGAACATCGGATTCAGTAGGAAGCCGAAAAGCGGATAGAATACGCCGGCAGCGACAGGAATACAGATAACATTGTAAACAAAAGCAAAGAAAAGATTTTGTTTCATGTTATGCAACGTTCCTTTAGCAAGCGCTAAAGCATCCGCTACCGCATGAATGCTGTGCCGCATTAAAGTCAGTTCGGAAGTTTCAATGGCTATATCGCTACCGCTGCCGATAGCAATACTCACATCCGCTTGCGCCAATGCCGGCGCATCATTAATGCCGTCACCCACCATCACAACTTTTCCGCCTTGTTCTTGTAATTGTCGGATCACATTGGCTTTTCCTTCCGGAAGAATCCCTGCAATGACTTGATCAATTCCCGCTTCTTTTGCAATAGCCTGCGCCGTTTTTTCCTGATCGCCGGTTAACATAATCAGGTGATAACCCTGTTTATGCAAGCGTTGTATGGCTTCCACCGAGTCTTCGCGCAAAGGATCCCGAATTGCGAAAACACCCGCCAATACATTATTTACCGCTAAAAATATTACCGTCGCACCTTTTTCGCTTTCGGTTTGGAAGAACCTATTCGCCGCACTCGCATCAATATTATGCTGTTGCAATAAAGTATAATTACCGAGCAGAATGTTCTGCTGATCAACCTTGGCACTCACGCCTAAACCTTTTAAGGTGCGGAAATCTTCCGGCTCGTGTTCAAGGTTCAGGTTATATTCCTGTGCCAAACTAAGTACCGCTTTCGCTATTGGATGGTTTGCCCCTTGCTCAATACTTGCCGCATACTCCAGTGCAACCGATTCATCAAAATGATTAAAGGTTAAAAGTGCGGTCACTTTCGGCTCACCTTTCGTCAAGGTACCGGTTTTATCAAAGACAATAGTATCGACATTTGAAGCTTTTTGTAAGGCATCCGCATTACGTACCAATATGCCCAGTTCCGCGGCACGCCCGACACCGCCGATAATCGACATTGGCGTTGCCAATCCCAACGCGCAAGGACAGGCGATAATCAGTACCGTTGTCAGCACTACAAGCGCATAAGAAATCTGCGGTTCAGGGCCGACCAAATACCAAATCAACGCGGCAAAAACAGCGATACAAATTACCACAGGTACAAAAATTCCGGCAATTTTATCCGCCAACTGACCGATTTCCGGCTTACTGCTTTGCGCCTGGCGAACTAAGCGGATAATATTCGCCAACATGGTTTTATTGCCCACCTGCTCGGCGCGAAATTGTAATGCACCGTCGGTAACTAATGTGCCGGCGCTGATTTTATCTCCTTCCTGCTTTTGCACGGGAATCGGTTCACCGGTCAGCATACTTTCGTCAATCCAACCGGAACCTTGCAGAACGATGCCGTCTACAGATACGCGATCGCCGGTTTGCAAACGAATCCGCATTCCCGTTTTTACATCTTTCAGCGGAATTTCACGCTCACCCAGCTCATCAATAATCCGCGTAGTTTTCGGGGTTAAATCAAGCAAACGTTCCAATGCTTTTGATGAACGTTGCTTCGCCTTGGCTTCAAGCATTTTCCCTACATTGATTAAACCGATAATCATCACGCCGGATTCAAAATAAAGATGGCGCGATCCATCGGGGAAAAAATCCGGAGTGAGGGAAATAAACATCGAAAATAACCAAGCCACACCGGTGCCTAGCGCCACTAAGGTATCCATAGTCGCATTACCTTTCAATAAGTTTTTCCAGGCGCGTTCAAAGAAATGCCAGCCGGTACAAAGCATAGTCACCAACACAATGAGACCGACCATTACCCAGTTCCAGTGATTTTCCGCCGTGGCAACGGTCGTTCCGCCGAAAATTCCCCAAAAAAACAAACCGAAACCGACAATTAAGGCGACAATTGACTGCCATTTGCGCTGATTAATTTCATGCTCCGCCTGTACATTTTGTTTTTCGCGACGGGAATTTTCATCTTCCACTACTTCGGCATGATAACCGGCATTCTCAATCGCTTGCAGCATTAATTCCACATCGCCGTTGCCGTACACCAATGCGGTATTTTCCGCCAGATTCACCTGTGCCGCCGCCACTTCAGGCACTGCTAATAAGGCTTTTTCCACCTTGCGCACACAGGCTGCACAGCTCATGCCTTCCAGCATTAAGGTAGTCTGCTCGGCTCTGTCATCAATTTGCACAGTTTGTTGCACTTCGCTGTGGATTTCGTTTATCGGCTCCTCAGCTTGCTCTGTTTTCGGCTTATTCCGATTAGACGAGCCTGGCTAACCTCGCATTAAAACCGGCATCTACAATAGCTTTCACAACATCTTCCGGTTTGGCATTACCGTAAATACGCGCTTTTTTCAGATCCACATCAAAAACTTCCATATTTTCCACCGCACTTAGCGCCTTGCTCACGCTTTTAATGCAGTGACCGCAGTTTAATCCGTCTAGTTCCAATTCAAAACTCGGGGTTGCCAATTGCGCTTTAAAATCAGCGGCGGTAATAGCATCAATAAATAATTGCGGATCTTTATCCGAATTGATTTTCGCATAATTTAAGGTAACCTCGGCGCTATTTTCACCGCTAATAGCTTCAATAGCTTTAGTCACCGATTTAATGCAATGTCCGCATGACAGTTCGCTCAATGCTAAAAAAATTGCCATAATTTACTCCTTTGTTAAAAAATACTTTACTGACTTGCTAAAAATAAACCTTGACCTAAGGGGAAGGTCAAGAGTAAATTAGCGAAACTCAAAAGGAATGCTATGAATATCAATGAAATTGTGAAAAAAACGAATTTAACGGCAAAGTCCATTCGTTTTTATGAAGAAAAAGGTCTAATTACAGCGCCTCAACGTGCGCTGAACGGCTACCGCCAATACAATCAAAAACACGTAGAAGAACTAAACTTATTGCACCAGGCTCGTTTGGTCGGCTTTTCACTCCCCGAATGCAAAGAATTATTGGAACTTTATAAGGATCCTCATCGCCGCAGTGCGGATGTTAAAGCCAAAACTCTCGCCAGAATTGCAGAAATTGATAATCAAATCGGCAAATTGCAACAAATGAGACAGCAATTGCAAACCCTTGCCAATCAATGCCCGGGCGACGGTTCCGAACATTGTCCGATTATCGAAGGGCTCAGCAAACCAAATTGTTGCGACCATCATGCCGAGAAAAAATAATAATGGTTAATAATTATAATTTAGCACTGATTAAAGTGCATTTTACCGCCGTGCTTTTTGGATTGACCGGCGTTCTCGGCGTCATTATCAGCGCCGATTCCGATGTAATTGTGTTAGGGCGGGTGATAATCGCGTTTCTCGCGTTATCGGTTTATTTCTTAATAAAACGAGAAAAACTGACCGCACTTTCAACCAAAGATGTGGCGAATCAATCTCTGTCGGGCGCTCTCCTAACGGCTCATTGGGTCACGTTTTATGTCGCGGTAAAAGTGGGCGGCGTTGCTGTCGCCACTCTTGGTTTTGCCGGCTTTCCGGGCTTTGTAGCGCTATTTGAACGATTGTTCTTTCAGGAAAAGTTAAAACGCCGCGAACTGATTTTATTAATCGCCGTCACTATCGGCTTAATTTTAGTCACTCCGCAATTCGAATTCGGCAATCAATCCACTCAAGGCTTATTATGGGGAATTTTTTCCGGTGCAATTTACGGCATTCTTGCTATTTTAAATCGAAAAAACATCAACAAACTCTCCGGCACACAAGCCAGTTGGTGGCAATATTTAATAGGTTCAATCCTGCTATTTCCCTTTGCCGCTCACAAATTACCTGCGGTTTCGGTAACGGATTGGTTTTGGATCGCCTGTCTCGGTTTGCTATGCACCAGCCTTGCCTACACCTTATTTGTTTCAAGCCTGAACATAATCAACGCCCGAACCGCCGCAATGATTATCTCCCTTGAACCTGTTTACGCTATTCTGATCGCCTGGATTTGGCTCGGCGAACAACCGGGATTACGCATGATCATAGGCGGCCTGATTATTCTGCTTTCTGTGGGCGTTGTGAATTTCAGAAGATAGTTAAACCAGAAAAAATGATCAAAATGCCTGTTATCCAAATCAACAGGCATTAACCCGTTGTATGATAATGCTTAACCAGAATCTTCTCCAGCAAGCCAAACACATGAATCACCCGCAAGGGGGTGTTTTCCTGATAGGGGCGATACAGAAACATCTTCCACTCGGGGATCGGCAAGTCGGGAAATAAGATTTTCAGCTTACCGGTCTGTACATGCGGCAGATAATAATAGTCGGGCAATACTCCGATGGCTAATCCCTTCAAAATTACCGCCAGATTGCTATAGCTTTCCGAACTCATAAAATACGGTTTTTTCGCGACAAAACTTTGCTCCGCCGTATTGAACCAATGCCATGCTTTGCCCGTTTGCGGGTTGATTTCCGCGCAAAGCGGAAAACGGTTTTGCAGGTCGTCCAGATCCCGCGGTTGACCTAAACGGTTTAGTAAAGCGGTACTCGCCACAATACGCTCTTTGATATGGGTAATTTTTTTGGCGATAAAATGGGGTTCCATTTCCAGGCTGATACGAATGCCGATATCAATTTGTCTGGTAATGGAATTATATAAGGCGGTATCGGGGCGCCAGTCGATATGCAAATCGGGATAGGGCGAAAGTGCGGTCAATAATTCCGTTAAAATCACATCATTATTGGGCAATCTTGGCAGGGTAATTCGCACCGTTCCGCTCATGGATTCTTTAAAATCCGTTTGAAACAGAGTTTCCGTCGCCTTCAACCATTGTTGGGCGTCAGCCAAAAAGGCCTGACCGAAATCCGTCAGTGAAATATTGCGGGTATTACGCTTAAATAAAGGTTCGCCCAATTCCCGTTCCAGTTCCGCAATCATACGTGTAACCACCTGCGGCGAAATGGCGAGGCGGTTGGCGGTTTCCCGAAAATGCAGGGTTTCCGCGGCTATACAGAAATAACGAACGGCTTCCACTTTATCTAACATCATCCCTCTTTATTCCCGATTCAGGAATTCTTTATTCTTAATTTACTCATTGTATAGGAATAAATTGCTTTTTAAAATAACCGATAGTTTCGTAACAGGAGTAATGACTATGCAAAATTTTGAGTACTATACCCCAACTAAAATTGTGTTTGGTAAACAAACCGAACAGCAGGTAGGCGAATTGATTAAAGAACAAGGCTGTCAAAAAGTGTTAATTCATTACGGCGGCAATAGTGCGAAAGCATCGGGCTTATTAGATCGCGTTAAAGCTTCTCTTGATAATGCCGGTATTGCCTATACGGAACTGGGTGGCGTGGTGGCTAATCCGTTGTTATCACTGGTTTATCAAGGTATTGAATTATGCAAAAAAGAACAGGTGGACTTTATTCTTGCCGTCGGCGGCGGTAGTGTAATCGACTCAGCCAAAGCCATTGCCTACGGCGTAGCCGAGCCGGATAAAGACGTCTGGGAACTTTACGATCGCAAGCGCCAGGCCACCGCTTGTTTGCCGGTTGCCACCATATTAACCCTTGCCGCAGCCGGTAGTGAAATGAGTGAAAGTTCCGTAATCACCAAAGAGGAAGGAGACATCAAACGGGGCTACAGCAATAATTTATCCCGTCCGGTATTCTCAATTTTAAACCCGGAACTCACCATGACTTTGCCAAAATATCAAACCGCCAGCGGTAACGTGGATATTTTAATGCATACCATGGAGCGTTATTTCACTCCGCACGATACCATGGAAATTACCGACGGTATTGCCGAAAGCCTATTGAAAACCGTGATGAAAAATGCACAAATTCTGGCAAAAGATCCGCAAAATTATGAGGCCAGAGCGGAAATTATGTGGAGCGGCAGTTTGTCCCATAATGGCTTAACGAATTGCGGCGGCGGCAACGGTGACTGGGCGACCCACATGCTGGAACACGAATTAAGCGGTATGTTCGGCGTCACTCACGGCGCAGGTTTGGCGGCGGTTTGGGGACATTGGGCGAGATATGTGTACCAAGCGCTTTTACCGCGTTTCGAACGTTTTGCCCTTCGGGTGATGGGTGTTGCACCGGCTGAAAATGCGGAACAAACCGCCTTAAAAGGTATCGAAGCCATGGAAAACTTCTTCCGCAGCATCGATATGCCGACCAATTTATCCGAACTGGGCGTTAACGCTACGGCTGAACAAATTGCCGAAATGGCAAAAAAATGCGCCATCGCCTCTAAAGGTTGTATCGGTGCCGCAAAACCGTTATATGAACAGGATATGGCGGCAATTTATACGGCGGCGCAAAATGCGTAGTTAGCTTATTAGCTATTTTATGATTAAAGTGCGGTTAAAAATTTTGAATTTTTTGACCGCACTTTTTTATGTGTAAAGAAAACCGCTATCGGCCTAACGCCCTCCAAATGCTTTTATCCATACGCTTTTACCATTGTTGGCGATAGCTTTTTGCACCTGTAACTAAAAATAATAATAATTCCCAATTTGTAATCACATTCATAATTGGTTATATTATAGACAGTTTTTTTAAGGAGACTGATATGATGTTATATGAAACAAAGGGAAACGGAGAACCTATTATTTTCTTACCCGGCTTATTTGCGGGCGGCTGGATTTGGAATTCCGTTGTTCGCAATATACAAGATAAAGGATTCAAAACCTTCACTTTCACCGATCCCATCCCCGTTGCCTTTGAAGGCAGTCAGCAAAAAGCTCTCACCGAATTAGATACCATTACTGAAAACTGTTCAACTCCCGTATATTTAGTTGGTAATTCGCTGGGTGCATTAATTGCATTACATTATGCTTTTCAACGAAAAGATCGAGTTAAAGGTGTTATCATGAGCGGAGCACCAGGGCAACTTGAAATGGAGGCGGGTGTATCTCTTGACGAACTAAAAACCGGCAAGGATAAATATACGACACTACTTGGTTCTCGCATATTTTATGATCAAAGCAAAATCCCGCCGCACGGCATCGAAGAAGTAAAATACTTATTCGGAACAGAAAAAATCTTCCGCAACATTGTCCGTTGGTTATATTTTAGCCGCAAATATGATGTTCCCGACGTATTACAAAAAATATCCATTCCCATTGATTTTATTTGGGGTCAATATGATCTTATAACCCCAATAGAACCTTGGATTGACATAGCTAAAAATTTCCCGCAAACCTCAATGACCATAATTAAAGACAGTGGACACAGTCCAATGGTTGAACAACCAGAATTATTTACCGAGGCTTTATTAAGGAAAATATCGTCCGGTCGTACGCATATAAAATAAATTTAAAGCGGTCATAAAAAACGATAAATTTTGACCGCACTTTTTTGTAATAAATTCCCTTCTTTTTTCTTTACGACTTCGCTGTATTGCATTTTGGATACAACATTTAAATTTACATAAGCTAAAATCGGCAAATTTCACCGATTAGTAAAATATTTACGTTGATTTTTAACTAATTTAGCAATTTTGTGCTATTTTAAATGCCTTTTTAAAATCAAGGAACTATTCAATATGCAAACATTTTTAAAATTCACTAATTTTATGAGCAAAACCTTCGCCCTTTGGGTGTTGGTATTTGCTTTTTTAGCTTTTCAATTTCCGGCGCAATTCGCCATTTTCGCTCCTTATATTCCTTATCTGTTAGGGCTGGTGATGTTCGGTATGGGGATTACCTTAACCTTCAATGACTTCGGCGAAGTATTCAAACATCCGAAATCGGTTTTTATCGGTGTAGCGGGGCAATTCGTAATTATGCCGGCAATCGCCTTTTGTTTGGCAAAAATCTTTAATCTCCCGGCGGACCTGGCTGTGGGCGTAATTCTGGTCGGCTCCTGCCCCGGCGGTACTTCATCTAACGTAATGACTTATTTATCCCGCGGCAACACCGCACTTTCCGTCGCCTGCACGACAATTTCAACCTTGTTGGCGCCATTCCTTACCCCGGCAATTTTCTATATTCTCGCAAGCCAATGGTTGGATATTAATGCCGGCGCAATGTTTATGTCGGTATTGAAAATGGTTTTATTTCCGATTTTCTTAGGTTTAATCGTACGTGCGATTTTCAAAAAAAGTATTAGTGAGATCAGCCGTACCATGCCGTTGGTTTCGGTGATTTCAATCGTATTGATTCTTTCTGCGGTAGTGGCCGTAAGTAAAGATAAAATTGTGGAATCCGGTTTGTTGATCTTCGGTGTGGTGGTATTGCACAATTGCTTGGGCTATTTAGTGGGCTTTTTCGGCGCCCGTTTGTTCAAACTGAATATTGCCGACAGTAAAGCGGTTTCCATTGAAGTGGGGATGCAAAACTCGGGCTTAGGCGCCGCCCTTGCCGCCGCACATTTCAATCCGATTGCCGCAGTACCAAGTGCGGTATTCAGTTTTTGGCATAATGTTTCCGGCCCGATTTTAGCCAATATTTTCGCCAATATTAAAAATGATGATAAGAAATAATTAGATATAGCTCAAATTATTCAACAAATACCTAAAAGTGCGGTCGAAAACACCGCACTTTTTTGTTAGAATCTTTGCCTATTTTGATTTGAAAAATAAATAACCCTAAATAAACTTGACCTATGGCAAATAATTATTCCGCAGAAGATATAACCGTTCTCAAAGATTTAGAACCCGTTCAACTCCGTCCAGGTATGTACACCGACACCAGCCGCCCGAATCATTTAGGGCAAGAGGTAATCGATAACAGTGTCGATGAAGCCTTAGCGGGATTCGCAAATAAAATCGAAGTTATTTTGCATAAGGATCAATCCCTCGAAGTTATCGACAACGGTCGCGGTATGCCGGTAGATATTCACCCGACGGAAAAAGTGTCGGGTATTGAATTAATCCTGTCGAAACTGCATGCGGGCGGCAAATTCTCCAATAAAAATTACGAATATTCCGGTGGTCTGCACGGAGTGGGGATTTCCGTGGTAAACGCGCTTTCCGAATTAGTGGAAGTCATCGTTAAACGTGACGGACAGATTTATAAAATCGTTTTTTCCAACGGTCAGAAAATTGAAGAATTGCAGGTTATCGGCACTTGCGGTCGCCGCAATACGGGAACGACCGTTCGTTTCAAGCCGAATCCAAAATATTTCGACAGCGATAAATTCTCCGTAACCCGTCTGCGCCATTTATTACGCGCTAAAGCGGTACTTTGTTCCGGTCTTGAAATAAAATTTACGGATAAGGTCAACGATACGGAAGAATCCTGGTGTTATCAGGACGGTTTATCCGATTACCTGATTGAAGCGGTACAAGGTTACAACGCATTGCCACAAACGCCTTTTATCGGTGATTTTTCCGCAGACAGCGAAGCGGTCAGTTGGGCGTTATTATGGCTGCCGGAAGGTGGCGAACTTATTGCCGAAAGCTACGTAAACCTCATTCCGACCATTCAGGGCGGTACCCATGTAAACGGTTTACGCCAAGGTTTGCTTGACGCAATGCGCGAATTTTGCGAATTCCGCAATTTGCTTCCCCGCGGGGTAAAATTAGTAGCGGATGATATTTGGGATCGCTGCGCTTATGTGCTTTCTCTCAAAATGCACGATCCGCAATTTGCCGGGCAAACCAAAGAGCGTTTATCATCCCGCCAAAGCGCCGTATTTATCGGCGGCGTGGTAAAAGACGCCTTCAGTTTATGGCTGAACCAAAATGTGGAAATCGGTCAACAGCTTGCCGAGCTTGCCATTAACTCGGCACAACGCCGTTTACGCGCTTCTAAAAAAGTGGTGCGCAAAAAATTAGTCAGCGGCCCGGCATTGCCTGGTAAATTAGCGGATTGCTCCCAACAGGATCTGGAAAAAACCGAATTATTCTTAGTGGAAGGCGATTCCGCGGGCGGTTCGGCCAAACAAGCGCGAGACCGCGAATATCAGGCGATTTTGCCGCTGCGGGGCAAAATTTTAAATACCTGGGAAGTGTCTTCGGACCAGGTTTTAGGCTCGGAAGAAGTGCATAATATCGCCATTGCCTTAGGTATTGACCCCGACAGCGACGATTTGTCTCAACTCCGTTACGGCAAGGTCTGTATTCTCGCCGACGCGGACTCCGACGGGTTGCACATTGCCACCCTACTCTGCGCGTTATTTCTGCGCCATTTCCCTAAATTAGTACAACAAGGGCACGTTTTTGTCGCCATGCCGCCGCTTTACCGTATCGATCTCGGTAAAGAAGTATTTTATGCCCTGGATGAAAGCGAAAAAGAAGGCATTTTGGATCGGTTAAAAAGCAAGCGGGGCAAACCGAACGTGCAACGCTTCAAAGGTTTGGGTGAAATGAATCCGTCACAACTGCGGGAAACCACCATGGAGCCGAATACCCGCCGTTTGGTTCAATTAACCTATGAACAGGACGAGACCAATATGACGGAAACCTTTGAGCTTATGGATATGCTGCTTGCCAAAAAACGCGCGGAAGATCGTAAAAACTGGCTGCAAACCAAAGGCGATCAAGTGGATTTAACCGTATAAGATCTAAAAGTGCGGTCGAAAAACAGCGATTTTTTCCTTAGTTTGCCAACTTGAAAGATGAAAGGAATTTCTATGAAAAAAACAACTATTGCGATTTTGCTTGCCACAGCAACCGTACTTTCAACCAATGTTTGGGCGGATAATCAACCTGATAAAACTTCGGTAAAAAGCACCGCTCTTTCAAGCGAATTACCGAGCATTGAAGCCGAACTCACTTACGCGCCTAATGTGCCTAAGCCGGTAAACCGTACCACGCCGGCCAATGTCGTGGTAAAATTGGAAGCCGCCGATCGCATGATGGAAATTATGCCCGGCGTCAAATTCAAATACTGGACTTTTAACGGTTCAACGCCGGCACCTTTTATTCGCGTGCGGGAAGGCGATACCGTTGAAGTACATTTATCCAACCCGATTAACTCGGGGCTGCCCCATAGCCTGGATTTCCACGCTTCCGCCGCGCCGGACGGTACGGCAATGGTGAGCAGTACAAAACCCGGACGTACCACGGTTTATCGCTTCAAAACCCTAAGCTCGGGCTTATACGTTTACCACTGCGCTTCGATTCCCGGCGCAGGAACCCATATCGGCAAAGGCATGTTCGGGTTAATGCTGGTAGAACCTAAAGAAGGTTTCCCGCCGGCGGATAAAGAATTTTACATTATGCAAAACGAATTCTATACCAACGGTAGCTTCGGCGAGCAAGGTTTGCAAGTATTCAGCACGGAAAAAGCCGCTTATGAATTACCTGATTACGTTGTATTCAACGGGCATTACGGCTCAATGCAGGGCGAAAAAGCCTTAAAAGCGAAAGTGGGCGAAAAAATCCGTTTTTATGTAGGCAATGCCGGCCCGAATAAGGCTTCTTCATTCCATTTAATCGGGAAAACTTTCGATACGGTTTATGTGGAAGGCGGCACACTGCAAAATCATAACGTGCAAACGACCTTGATTCCTTCCGGTGGCGCCATGATTAGCGAAGTGACTATTCCGGTACCGGGGCAATATTCATTTATTGATCATTCGATTTTCCGTGCCGACAAAGGGGCCCGCGGCACATTGATGATTGAAGGTGATGAAAATCCTGAAATTTTCAGTGGGAAATTACGTGATGAGCCTTATGACAAACGCAATCCGGATTCCGATATCGATACGGGATTTAAGCATTAAAATTTCCAAAAAACCGACCGCACTTTTTGTTAATAAAAGATAAAAATTATGTCTGAAATCAATTATGAAGGCATTGAACAAATGCCTCTGCGCACTTTTACCGAAAGTGCTTATTTGAATTATTCCATGTATGTAATCATGGATCGCGCCCTGCCTTTTATCGGCGACGGGCTGAAACCGGTACAACGCCGTATTGTTTATGCTATGTCCGAGCTGGGCTTAAACGCCACCGCCAAATATAAAAAATCGGCGCGTACCGTGGGGGATGTATTGGGTAAATTCCATCCCCATGGCGACACCGCCTGCTATGAAGCCATGGTGTTAATGGCGCAACCTTTTTCTTACCGTTATCCGCTGGTAGACGGACAAGGAAACTGGGGCGCCCCCGACGATCCGAAATCCTTCGCCGCCATGCGTTATACGGAATCCCGCTTATCCAAATTTGCCGAATTATTGCTTGGCGAATTAGGGCAAGGCACAGTGGATTATCAACCGAACTTTGACGGCACAATTCTTGAACCGCAATATTTGCCGGCCCGCTTACCGCACATTTTACTCAACGGCACCACAGGGATTGCCGTCGGTATGGCGACGGATATTCCGCCTCATAATCTGAACGAAATTGCCGATGCGGCGGTAATGCTGCTGGATAATCCGAAAGCCACTCTTGATGACATTCTTACCCTGGTGCAAGGCCCTGACTTCCCGACGGAAGCGGAAATTATTTCGCCGAAAGAAGAAATCCGTAAAATTTACGAAAACGGTCGCGGTTCCGTTAAAATGCGTGCGGTATGGAAAAAAGAAGACGGCGAAATTATTATTACCGCGCTGCCTCATCAGGCTTCGCCGTCGAAAGTAATCGCCCAAATCGCCGAGCAAATGACGGCTAAAAAACTGCCGATGGTTGAAGATATCCGCGATGAAGCGGATCACGAAAATCCGGTGCGTATTGTGCTGGTTCCCCGTTCCAACCGGGTGGATTCGGAAGCCTTAATGGCGCATTTATTCGCCACCACGGATTTAGAAAAAAATTACCGCGTAAACATGAATATGATCGGTTTAGACAATAAACCGGCGGTAAAAAATCTGCTGCAAATCTTAACCGAATGGCTCTCTTTCCGTCGCAGCACGGTAACCCGCCGTTTGCAATACCGTTTGGATAAAGTGCTTTCCCGCCTGCATATTTTGCAGGGTTTGATGATCGCTTATCTTAATATTGATGAAGTCATTCATATTATTCGTAATGAGGACGAACCTAAACCGGTTTTGATGGCGCGTTTCGAGCTGTCAGACGAACAGGCGGAAGCCATTTTGAACCTGCGCTTGCGCCATTTAGCCAAATTGGAAGAACATGAACTACAGGCGGAAAAAGATCAATTGGAACAGGAACGTGCGCAGTTAGAACAGATTTTATCCTCCGAGCGTCGTTTAAATACCTTGATCAAAAAAGAAATCCAGCAGGATGCAAAAACCTACGCCAGTCCAAGACGCTCGCCGATTGTTGAACGCGCGGAAGCCAAAGCGATTTCCGAAAGCGAAATGATTCCGGCGGAACCTGTCACCGTCATTCTTTCCGAGATGGGATGGGTGCGCTGTGCCAAAGGTCATGACATCGATCCGCAAGGATTAAATTATAAAGCCGGCGATAAATATCTCGCCCATGCCTGCGGCAAATCCAGCCAACCTGCGGTATTTATCGACAGCAGCGGTCGCAGCTATGCGCTGGATCCGCTTTCATTGCCTTCCGCCCGCTCACAAGGCGAGCCGTTAACCGGCAAACTTACGCTGCCGGCAGGCGCTTCTGTTGACTATCTGTTAATTGAAAACGAAAACCAACAATTGTTAATGGCCTCCGATGCGGGTTATGGTTTTATCTGTAAATTTGAAGATTTAATCGCTCGCAATAAAGCCGGTAAAGCGGTAATCAGCCTGCCTGAAAATGCAAAAGTGTTACCGCCGAAAAATATTGAAAATTCTACCGCACTTTTAGTAGCGTTAACGGCTGCGGGTAGAATGCTGATCTTCCCGGTTAAGGATCTACCATCCTTATCAAAAGGCAAAGGAAATAAAATCGTTACCATTCCGGCGGCAAGTGCCAAAGAACGCACCGATTTATTGGTAAAATTGTTGCTAATTAGTGAAAACTCAAGTTTGGTATTTCATTCCGGTAAACGCAAAATCACGCTAAAACCTGAGGATCTGCAAAAATATCGAGCCGAACGCGGGCGCAAAGGTACGCAGTTACCGAGAGGGCTTACCAGTCAGGCGGAAATTACAGTTGTTGAACCGAACTAAGCTGTCGCCATATAAAAAGGCAAGCGGATTAAACCCGCTTGCCTTTTTACCCGCCTAATTTATCGGAGCCGGCCTAATGCCGATAAACGTTCTTTGGCGAATTCCGCAATATCGTCATTGGCCTTTAAGGATGTTTGGTACCAATAAACGGCCTGTTCTTCATCTTTATGGGTGCCTTCGCCTTTTTCATACATCATGCCTAATTTAAATTGCGCCTCGCTAACACCTTTCATAGCGGCACGTTCAAACCACAGAAAAGATTTCTGCAAATTTTTTTCCATATAATAGGCGTTACCCAAAGCTAACATCGCCCGCGGATAATCTACCCGCCCCGCTTTTTCTAAAATCCGAATAGCATGTTTGGTATCCTGTTTTACGCCGACGCCCTCTAAATACATCAAGCCGATGTAAGTTACCGCTTTAGCGTTGCCCTGTTCCGCCGACTCGTTAAACCACCAATAAGCCTTTTCTAAATTCTTTTCAACTCCGCGTCCCGATGAAAATAAAATACCTAAATTAACCTGTGCTTGCGAATCACCCCGTTGAGCAAGCGGCAATAACAGCGTATAGACGGTTTTCCAATCGCCTTTATCCGCCGACTGTTGCGCCTTTAAACGAATTTGAATATCGTTCAATTCCGTTGTTACATTCGAGACTTCCGCATGTG
Source organism: [Mannheimia] succiniciproducens MBEL55E (assembly GCF_000007745.1). Lineage (GTDB taxonomy): Bacteria > Pseudomonadota > Gammaproteobacteria > Enterobacterales > Pasteurellaceae > Basfia > Basfia succiniciproducens. Next base: position 850,810 of record NC_006300.1, on the reverse strand, counting down.
TCTGCGGTGCCGCCGCTACATGGAAAGCACTCACCCAGGCAAATAATGCTATGCATAATTTATATTTCAATTTCATAACTGCTACTACCTAAACTTCTAACGCCTAAATTTCTAAACTTCCGGTATCTAAATGGTTGCCCATAATAATATGACAAAAAATAACAAAGAAACCGCCATTTCAATAAGACCTATTTGTTTCACCGATAATTTTTTAGCGGGTAAATAAATAGCGCGAACCAACGGTATAATAAATGCTAAAGTAAGAATATATTGTTGCACAAATAGAAAGACTAAAATACAACCAATATGAAAAATAATTGAGAGTTTCAAATAAAGCGGGTTCTTTCGCTCCCTCATCATTGATTTTACATAAAGTGTCGTCCCGATAAAAAACAAGCTAGGGTAGCAAGCCACTTGCCAGATTTTATAATCCCAAACCGAATCGGCAAAATAGTAAGCCCCCATTCCCGCAACGGCAAAAATAACGATACCGTTTAAATTATTTAAAAATGCCCGCTCATTTTTTTGCTTGACGAAATAAACGCTTACCGATGATAACAAAGCGATAGTCAGTGCAAAATATAATATTTTCCAATTATAAATCAGAGCCGGAATAACAAAAATAATAACCGCGCAAGCATAAATCCATACCCATGTTTTATATTGTGCCAAATTACGCCCTTTAAACAAATTCAAAAAAGGATAACTTAATAAATATAATGAAAACCAGGCCAATAATAAGAAAATATGCGCCCAAACAGGTTGAGACAATAACATACCGTAAAAAAACGGCATTAATGCCATTACAATCGCACCATGCTGGTTTGAAATCAATAGTTTCATAGGAATTTGCTTATAGTAAAAAATAATAATGGGCTATCATACCCAACTATTTTATGAAAAAAAAAAAAGAAACGAACGAGTTCTATTTAGAATTTGGCTTGTCTAACGCGACTTCCACAAAAATCGGATTGTGATCCGAACTTGATGTTTTTACCGTCGTGCTTGTTATTACATTCAATCCGCGCACAAAAACATGATCGAGCGGATTGGTTAAGAATCGTAAACGTTCGTCGGGGTGATAATTCACTTCATTTAATTGATATTGTTTCGCAAAACGGCGAACCAAATTTAAACGCGGCTGGTTCCAGCTGTTAAAATCACCCGCCAAAATAATCGGTCCTTGATGCTTCGCGACCAGTCGCATCATATTTTCCAACTGATTGCGATAGCTTGTAGGATGAAATTCAAAATTTACCAAATGCAAATTAACCACTAATAAAGATTGCCCGTTTTGTAAGGGAAATGTCATAGCATTACCCACTTTAGGAATCAAAATCCAGGGTTCTTTCTCAGCACCGCCACAAATTCGCTGCGGCATGGTTTTGGCTAAAATACTAACGCCTGATTCCCGCCCCAAGTAACTGAACGAGGTAACGTAAAGTGCGGTGGAAAATTGCGGAATTTCCTGCGCCAATTGCTGCGTGCTGGCGACTTCCTGTAGTAACAAAAAATCAGCTTCTTGAGCAAATTGCTGCAAACTTTGTTGCCAACCTTCATCCAATCCTTTGTGAATATTCCATACTACAAATTTAAATCGGTTTTGCCGAATAATTTGGAGCGGTGAATTCACTGCAAAGCAATATTGATTTTGCGGGGTTAGCGAGGAGGGGTGAGCCGAATTGAAAGAAATTTTGGGCTGTTCGAAAATCTGAACGGTATAAAAAAAATAGGCTCCTGCGGCAAAAAACGCAAGAACAAAAATCAGTAAAAAACGCTTTAATCTACCCATAATTTAAACCGGACGAATACTGTCCATATCCAATTTTGCGTCGAACATATCCTGCAACAGCCGGACTTTCTTATCTTTCAGCAAGTCTTCTTTTGCCTGTTCGCTCAGCTCCTGATAAATTTGACGACGGTGATCAAGCGGCGTAAACAGACTTTCGTCATCATTGAAATCAATGGTTAAATTAATTGTTTTTCCATAAAACTTAGTTAAGGCATCCTGCAAAATTTCAACGGATTTATCCCGCACTAAATGCTTCTGTGCGGATCGCAATCCTAACTTCATTTCATTCTCATGCTGAATTAACACCACGGAATTTAAGGCGATTTGCTTTACCAGCTTCAATTCGTCAAGATGTAGTTGCGAGACGGTTTTCGTCCATTCGTCCCGTTCGTCCGCCATGGCAATTACTTTTGTAATCACCTCGGGCGTTTTTTCCTGCAAGATTGCTTTTTTAATATCAGACGGTCGAACGGCGGTTTCTTCCTGCGCTAATTCAGGATTAGTCCATTCCCAGCGGTAGGTTTCAGCCAAATTGGTTTCATCTTCCGAATCGTTTTCCGTATTTTCCGCACTATCTTCGGCATTTTCCGTTTCTGTATTTTTTGAATTGGAGAGGTTAACCAAACGGTCTAACAAATCCGCCTGTTTTTTTGATTTATTCTGCATGGTAACTACGGGAAGTGCGGTCACTTTTGGCGAAGTTTCGGATAAATCGGATAAACTTGAAGAATCGGTTTCAGTTAGAGGAGAAGAAGTTACATTAACGTTTTTTTTTTCGCCGTTTCCGCTCGCCTGAGAACGCAATTTTTGAATTTGTTCCAGAGCGCTAAGCGCAGCTGAACTTGGTTGTTCCGCATTTGCCGCAGCGGAATGTGCCGGTGATTCATACTTCGCTTTAATGGATTGCGACACAACCGGCATATCCACTAAATTTTCAGTTTTTTTAACCGCACTTTGTACGTAGGTTTGAACGTTCGATAGCTGCTCTTGTTGGCTCGGCTGGCTTTGAACAAGCTTAGGATGAAAGGCTAACGCTCTCAATAAAGTCATTTCCACACCGATACGGGGATTTGGTGCGAACGCTAACTCTTTGCGACCGTTCACAACAATCTGATAGAACAACTGCACGTCTTCCGGCGCAATATGTTTCGCTAAGAAACCGATTTGAGTTTCATCGTTACTTGTTGAAGGTAGCAATTGTTGCATGGCAATTTGGTGCAAAGTTTCACCTACTTCAATAAGCAATTCATCCCAATTTCCGCCTTTATCCGCAACCGCTTGAATCACTTTCATTAAATTCTCGCCGTTACCTTGCTGTAACGCATAGAGAATTTCAATAGGCTGATTGTCATCCAATAAACCAAGCATCACACGCACAACATCCCGGCTGATGTTACCGTTAGACATAGCAATCGCTTGATCAGTAAGACTTAAGCTGTCACGAATACTGCCCCGGGCGGCTTTTGCCAGTTTATCAAGTGCGGTCATTTCATAAGGAATTTCTTCTTCCTTAAGAATATGTTGTAGATGATGGCTGATTTGTTTTTGATCTAAAGCTTTTAGATTGAATTGCATACAACGGGATAAAATCGTCACCGGTAATTTTTGCGGATCCGTTGTAGCCAGTAGGAATTTGACATATTCCGGCGGTTCTTCCAAGGTTTTTAATAACGCATTAAAAGAATGACGGGAAAGCATATGTACTTCGTCAATCAAATATACTTTATATCTCCCCTGCACGGGTTTGTATTGAACGTTATCCAGCAATTCGCGCGTATCTTCCACTTTCGTACGTGATGCCGCATCGATCTCAATAAGATCGATAAAGTTACCTTCTTCAATCGCTTTACAATGCGCACATTTACCGCAAGGCTCCGCCGTGACACCATCCATGCAATTTAACCCTTTGGCAAAAAGACGAGCGATAGAGGTTTTACCAACGCCTCTGGTGCCGGAAAAGAGATAAGCGTGATGCAGGCGATTTTCCCTTAAGCCGTTAGAAAGTGCGGCCAAGATATGCTCTTGTCCGACAACTTCGGCAAAGTTTTTCGGCCGCCACTTTCGTGCTAAAACTTGATAACTCATTGCTTATCTCTTAATTGAATTTTCTTAATTAAATCTATTGATTACAACGTCAGACTAATGGCCTTCAAAATTCACCAAAGTGAAAGGTTCCACACCTAGGCTGCGTAAACGTTCTTCACCGCCTAATTCCGGCAGATTAATCACGAAAGCGGCATGTTTCACATCGCCGCCTAAACGCTTGATCAGCTTAATTGTTGCATCAACAGTACCGCCGGTTGCTAATAAATCATCAATAATTAATACGTTATCGCCAGCTTTCACCGAATCCACATGCATTTCAAGGGTGTCTTCGCCATATTCCAGTTGGTAAGATTGCGAAATGGTTTCACGAGGTAATTTTCTCGGTTTACGCACTAATACAAACGGCAAACCTAACGCCAAAGCCACCGGTGCGCCAAAAATAAAGCCGCGGGACTCGGTACCCACAACTTTAGTAATCCCCTGATTTTTATAATTTCCTACAATCAAATCAACCGTTGCCTGGAATGCTTCCGGCACTTCAATAAGGCTGGTAATATCGCGGAAGATAATTCCTTCTTTCGGATGATTAGGAATAGATTTGATTGAAGATTTAATAAGTTGTAACTGTTCGTTCATTTTATTGCCTAAAGTGCGGTCCAAAACAGACCATTTTTACTGAAAAATCAAACGCTAAAATGTAAAGGATATTGACTAGGATTGCAAGAATTAATCCGCCGAATTCGGTAATTACTGATAAATATCTTTGCCGTCTTTACGAGTTTTTAACAAACGTAAAATCCATACATATTGTTCGGGTGCCGGGCTGACAAAACTTTCAATTTCGGCATTCATGGAACGTGCCGATTGTTTCGGTTCTTCGCTTAATTCCATCGCAGGATGAATTTCCATTTCATAGCGCCCTGCTTTAGCGTTATAACGGGGAAACATAGGTATAACCACTGCTTTGGCTAATTTTGCCATTTTATTCAATCCCGGCAGGGTTGCTTTATAAGTGGCAAAGAAATCTACAAATTCACTGGCTTGCGCACCATAATCCTCATCGGGCAAATAATAGCCCATATCACCTTTCCGTACCATATTTAAAAAAGGTTTAATACCGTTTTGGCGGGCATGCATTTTGCCACCGAAACGCTCGCGGGTGATGGTCCACAACCAGTCAACCAACGGATTACGGTGAGGATTATACATTGAGGTCATCGGCATACCGTGGGTATGCAAAATGATACCGGACGCATCAATTGCCCAACCGTGCGGTACCATCAAGATGATGTTATAACCTTGTTCTTTCGCCTTTTGAATATGCTCAATACCAAAAAATACGCTACGTCGCTGCAAATGTGCCTTTGAACGAACAGCAATTTCACCAATACCCAACATAACCTGCGTTACCGTGATAAACATATCGTCAATCACTTTTTCCCGCTGTTCCGCCGACCATTGCGGGAAACAATATTGCAAGTTGACTCTCGCTTTATGACGGGGTTTTTTCGCATATTTTGCGATAACTAACCCCAGTTTCGCCGCTAAATTATCACGCAGACGAAAAGGGATAAAAGCAAAAATAAGTAATACAAATATGCCCAGCCATATTCCCCAATACTTGGGTAACAAATAGGACCATGAAAAATGAGGCTCATAGCCTACTCTTGCGGTTAATCTTTTATTTTTTTCCGACATATTTATTCTCTTAACTAAACCATCCCTGATCATAGGCCATTTTGACAGTCATAATAAATGACATAATCACAACCATCGGGCGAATAATTTTTTTACCGCCGGACAACACCATTTTTGCCCCGAAATGTGCGCCGATAAATTGTCCCACCAACATCACTAACCCTACCGACCACAAAATATGTCCGCCGATTAAGAAAAAAATCAATGACGCAAAATTTGAAGTAAAGTTAAATACTTTCGCGTGAGCCGTTGCCTTAGCTAAGTTGAATCCCAGCAAAGTAACGCAGGCTAAGCTTAAAATAGAACCTGTGCCAGGCCCGAAAAAGCCGTCATAAAAACCGATGCTTACTCCCGCCGTAAAGGCATAAACGCCATAAGATAAACGTTGCCGCGCATCTTGCTCGCCAAGTTTCGGAGTAAATAAAAAATATAAACCGATAGCTAAAACTAAAAACGGAATGACTTTCTTAATTAACGACGCATCAACTAACTGAATTAGTATGGTACCTATAACGGCACCGATAAACGTCATTAATAAAATCAGCCAAACCGCGGATAAATCTACCGCCCGTCGACGAATAAAATACCAGCTTGCGGAAAAAGAACCGCCGCAAGCCTGCAATTTATTGGTGCCCAATGCTAATGCGGGCGGCATACCCGTCATTAATAAAGCGGGAATCGTAATTAAACCGCCACCGCCGGCAATTGAATCGATAAATCCGGCAATTACCGCTACCGTAAATAAAATAACGGTAATCTCAATTGTCACTTCCATGAATGTTCCTTTATCGGTTAATCCTGCCACTCGCTACGATTTGGTGAATTTAACACTTGCTGGCATAAAAAAGGTTCCGGCGGTAATGTTTTTTTTGTCGTTGCGCCGGAAGAGGGTTTCTGCGGCTCAAACCATGAATATAACTCGGCACCGCAGCCGTCTCCTCTCGGTATTGCCGGCTGATTTTCACAATAATTTGCACCATAAGGACAGGTTAACCGCACATGGATGTGAGAATCATGTCCAAACCAAGGACGTATTTTTTGCAGCCAGCTGCGATCCTGACGTTCCGTTTGACAAAGTTTAACTTTAATTGCCGGGTTGACAAAAATCCGTGACACTTTACTGTCTTGTGCGGCTAGTTTGATTAGATTAAAGTGATTTTGATTCCAGATATTCTCATCAACCCGTTGTTCGGCTCGATCCACCACCAGCAGCCCCTTGCCGTCGGAATTTAAGGCGTCTTGATCGGACATAGAGCCCATCCGCAACCAAATATCCGCATCCAACCCCATTTGATGGCTCGCATGCCCGGTTAAAAAACGACCACCTCCCGGCATCGCGATATCACCGATTAACATGGTCGGCAAGCCTGCTTGTTCTACTTTCTTGCCAAGGCGCTGCAAATAGCTAATCATCTCGGGATGACCGTAAAAACGGTTTTTATTCATACGGATAACCTGAAAACCGTCGCCTCTTGCCGGCATGGCTTGCGCGCCGATAATGCAACCGTTGCTATAAGAACCGATAGGTTCGGCTTGACCGTTACTGCTCGGAATCGGGCGTTTAATCCGCTGCCAGTCTTCCGGTGCTGCATTGACTGTTGTCAAACCGGTTAAAAGTGCGGTAGAAAATACCAAAGTTTTTAAATATTTTTTCATCGATCTCTCACTTCATCAAGGAAAAAAGTGCGGCAATTTTAACCGCACTTTTAAAATTTGTTATTTTAAGACCAGCTAAGGTTTTATTAGCATATAATATCGCTATTTTAAGCCACATTGCGCCCGATGTCTAAGAAGATGATCAAGTAATACGATTGCCGTCATGGCTTCCGCAATGGGAACCGCCCGAATACCCACACAAGGATCGTGCCGTCCTTTGGTAATCAGCTCTACGGGTTCGTTATTTAAATTTACCGTGCGCCCCGGAACGGTAATGCTTGAGGTGGGTTTTAAAGCGATAGTTGCAATAATCGGTTGCCCGGTGCTGATACCGCCTAAAATACCGCCGGCATGATTCGAAAGAAAACCTTGCGGTGTCATTTCATCTCGGTGTTGGGTTCCGCGCTGTTCCACAACGGCAAATCCGTCGCCGATCTCGACCGCTTTTACCGCATTGATTCCCATCAGTGCGTGAGCAAGATCCGCATCAAGCCGGTCAAAAACCGGTTCGCCTAAACCGACAGGCACATTTTCCGCCACCACCGTTAATTTCGCACCGATAGAATCGCCGTCTTTTTTCAATTGACGAATCAATTCGTCGAATTTTTCCACCGCACTTTGATCAGGGCAAAAAAACGGATTATCGTTGACTTGCGCCCAGTCTATTTCGCTGATGTTTTGCGGCGCAATTTTAACATCACCTATTTGCGATAAGAAACCCCGTACTTCCACACCGAATTGTTCACGCAAATATTTTTTAGCAATAGCGCCCGCCGCCACCCGCATCGCCGTCTCTCGAGCGGAAGAACGACCGCCGCCGCGATAATCGCGGATACCGTATTTTTGCTGATAGGTATAATCCGCATGACCGGGGCGGAATTTATCCATAATATCGCCATAATCTTTCGAGCGTTGATCGCCGTTTTTGATGATCATACCGATGCTGGTACCTGTGGTTTTACCCTCAAATACACCGGATAAAATCTGCACTTCATCATCTTCGCGACGAGGAGTGGTATAACGGGACGTGCCCGGCTTGCGACGGTCTAAATCCGGTTGGATATCCGCTTCCGAAAGCGCCATATTCGGCGGTACCCCGTCTACAATACAACCCAACGCAATACCGTGTGACTCGCCGAATGTAGTCACGCGGAATAATTGCCCAATGCTGTTTCCTGCCATGTTGTGTTCCTTTTATTTTTGTAATTTTAATTGTTCGTTGCCTAATTTCACTTCTTCATCGGCGTTTTGATTTTTGATAAATACATCTAACTGATTAAACGCGATTTCAATGTTGTGCTGCGCTAATAGCGTATTAATTCGATTATTCAGGAAATCAATAGTCGGATTACGATCGGAAATGTTGCCCACATAAACCCGCAATTCATGATCCAACGTACTTGCACCGAAAGTTAAAAAATATACCACCGGACTCGGCGTTTTCAGTACTTTATCGCAATCATCCGCCGCTTGCAGCAATAATTTCTTCGTTAACTCAAGATCAGAACCGTAAGCAACACCAACGCGAATAATCACCCTTGTTACCGTATCTGATAACGCCCAGTTCACCAAACGTTCCGTTACAAAAGCTTTATTCGGCACAATTACTTCTTTCCCGTCAAAATCTACCAACGTGGTTGCGCGAATTCGGATTTTAGATACTGTGCCGTTAAATTCGCCCAAAGTGATCACATCACCGATTCGTACCGGGCGCTCAAACAAAATAATGATACCGGAGACAAAGTTGGCAAAAATTTCCTGCATACCGAACCCCAACCCCACGGAAAGTGCGGCAAACAACCATTGGAGTTTTGACCACGACATACCCAAAGTCCCGAATGCGAAACTAGCCCCTAAGGCAATAACCGCATAGGTTAATAAGGTCGTTATCGTATAAGGCGTCCCTTGCGAGAGTTTTAGGTTAGAGAATATTAATACTTCCAATACACCACCGATATTTCGTACTAATACGTAGGTGGCGAATAATACCAAGATAGCGATTAATAAATTAAATAAAGTGACGGACTCCATAACGGTACCCGATTCGGTAGTTACCGACTGTTTCCATAAAGTTACGCCGTCTAAATAATAAGCCACCGTCACTAAATCCGACCACACCCAATAAAGCAGTCCGAATAAACAAAGCCATAACAGGAAGTCCGTGATTTTTGAGATTTGTTGTTTTACTTCGCTCACCGCCAAAGTTTCTTCTTTAACCTCTAAAATGACTTCGCCGCTATCAACCTCCGGATGTTCGCTGGCTTCCGCTTTCGCTCTGGCTTGTTCACGTTTTTCCTGTAAACGTTTCGCCGCTAAACGACGGGAGGTTACGGAAAATGCGCGTTGAATTATATTGCGGAAAATAACCCAGGTAATTACTGCAAAATAAGTAGCGACCAAATGCTCAATGAGCACTAGTGCAGTGTAATAATAACCGACCGCAATAAGCACAATTAAAATAATCGGCGCCAGCAATAATACCGCTCGGATAAGATACAAGACATAAGTATGCGTACCTTGCTTATCATTATTGGTGGCTTCTTGATAAGTCGAAATCGCTTTACGGAAGCCCGGCGCAACTATAAAGATAGTGACTATCAATACGATAATAGTCATCGTTTGTCCGAGCACATCATAAGTCACGCCCATTTCCAAATTAGTGAAAATAGACGTATTCAACAATAATGCAATCACCCACACCGACTGTTTTAATATTTTACGGAAAGTTTCGTTACTTTGTTTCGGCATACCGAAATGGGTATAGCCGATACCGTTCGGGCGCAACATCGCCAGCAAAAAGGCGAAAGACAACCAGTACACCGACATTTTTAAGCCCCAAGGCCATACCTGTGTCGGGTCCTGAAAACAAATATAAGTTACTAAAATAAATACGGCTAAGAACATGAAGGTACTTGGCAAACACAAAATAATCGTCCAGAAAATCGCCAAAGGCGTATTCCACTGATTATCCGTACCTAATGACTTAATTTTATTATTAATACGGGTTAACTGTTGTTTGATCTTCTCTTTTTTTCTATGAATAATCGCCGTCAATGCAATTAATAATAAAATCCAGAAAACCGCAGGAACAAGATTATCCCGCCAGTTTGAAAAATCAAAAGTATTGCCGATACCGCGTAATTGATACCGAATCAACATCGGCGCGTCCTGCAGCCATTTCAAATCGATATTACTATTACTTTTAACCCAGAAACTCTGTTGCTTCAGCTTGGATTGCAAAGCGTCACTGATAGTTTGAACCTGTTGCTGATTCAGTTCTAAATTAATAGAAACATTTAATTGACCGTTTAATTGTTTAAGCAAATCCGTCAACACTTTATCCCGGGCGGCTAAAATATCCGTTAATTGGTTTTTCTCGGCATCCGTAAAGGTGACTTTATCGCTTTTCTCTAAACTAGCAATATAAGCCGGCGCATTATTGACATTGTTCTTAAACTCGGTGATATCAAAAATCTTTACCCGCAGATCCGCAATCTGTTTCGGCAGCCCTTTAATCATAGAATCCTGTGGCAACGATTGCTGCTGTTTATTGATAATACGGGATAAAACCAAAGTGCCTTGCAACGCACTGATTTGTTCTTCAATATTATGCTGAGTTTGTTGCAGATTATCGAGTATGCCTTTGACACGCAAATTATCCTGCGATAATGCGTTGAGTTTGGTAGTTTGCTCCAATAAATCTTTAGTAACGGCAGTATTTAGATCCAACTCCCGAACAATCACCGGATTTGTATTCGTCGCCGCGCTTTTTTGCTGAGACTCGGTAGCTTTTTCAACCTGTTCCTGAGTTTTTTCTAAATTTTTTTCGTTAATAATATCTTGTAACGCCGTCAGTTGCTTTTGTAACTGAGTTTGCTCTAACGTCTTCTCATTCACCTGGCTGGTATAGAGGTTGGTTAATGCATTATTACCATACAGTAAAATCTGATTGTAGGCATTTTTGAGTTCTAATAAGGCAAGTTGCGCCGTTAATTTAGTTTGTAGAGTCTTCTCAATATTAACGTTTGAAAGCTGGCTATTTAATGCCTGAGATTGTTTTAAATTCTCCGTCAACGCCGCTTGTGCACGCTCCGGTGCGGTTTTTTGCCCGGACAAATTAGCATTTAAAGTAAGCAGCTCCGCCTGTAAATTTTGCAAATTCTCTGTCGCCGACTCACTTCTGTCTTGTAATGTCGTCAGGCTTAACTTACGAAAATCCTCTTTTAACTGCTCGACGGTTTTTTCCTGTTTTTTGAAACGCTCGATATTGGCTTTACTCTCTGCCAATGTTCTGGTTGACCGATCAATATCTTTATTTAATTTTTCATTATCCGCTTTTTGTTTGGCAATCTGCGCTAATAATTCCTGTGCATCTTGTAAATTTTGTACAAGCGCTTTATTAACCTCGGTCTGCTCATCTTTTTGTAACTGTTCAATTTGCGCCTGCAAAGACTTCTCGGTTGGCAAATCCGCCGCAAACGTACTTCCGACAAAGGCAAATACCAAGCTTAAAGCCAATCCAAAAGAACGGATGATTCTTATCATATTCACTTTCCTAATAAAGTCATTAATTCTGTTTTTAATAAATTTCTTGAGATTTTAATGGTGCCTTCTTGCCGGGCTTTTTCTACATCGAGCGGAAAATAGGCAACCGGTTGTTTAAAACGTTCAATTTTATCTGACAACCAAATTTTCAATTTTTCTACCGCACTTTTAAAATTATTTTCCGTATCGGCATCCAAATTAAATTGGATCATCGCAACGGGACGCTGCCCGAATTCCGCATCATCCCTTGGCAAAATAAACACTTGGTTGACAAGTTCATAGCCTTGGATGATATTTTCAATTTCTTCAGGCTGAATATTCTCACCGCCGGAAATGAACATATTATCTAATCTGCCAAGCAAGACTAATTCATTGTTCAACCATTGCCCTTTATCTTTAGTTTGAAACCAACCTTGTTTATTCGTTAAAGTCCGGATTTTTTGATCGATCCAATACCCCTCGGCCAGCCCGGCACCTTTTAGCCAGATTTCATCATCAACAAGTCGGTATTCTCTACCCTTTAATGGCAACCCCACACCGGCGGTTTCATCACTTTCTTTGGCAAAAACCGTAGACCCCATTTCCGTCATACCATAACCCGAATAACATTGTATGCCTAAGCGGTTGGCTTGCCGGGTTAATTCGAGGGGAATTTGCGAACCGCCTAATAAAATGTGCTTGGTGCAAACAAACTTATTCGGATGTTTCGCCAAATAGCTCAATAAACGCTGTAACTGGGTTGGCACCAGAGAAACATGACTGACACCGATAACCGAAGCATAAAAATCCGCTTGCGGCAAAACAAGCTCACCGCCCTGCTGCAACCAACGCCAAAGAATACCCTGCCCGGAGACATGATACAGCGGTAACGACAACAACCAGCTATCATTAGCGCCAAACCGCATTAACTCGCTCACACCAACAGCATTAGCCAAATGCGCATTGACGGAATGCACCGCCGCTTTCGGCAAACCGGTGGAACCCGAGGTTAAAGTCATGGTATAGCCTTCGGTTAAAGTAAAAGTGCGGTCGTCTTTTGCCGAATTTTTTAGTCGCCGGCAATGATATTGAGAAGAAGAAAAATCAATGCGCAAGCTGATATCGTTCAATTCGCATAACCGATTAATTTTTTCAACCGGAAATGCCGGGTTTATGCCCAACACCCGCAAACCAAGCTGTAGCCCCGCTAAATAAAAACATAATAAATCCAGGCTGTTTTTACCGCATAAAGCAATACCCTGTCCCATACTCAAACCTTGCCGTTGTAATGAGAGACGGGTTTGCTCAATGCGTTGGGCTAATTGCGGCCAAGTAAAAACTTCGCCTTGCAAATCATCTCGCAAGGCGGTTTTATTTTGGTACTGTGCCGAATTCGCATAATTCAGCCAAGGAAACATCAGCATGGAAATCAATTAAACGACGGCAAAATAAGGTCTGACTTCGTCAATCAATTCTTCCGGCAATTCCATAAATTGCATGGTACGTTCAAGCATTAACATTTTACGACCGCTGTTGGTATTGGTTATCACCCAATAAGGCGTATCGGGAATTTGACGCGGTTTGGTATGATTGCCCGCCGCAAGCAAGGTCGCCTCATCCCGGGCATAATAGGTTCTGGTACGCCCTTGTGAGGTTTCCTGCTCCGTTGCCTGTGCAAAACTTTCCGGATTCGTGCGGTACAATACGGATAAAATATTTAAAAAGCGCACCACCATTTTGCTTTCTTCCTGAAAAGCTTCCGACTGCAACAAATTCTTCACTTTCGTCACAATATGTTGAATGGATTGCGTTGATTGTTTGCGCGCCGGGGTTCTAATTTCCTGTTCGGAAGAAGGTTTCGGCGTTTCCGCAACGACATTTTTCTCCGCCGGCAATTGCGTTCCTTTTTCCTCGTTAGTTGAATTCATCGTTGATTGAGTTAAATCCACCGCAGTTAAATTTACGCCGGATACCGGCAAATTCAATAGACGACGCAAAATATCCGATGCACTTTCACCGATTGATTTAGTCTGGCTGGCAATGTACTGATAAAGTTCTTCATCTACTTCAATAATTTTCATTCTATCTTCTCTCAACAAATGACTTGATCCACAATGGAATTTTTATCATTATAGCGACTTCTTTATAAATACTCTAGGGTCGTAAACGTTTCAAAATGAAATTACTCAATTATCAGTTTCATCAATTAAAACAACCTTCTAATCAAGCTACAATGGTTTTCATTCACGGCTTATTCGGCGACATGAATAATCTGGGAATTATTGCCCGAGCTTTTAGCGACGCTTACAATATTTTACGTTTGGATTTGCGCAATCACGGACAAAGTTTTCATGCCGACGAAATGAATTATTCATTAATGGCGCAAGACATTATTCATTTACTTGAAACCCTGCAATTAACGAAGGTTATTTTAATCGGACATTCCATGGGCGGCAAAGCGGCAATGAAAACAGCTGCGCTGCGCCCCGATTTGGTGGAAAAGCTGATTTGTATCGACATCGGTCCGATTGCTTACGCCCATCGTTGGCATGACGACGTATTTGCCGGTTTGTTCGCGGTGAAGAATGCGCAAGCATCCTCCCGCCAAGAAGCTAAACCTATTTTGGCAAGCTATATTAAAGACGAAGGCGTGATTCAGTTTATGCTAAAATCCTTTGACGGTAATGCAGCGGAAAAATTTCGCTTTAATTTGAGCGCACTTTTTAATAATTACGGGCAAATTATGGGCTGGGAGGAGGTCTTTTTCGACAAGCCGACCTTATTCATCAAAGGCGGAAATTCGGATTATCTCCAGTCCGGATACGGCACGCGGATTTTAGCTCAATTTCCGCAAGCTTCCTCCTTCACCATAAACGGTAGCGGACATTGGGTTCATGCGGAAAAACCGGAGTTTGTCGTAAGGGCGATTCAACGGTTTTTAGAATCAAATTAATCGGTAAATCCTGTTTAACTCAATAGTTATTTATGTTATAGTCCAACATATTTTTCCGAAGAAGAAAATCATTCTCACAATGAGAATGATTTTTTACTTTGACAAATTCAGTGATTTGAAAATGGCAAAACAAGATGCAGATTATATAACTTTAGATCTGTTCGCTAATGTGCCGAAAATAGGACGCCCGAAAACAAATCCACTGAGCCGCGAACAACAAATCAGAATAAATAAACGCAATCAACTCAAACGTGATAAATCAAGCGGTCTAAAACGTGTTGAATTGAAATTGCATACTGATTTAGTTCGGCAGTTAGAAGATTTAGCGTCTCAGCAGCAGATTAGTCGAGCGGAAGTTATCGAGAAAATTTTACAAAATTATTTCAATATTCAAGAAAATAGGTAAGAAAAGAAATGGCAATTGTTGGTTTATTTTATGGTAGTGACACAGGCAATACGGAAAATGTTGCTAAAATGATCCAAAAACAATTAGGAAATGAATTAGTTGATATTCGTGATATAGCCAAGAGCACAAAAGAAGACATTGAAGCCTACGACTTCTTAATGTTCGGTATTCCGACCTGGTACTACGGCGAAGCGCAATGCGATTGGGACGATTTTTTTCCGACGTTAGAACAAATTGATTTTACCGATAAATTAGTGGCGATTTTTGGTTGCGGCGACCAGGAAGATTATGCGGATTATTTCTGCGACGCGATGGGAACCGTGCGCGAAATCGTAGAACAGCGCGGCGCAATTATTGTCGGTAACTGGCCAACGGAAGGCTATTCTTTCGAATCTTCCCGTGCTCTAATTAATAACGATACCTTTGTAGGTTTATGTATTGACGAAGACCGCCAACCGGAATTAACGGCCGAGCGTGTCAATACTTGGGTTAAACAGGTTTATGATGAAATGTGTTTAGCGGAATTAGCCTAATAAAAAATAGGAGAATAAAATGTCTGAAGAAAATATCAAGCTGCTTAAAAAAGCAGGTCTTAAAATTACAGAACCGCGCTTGACGATCTTAGCATTAATGCAAGAGCATAAAATGCAGCACTTCTCTGCTGAAGACGTTTATAAACTTCTATTGGAAAAAGGTGAAGAAATCGGTTTGGCTACGGTTTATCGCGTGTTAAACCAATTTGATGAAGCCCATATTCTTATTCGTCATAATTTTGAAGGCAATAAGTCCGTATTTGAATTATGCCCGACTGAACATCATGATCATATTATCTGCGTGGACTGCGGTAAAGTATTTGAATTTAATGACGATATTATTGAGAAACGACAACAGGAAATCAGCCGCGAACATGGTATTCAGTTACAAACCCACAGTTTGTATTTATACGGCAAATGCGCCGATATAGATAAATGCGATAAATAATTTCTTGTAAAAGTGCGGTAAATTTTACCGCACTTTTTTCTTTCTTTTTTACCTAAAAATCCCAATTAGTTTCCTTTTTGTGATATAATCCGCCTAATTTTTCCATAAGAAAATTAGGATATTTAAATGACTGAATTAGTCCAAGATATAACCCCCGTTAGTATTGAAGAAGAACTGAAATCTTCATATCTCGATTATGCAATGTCCGTTATTGTCGGCCGTGCATTGCCTGATGTGCGTGACGGTTTGAAACCGGTTCATCGCCGCGTACTTTTCTCCATGAACCAAAGTGGTAACACCTATAATAAATCTTACGTAAAATCCGCCCGTGTTGTGGGGGATGTAATCGGTAAATACCACCCTCATGGCGACAGTGCCGTATATGACACTATCGTACGTATGGCTCAGCCCTTCTCATTGCGTTATATGTTGGTTGACGGCCAAGGTAACTTTGGTTCTATTGACGGCGATGCGCCCGCCGCTATGCGTTATACCGAAGTACGTATGCAGCGCATTACTCAGGAATTATTAACCGATTTGGATAAAGAAACGGTAGATTTCTCACCAAACTATGACGGTAAAGAAATGATTCCTGACGTGTTACCGACTAAAATTCCGTCTCTTTTGGTTAACGGTTCTTCCGGTATCGCAGTAGGTATGGCTACTAATATTCCGCCGCATAACTTAGGCGAAGTAATGGACGGCTGTCTTGCCTACATGGATAACGAAGATATCAGTATTGACGAGTTAATGCAGTTTATTCCCGGTCCCGACTTCCCTACCGCCGCCTTGATTAACGGTCGCCGCGGTATTGAAGAAGCCTATAAAACCGGGCGCGGCAAAGTTTATGTGCGCGCAAAAGCAAGTGTCGAAATTAATGACAAAGGCCGCGAACAAATCATTATCACGGAAATCCCTTACCAGGTAAATAAAGCGAAGCTGGTAGAAAAAATCGGTGAATTAGTGCGTGATAAAAAAATTGAGGGTATTGCCGGCGTTTTAGATCTTTCCAACAAGGAAGGGATTCGCCTTGAAATCGATATCAAACGGGATGCCGTAGGCGAAGTGGTATTAAACCATTTATATGCGTTAACTCAAATGCAAGTGACCTTCGGTATTAACATGGTTGCATTGGATCACGGTCAGCCCCGCCTGTTCAACTTAAAACAAATTATTGAAGCCTTCGTAAAACACCGTCGTGAAGTGGTGACCCGCCGTACGGTTTACGAATTGCGCAAAGCGCGGGAACGGGCGCATATTTTAGAAGGTTTAGCTATTGCACTGGCTAACATTGACCCGGTTATCGAATTGATCCGCGCTTCAAAAACAGCGGATGAAGCGCGCGAAAACCTATTATCCCGCGCCTGGTCTTTAGGAAACGTGGCGCCTATGCTGGAAGCGGCGGGTGTTGATGCATCCCGTCCCGACGGTTTAGCCGCGGAACTCGGCGCCCATGACGGTCAATATTTTTTATCAGAAACTCAGGCTCGCGCAATTCTTGAATTACGGCTGCACCGTTTAACCGGCTTAGAACATGAAAAAATCGTCGAGGAATACCATGAAATTTTACTTCAAATCGGCGAATTAATCCGTATTTTAACCAGCTCGGTGCGGTTAAACGAAGTGATTCGTGAAGAATTGGAATTAGTTAAATCCACTTACAACGATGAACGTCGTACGGAAATTACCGCTGCTTCAGGCGACATTAATCTTGAAGATTTAATTGCTCAGGAAGATGTTGTAGTAACACTTTCTCATGAAGGTTATGTAAAATATCAACCGCTTACCGATTACGAAGCGCAACGTCGCGGCGGTAAAGGTAAATCGGCGACCAAAATGAAGGAAGACGACTTCATCGAAAGATTATTAGTGGCGAACACCCATGATACAATCCTTTGTTTCTCAAGCCGCGGTCGTTTATATTGGCTGAAAGTTTATCAATTACCGGAAGCCAGCCGTGGTGCTCGCGGTCGCCCTATCGTGAATATTCTTCCGTTAGAAGACAATGAACGTATTACGGCTATTCTTCCGGTGGCAAGCTATGACGAAGATAAATTCGTTGTAATGGCAACCGCCTGCGGTATTGTGAAAAAAACCGCTTTAACGGAATTCAGCCGCCCGCGTGCTAACGGTATTATTGCGGTGAATTTACGCGATGAGGATGAATTAATCGGTGTTGATATTACCGACGGTTCAAACGAAATTATGCTGTTCTCTTCTCAGGGCCGTGTAGTTCGTTTTGCCGAAGCGGCAGTACGCGCGATGGGACGTACCGCAACCGGTGTCCGCGGTATCAAACTTGCCTTGACCAACGATATTTCCGATGATGAAAGTGCGGTGGAAATTGAGGAAATTTCTGATGATAATGCAGAAGACACATTAGATCTCAATATCGACAAAGTGGTTTCATTGGTTATTCCGAAAAATGAAGGTGCAATCCTGACTGCAACACAAAATGGTTACGGCAAACGTACCGCTTTAAACGAATACCCGACTAAATCGCGTAATACAAAAGGTGTGATTTCAATTAAGGTTAGTGAGCGAAACGGTAAAGTTGTAGCGGCGACCCAAGTTGAAGAAACCGACCAAATCATGTTAATCACCGATGCGGGAACCCTCGTTCGCACTCGTGTCAGCGAAGTGAGTATTGTCGGACGTAACACCCAGGGCGTACGTTTAATCCGTACGGCGGAAGACGAACACGTTGTAAGTTTAGAACGTGTCGCCGAACCGGAAGAAGACGAATTTGACGCTGAATCCCCTGAAACTGCGGTTGAAAATTCAGAAGAATAATCTCTTTATTCATAAACCGAACGGCTACTTAGAGTCTATTTAAGTAGCCGTTTTTGTTTGAAAGTCTATATCAGATTTAACCTTAATCTTCATTATTTTTACGAATACCATACTTGGCGTCCATAATATATTGATTATTAAATAATTTTAATAGATAGGTTAAGTTTACCGGGCTGACGCTCTACCGTTTATTTCTTACGCCAACTTATCTCCCAGCAAAAACTGCAGAACCGAATCCATACGTAAATGCGGGATAATTTCACCGCTTTCGAGCGGTTGAGGTTCGAACTGGTCAAAATCGAATTTCTGTTGTTGCCAAAAATCGATACTTGGTAACCGGCTTGGTACTGACCCCGGATAAACCGTCACCTGCCGTTTATCTTTTGAACGTATGCCTTGTAGGGCTTTAAAGGTTTTTCCTTCCTGTTCCACCAATACTTGTTTTGTCGCTCTGATGGCGGCAATTGCCGTAAAACCGGTTTCAATGCCTTCAAAAGCGACATGGCGACCACCGTCTTGCACCAGTTGACGCATTAAGCTTACCAAATTAGGAATTTGATCGCTGGTAATATGATCCGCTTTGGTTGCGATAAACATTAATTTATCAATACGGGGATAAAATAACCGGTTAATTAAGCGCCGTTTCCCATAATGAAAATTCTTAAATAATTGCTGTAAACCTTCTTGCATATCCTGAAACGCCTGCCGACTATGATTTATAGGAGTCAGGCAGTCCGCCAGAATGAGCTGGCGATCAAAATGAACAAAATAATTTTCGTAAAAACCTTTCACGACTTTATTTTTATAATAATCGTAACGTTGGTTGAGTATGGCAAAATAACTATTTGGTTTTGCTTCCTCCTTGAGCTTCTTCCAATCCTTTTCCGCAAGATGCAGCAAAGGGAAAAATTGCAAGACCGGCGCCCCCTCCAATTCGGCGGGCAATACAAAACGTCCGGGTTGAATAAAATGCAATCCTTGCTCTTTGCAGGCTTGTAAATAGGCAGTATAATCCTTAGCTATTTGAGCCAAAATATCCTCATCTGCCATCGCAGTCAAATCTAATTTTTTTGTTTTTTCCAGCCAGGTTTGAGCCAATTCGGCACGTAAACCTTGCCGTAAATTCTGTTGTTCCAGACTCCATTGCTGATAATTTAAATTCAATAACGGTAAATCCAGCAACCATTCACCGGGATAATCAAAAATATCAAGATAAAGAGTGCTTTTTTCTTTAATATGACTAAAAAGCCCCGAATTATGATAACGAACGGCCAGTCGGGTTTCGCTTACACCACGGGTCGATTGAGGCCACTGCGGCGGACTTGCCATAAGCGAATTCAAATTTGCTTCATAATCAAAACGGGGAATATTCAAATTGATTTGCGGAATACGTTTAACGCCGACAATTCGCTGCTGACGAGCGGCTTCAAACAACGGCAAATGCCCGTTTGTTACATTATCAATGTTAATTAATTGATTGATTAAACTGGTTATAAATGCTGTTTTTCCGCTTTGACTCAACCCTGTCACAGCAATACGCAGCGTGCGGTCAAGCCCACGATTGATGAATTGATTAACTTCTCGTTGAATACTGGTAAACATCTTATGATTCCAATTAAAAATAGCTAATTACCTTAATATGTCTTAAAATTCCCTATAATTTATCACGAATACATTTGTTATGTTTATTAGAAAAGTTACTTTTATTGGTTTTTTGCTGTTTTCCGCTATGTTGCCGTTTTTCTCATGGGCGGCTCCTCGTGTGCCTGAAATCCTTACCCAAAACGGGCTGATTTATTGCACCCATAGTTCCGGGTTCTCGTTCAACCCGCAAACCGCCGATGCGGGAACCAGTATGAATGTAATCACGGAACAAATTTACAATAAATTATTTGAAATAAAAAATAATAGTTCGCGTCTTGAACCTTCTTTAGCGCAATCTTATAAAATTTCCGAAGACGGAAAAACAATAACGGTTTATTTGCGCAAAGGCGTAGAATTCCATCATACGCCTTGGTTTACCCCAAGCCGTAACTTTAATGCGGATGATGTGGTTTATTCGCTAAACCGCGTGTTGGGGCATAATACCTCGTTACCGGAATTTAATGCCTCCGAACAGCAAAAAGGAATGAAACGTCAATACAACATTTTTCACGAGTTAGCCAAAAAAACCCGTTTTCCTTATTTTGACAGCATTAAATTAAATCAGAAAATAGAAAGCGTAACGGCGCTTGACCCTTATACGGTACAAATTAATTTATTCGCACCCGATGCGTCAATTTTGTCACATTTAGCAAGTCAGTATGCCATTATTTTCTCCCATGAATACGCATTGCAGTTAAATGCCGATGATAATCTGGCACAATTGGATTTACTACCCGTAGGAACCGGTCCTTATCAGGTTAAAAATTATTTCCGTAATCAGTATGTGCGTTTGATTCGCCATGAAAATTACTGGAAAAAAGAAGCCGAAATTAAAAATATCATCATCGATCTTTCACCGGATCGCACCGGTCGGTTGGCAAAATTCTTTAATAACGAATGCCAGATTGCCGCTTTTCCGGATGTGAGCCAATTAGGATTATTACAGGAAAACGGCGAACGTTTTCAAACCACCTTATCCGACGGTATGAACTTGGCGTTTTTAGCCTTTAACTTTAAGCGTCCGTTAATGCAGGATGCGGAAATTCGCCGTGGTATTGCACAAGCGATTAATCGTCACCGTATTATTAAAGATATTTATTACAATACCGCATCCGTCGCCAATAAAATTATCCCGAGCGTTTCCTGGGCGGGCAGTGATTCGAACAATCATTCCTTTGCCTATGATTATGATCCGGCGCAAGCGAAAAAAGTACTGCAAGACAGACAATTAAGTCTGGATATGTGGGTATTGAAGGAAGAACAGCTTTATAATCCTTCGCCGATAAAAATGGCGGAACTGATTAAACATGATTTAACCAAAGCCGGCATTGAAGTAAAAGTGCGGTTAATTTCCCGTAATTTTTTGATGGAACAATTACGCAATAACAGTGAAAATTATGATCTTATTTTAGGCGGCTGGCTTGCGGTAAGTTTAGATCCCGACAGTTTTATGCGGCCGATTTTAAGTTGCGGAACCACCAGCGAAATTACCAACTTATCGAACTGGTGCTCACAAAGCTTTGAAGAAATTTTAGATCGTGCGCTAATCAGCAATAGCACTAATGAACGCGCGGTCAATTACCATCTTGCCGAGCAGGAAGTGTTATCCGAATTACCTATATTGCCGATAGCCAGTGTTAAGCGAATTCTGATCTCTAACAGCAATGTACAAGGAGTGGAAATGTCGCCGTTCGGCAGTATTTCTTTTGAAAAATTATCGTTCAAGAAAGGAGAAAAATAATGCTTTACTCCTTTTTACGCCGTCTGTTTTTACTGTTAATCATCTTAGTAATACTTTCCGCTGTCAGTTATACGATATTTATGCGCGATCCCATCAATCAGGTATTTGCCGAACCTTACTTTTATTCGGGCTATTTCACTTATGTGGATAGCTTATTAAAAGGTGATCTGGGGATTACCTATAATGGCGGAGATTCCTTATTGATGCTGATCTTAACCGTATTGCCGCCGACTTTGGAATTATGCTTTGCAGCAATGATTGTAGCATTTTTATTCGGTGTACCCTTTGGTTTACTGGGGGCTTTTTTCAATAAGAATATTTTTGGTAAAGCGATTAATGCCGTTTCATCCCTAGGATTATCCGTACCGGTGTTTTGGATTGCGCCGATCTTGCTTTATGTGGCGGCAATTCAGCATTGGCAAATTTCAGCCGTAGGACAAATTAATTTATTATATGAAATCAAACCGATTACCGGCTTTGCAACTATTGATGTGTGGTTTGTGGACGAACCTTACCGGACCAAAGTAATCCAAAATGTATTTCAGCATCTGATTTTACCGACTTTGGTATTAGCCATTACACCGACAATGGAAATTACTAAATTAATCCAGCAACGAACCGAATATATTTTAGCGCAAAATTACGTCAAACTATCCATTACCCGTGGGTGGCCGATTTGGCGCATTCTCACAAAATATGTTTTGCGCAATTCATTGCCTTTAGTGATTCCGCAAATTCCGAGATTAATTACCTTTGTCCTGGCGCAAGGGATGTTGATTGAAGGCGTATTCGGCTGGCCCGGTATCGGTCGCTGGTTGATAGATGCGGTATCCCAACAAGATTATAACAGTATTTCCGCCGGCGTTATTGTGATCGGTTTATTTATTATTGTGATCAACGCGTTAACCGAAATTCTGACATTTATTCTCGACCCGTTTAACAAGAAAGGCTGGTATGCAAGATAAAGAACCTTATGAATTTCGTCAAACGGAAACACTTAAAGCTATTTGGCACGATTTTCGGAAAGACCGGATTGCCTTATTCGGTCTGTATATTTTTATTCTGTTAATTTTGACCGCAGTTTTTGCCCCTTGGATTGCGCCTTATGCGAGTGATGACCAATTTGTCGGTCGCGAACTAATGCCACCGTCATGGTTTCCTAACGGTGAAGTAACCTATTTCTTCGGCACCGATGATATCGGCAGAGATATTTTCAGCCGCTTGATTAACGGTGTAAGCTATACTTTCGGTTCGGCTGCTATTATCATTATATTCACCGCGGTTGTCGGAGGAATGCTTGGCATCCTGGCCGGCATGTCATCCGGTATGAAATCCCGTATTTTGGGGCATTTTCTTGACGCTTTTTTATCCGTGCCGATTTTGCTCATTGCGATGATCATCGCAACCCTAATGGAGGCCAGTTTACTGAATGCGATGCTTGCGATTCTGCTCGCTTTACTACCGCACTTTATCCACGAAATCTATCAAGCCATCCAGCAGGAATTGAAAAAAGAATACGTACTCATGTTGCGTTTAGACGGCGCATCGAATATGGAATTACTGAGAGAAACCATTTTGCCCAATATCAGCGTTCGTTATATTAAAGAATTAATCCGTTCTTTTGTGGTGGCAATTCTGGACATTAGTGCGTTAAGTTTCATTTCCCTTGGCGCCCAACGCCCCACTCCCGAATGGGGCGCCATGATTCGGGATTCTTTAGAACTGATTTACCTCGCTCCCTGGACGGTTATTTTGCCGGGTTTGGCAATTATCATGACGGCATTAGTGGTGATTATTTTTGGTAACGGCTTATGTAAAGCTATTAGCAAACATTACGAATAGGTGAATTATGGCTTTACTCGATATTCGAAATTTAACAATTAAAGTAAATACGCCAAACGGCTATGTTAGCGTTGTCGATAACGTTAATCTAACCCTGAATGAAGGTGAAATCTGTGGCTTGGTCGGCGAATCCGGTTCAGGAAAAAGCCTGATAGCTAAAGTGATTTGCAACACCAGCAAAGACAATTGGATTATTACCGCGGATCGTTTTCGTTTTAACGACGTCGAATTACTTAAATTAAGCCCTTATAAACGCCGGAAATTGGTGGGAAAAGAGATTTCGATGATTTATCAGGAGCCGCTGAGCTACCTTGATCCCAGTAAAAAAATCGGTCAGCAAATTATGCAGAATATTCCTTCCTGGACATTTAAAGGAAAAATCTGGCATTGGTTCGGCTGGCGTAAACGTCGGGCTATTGAGCTGCTTCATCGTGTCGGAATAAAAGATCATAAAGATATTATGAACAGCTACCCCAATGAAATTACCGAGGGTGAAGGGCAAAAAGTGATGATTGCCATTGCCATTGCCAATCAACCGAGATTGTTGATTGCCGATGAACCGACAAATTCATTGGAATCCACCACCCAGCTACAAATTTTTCGTCTGCTCTCCAGCATGAACCAAAATAACGGCACCTCAGTACTGCTTGCCAGCAACGATATGGCGGGAATCAGCGAATGGTGCCATAGTTTTATAGTTCTTTACTGCGGTCAAAATGCGGAATCGGGGCCGAAAGAAAATATTCTTGAAACGCCGCATCATCCTTATACTTCTGCATTGCTGCACTCAATGCCCGATTTTTCGCAACCGATGCCGTTAAAAAGTAAACTAAACACGTTGCGCGGAACGGTTCCGCTGCTGGAACAAATGCCTATGGGTTGCCGGTTAGGACCACGCTGCCCGTTTGCACAGAAAAAATGTATTAAAAAACCGCCTTTACGTCGCATAAAACAGCATGAATTTGCCTGTCATTATCCACTAAATTTATTAGAAACCAATCGTAAAGAAAAAGATACCATTACACCGCTAACATTGAGCCCGGAAAGCAAAATCAGTTAAAGGAAAATAAAATGAGCGCATTACTCCAGATAGATAATTTATCGAAGTCCTTCACTGACAATCTCGGCTTTTTTGCCGAACATAAATTGCAAGCGGTTAAACATATTAGTTTCACCTTAGAAAAAAAACAAATGCTGGCAATTATCGGAAAAAACGGGGCGGGAAAATCCACTCTAGCCAAAATGATTGTGGGCATTATTCCGCCCACATCAGGGCGTATTCTATTTAAAAGCACGCCACTCGAATTCGGTGATTATAAACGGCGAGCAAGCCATATCCGCATGGTTTTTCAGGATGTCAATAATGCTTTTAATCCAAGATTAAATGTCGGGCAAACGCTGGATGACCCGCTTCGACTATTAACCACTCTCAATGAACGGGAACGTAACGAACGAATCTTCGAAACCTTGCGTTTAGTCGGGCTTTATCCGGAGCATGCTAATGTCGGTATCAATACGTTGTCTATCAGCCAAAAACAACGTGTCGCCCTTGCCCGCGCACTTATTTTGGAACCTGAAATCATCATTATTGACGATGCCTTAGGTTCCTTAGACGCCTCCGTAAAAACCCAACTTACTAACCTCATGCTGGATTTGCAGGAACGCTTAAGCCTCTCTTATATTTATGTGGGACAACATTTAGGTATCATTAAACATTGTGCGGATAAAATTCTGGTAATGGATGAAGGGGAAATGATTGAATATGGCGAAACCCGTCATGTGCTTACTCGTCCTCAAAACGATATTACCAAGCGTTTAATCGAAAGTTATTTCGGCAAAGAGCTTGATAACAGCGCCTGGGAAAAACCGGAGCAAAATGAAATGTAAAATTCTGAAAAAAATGACCGCACTTTGTCCGATTATAGAGTAGAATACGTCATAGCAAAATTTATTGCTATTGCCAACTATGTCAATATGTTATTCGGTCGTTGCCTCTATGCTAAAAAAATTATTTTCCGTTTTCTTATTTTTGCCCGTCACCGCATGGGCTCAATCTTATGTGGTCTATGATTTTACTCATAACAAGGTGCTGGAAAGCCGCTCGCCCAATAGCATTCTGCCGATTGCCTCGGTAACAAAACTGATGACCGCCAATGTATTTTTGGAAAATAATCGGAATCCTAATTGTTCAAGCTCCATTACCGATGAAGACTACGATCATATTAAAGGAACCCGCACTAAGTTACCTAAATACACACCGATTTCCTGTAATGAATTGCTGAAAGCAATGTTAGTCCATTCCGACAATTATGCCGCCCACGCACTCTCTCGCTCCGCCGGAATGAGTCGGGCGCAATTTATCAAAAAAATGAATCAAAAGGCGCAGCAATTAGGTATGAATTCAACCCGTTTCAGCGACAGTTCGGGCTTATCAAGCAGCAATGTGTCAAGCCCTATGGATTTAGTTAAATTAGCCAAATATTCCCTTGATAAACAGTTGATTAAAACGTTATCAAACACCAGAGCCACCTATATCCGGGCGGGGCGTCACAATGTATTTATGCAAAACACCAATAAATTGGTGCGTGAAGAAATGTTTGACGCCGCGATTAATAAAACGGGTTATATCCGGGAATCCGGCTACAATTTGGTTTTTGTCAATAAACATCAGTGTAATCGTTCAACCATCGGTGTAATCAGTTTAAATAATGCAAGTTCCGCTTACCGTTCCAACTTCACTAAACATAAATTGGAAGAATATGGCTGTTTAGCTGCAAATGACGTAGAAATTAATGAATTTAACGATCAGGATTTTGAAAACTATGACGAACAAGGATTGGCTCAATTAATAGAACAGGTAGCAAAATAGGGTTAAAAGTGCGGTTAAAATTTGCTGAATTTTGTTACCATTGCAATAATCGGCGCGATAAAAGAAATTTAAACCGATACGGAACAAAAAAGCCGTAAGCAATTAACTTACGGCTTTTTTATAGGAATATGGCGGAGGAACTGAGATTCGAACTCAGGGAGGGCGCAAACCCTCGCCGGTTTTCAAGACCGGTGCCTTCAACCACTCGACCATTTCCTCCGTGGTTTAAGTGTGGAGAAATATAATATAGTTATAGCTTGATGTAAACCAATATTTTTATTGCCCTTGCCTAACCGACGATAATTTAAACATATTGCTTATCCCAAAAGCATTTTGGTTAAAAATATTGACATTTATAGTACTTATCAGTAACGTACCCCTTAATTTATTCTCTTTATAAGGAAATTTCTTATGGCAGATTCCCGTATTGTCCTTGATGCCCGCGAGCAATCAACTTCATTACTTAGCACACATAAAGTATTACGTAATACTTACTTTTTATTGGGCATGACACTTGCCTTCTCCGCATTCGTCGCCTATATTTCCATCTCATTAGGCTTGCCGCATCCCGGTATTATCGTGACGTTAGTCGGCTTTTACGGCTTATTGTTTTTAACCAATTCGTTAGCTAACAGCGGTTGGGGAATTCTATCCGCCTTTGCCTTTACCGGTTTTCTTGGCTATACCTTAGGGCCGATTCTGAATGTTTATATCGGCGCAGGGTTAAGCGAAACCGTAGTTCTTGCATTGTCAGGTACGGCCGCGGTGTTCTTTGCTTGCTCGGCTTACGTACTGACGACCCGCAAAGATATGTCATTCCTTTCCGGCATGATTTTCTCGCTCTTTATCGTGTTATTGCTGGGCATGGTGGCAAGCATATTCTTCCAAACGCCGGCTTTGCATTTGGCGATTAGCGGTTTGTTTGTAATTTTCTCAAGTGCCGCAATCTTATTTGAAACAAGCAATATTATTCATGGCGGTGAAACAAATTATATCAGAGCGACCGTTAGCCTATTTGTTTCAATCTACAACCTATTCTTAAGTTTGTTACAATTATTGGGCATCTTTGGCGGTGACGATTAATTAAGTTTTAACGAAAATCCCCAACGCCTCTACTTTATTAGGGGCGTTTTTCGTATAATAAGCAAAATTTTTATAAAGGTTTTTATGTTAAACATTAATAATACGCAAATTGAAACGGATCCCGCGGGTTACCTTCTAAATCTCAACGAATGGAATGAAGATGTGGCAAAAGCCATTGCGGAAAAAGAAGGCGTGGTTCTCACGGAAGCCCATTGGGAAGTAATCTACTTCGTACGTGAATTTTATCAGGAATATAAAACGTCGCCCGCCATTCGTATGCTGGTGAAAGCAATGGCGCAAAAACTTGGCGAAGACAAAGGCAATAGCCGTTATTTACAGCGTTTATTTCCCGACGGCCCGGCAAAACAGGCGACAAAACTAGCCGGCTTGCCAAAACCGGCAAAATGTTTATAACCAAAGTATACTTGGCATAGTTAATTGAATATACCGGAGTTAATCGGGCTTAACCGCTTTCACATAAAACTTAGCTGGATTTTCATCATAACCTTGCAAGGATTTTTCGCCGTATAGACGCCATAAACAAAAATAAAGTTAAAAAATATGACTTTTTCGACCGCACTTTTATCCGTTAATGCTCGACAGAAAATAAACCAAAAGAATGCGTGCCGCTATAATCATTTTCTTCCACCCGATCTACTCTAGCGCTTGGCGGACCATGGCTTAACCAGTCGCGAAAACTATCGATTTGCGACGCGCTTCCTTCCGCAAGGATATAGACGGAACCGTCTCGTTGATTTTTTACGATTCCGTTCAATCCTATTTCAGTTGCTTTTTTCCAGGTAAAATAGCGAAAGCCGACACCCTGCACAATGCCGTATACCACAAATTGTTTTTTCAGCATATATGTCTCCAATCGTTGATCTAACTCGTAGATAATAGATTTTTTTACGTTTTTCTATTTTCATTTTAGTCAAATTAGACTAGGATACAAGTACCACTTTAAATGAACCAATCAAGCAATCCGCCGGTTTCATCAATTAAAGTGATAATTATCTATTTATACTCGTCCTTAACAACAAGGAGCCAATATGAAATTTCGTCTTACTGCATTAGCAGTGGCAGCGCTATTAACCAGTACAGCAAGCTTTGCTGGTGTTGTAACAACCTCATCAAATGTTGATTTTTTGGCAATTGACGGTCAAAAAGCAAGCAAATCTCTTATAAAACAAGCTCGTTCATTCAATATTACGGATACTAACCAGCACCAAGTTGTTGTTCGCGTTTCCGAAATTATTCGCGGCGGTTCAGAGTCTAATTTATTCGAATCGGATCCGATTGTAGTAACTTTCCAAGGCACAACAGAAGATATTCAAATTTCTGCCCCGACTTTACGCAGCGAGCGCGATGTTGAAAAATTTAAGCAATCTCCGGTAATTTCCGTTACTACCGCGTCCGGCGCAGCAGTTCAAACCAAACAGGAATATTTAACGCAAGAAGGCTTCTTACCTAGCGTAAACCTTGTTGAAAATTTATCAAACTACAACGCTTCCGGCGCCAAAGCGGCAGTAGCGTCTTTCGCAACCACAACAATGCCGACGGCAATGGGTACAACAGGTGCAGGTAAAGTTGCAAAAGGTAAAGTAACGGTCCAGGGTGAAAATGCGGCAGAACAAATGCTGCAATACTGGTTCCAACAGGCGGATAAAGAAACACAAACCCGTTTCTTAAACTGGGCGAAGAAACAGTAATTTCTTCACGTTATTTGATAAAAACAGATTGATTAACGTTTGGTTAATCTAAATCTTAAAATCCGGTTAGCTTTTCTAGCCGGATTTTTTATAAATGCCCGTACACTCTTTTAATCAACTATAGCATGCTATTATTAACATTCTAACAACATTTGTGTAATGCAAAGCAGCCAAAAGTGCGGTAAAATTTACCGCACTTTTCTATTAGGAATTATAACTATGAGTATTCGAATCCTTCCGGAGCATGAAATCAAAAAAACAGCGACCAGTTTTGAACAACCAGCACTGCTTTTCGCCAATCCTCAGAATTTATATGAGCGCCGGGCAAAGCGTTTGCGAAAACTTAGTGAATCTCATCCATTCGCGGAATATTTGAACTTCGCGGCGGAAGTTTCGGAAGTGCAATTAAAGATCTTAAAAATGCACCCATTGCCACAAGACGAACGTTTAACAAAAGAAAATTTCAGTTTAGATAATTCAATTCAACCTTTGCATACTAAAAATTGGAAACGAGATGTTATTTGGCGAGAATATCTCGCTGAAATTTTAGCACAAATCAAACTTAAAGCGACAAATCAAATAACAACAACCATTGATTGGTTAGAAAAGGCCTCGGATACAGAAATTGAATCTCTTGCCGATAAACTTTTAGCAGAAGATTTTTCTTCGGTAAGCAGTGATAAAGCTGTTTTTATTTGGGCGGCTCTTTCGCTTTACTGGCTACAACTTGCTCAACAAATTCCTCATACGACAAATATGGAAAGCGGTGAGAATCTTCACGTTTGTCCGGTATGTAATGCGGCACCGGTGGCGAGTGTCGTACATTTTGGCGCAGCTCAAGGCTTGCGTTATCTGCATTGTTCCCTCTGTGAAAGCGAATGGAATATGGTTCGCGCCAAATGTAGCAATTGCAACCAAGCTGAACATTTAGAATATTGGTCTATTGATGAAGAAATGGCGGCAGTACGATCCGAAAGTTGCGGTGATTGCCATTCCTACCTTAAAATACTGTTCCAGGAAAAGGATCCTCATGTTGAACCTGTAGCTGACGATCTGGCAACTATTTATCTTGATATAGAGATGGAAGAAAAAGGTTTTGCCCGCAGCGGATTAAATCCCTTTATGTTCCCCTCGGAAGAAGCGTAATTGATAATACGGACAAAAAATTAAAAATTTTTATTCGCAAATCTTCAGAATGTATGTTTTATCCTTACGGTTCCATTAACAAAGTTAAAATTTAAAAAGTATGACTTTTTATGGCTGGCAATTTATCCTGTAACAATTAAATTACTCAATGATCTAAAGCAAGGTTTTAGCCTTGCTTTTTCTTTATACTATTTGAAGTTAATTTTATAGGTAATTATTATGGCATATCAGGTTTTAGCTTTCGATTTAGACGGCACATTATTAAATTCACAGGGAATAATTTTACCAAGCAGCAAAAAAGCGATTGAAGCGGCCCGAGCAAAAGGCATGCAAGTTATTTTAGTCACAGGACGGCATCATACTGCGGTTAAACCTTATTATTACGAATTAAATTTAGAAACGCCTATTGTTTGCTGTAATGGTACTTATTTATATCAACCACAAACCGATGAAGTTTTACGCAGCAATCCATTTAGTAAAACACAGGCATTACAATTAATTGATATAGCCGAACGTCAAAAAATACACATATTGATGTATTCCCGCAATGCGATGAATTATATGGAACTTAATCCCCATATGGAAAAATTCCAAAAATGGGTGCAAAGTTGTCCGCAAAATGTGCGTCCCGATGTTCGTCAAGTTTCTAGCTTTCGCGATATAGTGAATAATGAAGATATTATCTGGAAATTTGTAATGAGCGCACCAAATAGAGAGCTTATGCAGCAAACGGTCAATATGTTGCCACAAGATCAATTCAGCTGTGAATGGTCTTGGATTGACCGGGTTGATATATCTAATAAAGGTAACACAAAAGGCTCCCGATTACTGGAATATTTACGATCCGTCAATATGAACCCGGAACAAGTTGTTGCTTTTGGTGATAACCAAAATGATTTGAGTATGCTAACAAGTGTAGGATTAGGTGTAGCCATGGGAAATGCGGATGAGATCGTTAAGCAACAAGCCAAATGCATTATCGGCACAAATAATGAAAACAGCATTGCTGATTTTATTGAAGGGCTTAAATAACTAATTTAGCTTAGTTCCAATCCTATAAATAAAGGCGCATTTGCGCCTTTATTTTTACTCAAAAGTGCGGTAAATTTTCCTACAGTTTTGCGCCTACGCGCGTCAATGGCGGTGATGACGCGCCGGTTCAGTTAGTAGGTATGGTGTGAGCACAAGCACAAAAAAAGCCCTCATCTCTCGATGGGGGCCTCTCTTCATAACAACCTGGCGGTGACCTACTCTCACATGGGGATACCCCACACTACCATCGGCATAACAGCGTTTCACTTCTGAGTTCGGCATGGATTCAGGTGGGACCACTGCACTATCGCCGCCAGGATAATTCCGTTTCAGATACTGACCGCGGATTCTTCTCTCCGCTATCACTAACCTACTTCTAGTCTTCTACTCTTCTATTCTCTAAAATTAAAAACAAGCCGATTCCCTGACTACTTACTTATTCCGTAATAACTTTCACCACCAAAAACACTTGAGCGTTGTATGGCTAAGCCTCTCGGGCAATTAGTACCGGTTAGCTCAACGTCTCGCAACGCTTACACACCCGGCCTATCTACGTCGTCGTCTCCAACAACCCTTACAGTATTAAATACTGGGAGAACTCATCTCGAGGCAAGTTTCGTGCTTAGATGCTTTCAGCACTTATCTCTTCCGCATGTAGCTACCCGGCAATGCGTCTGGCGACACAACCGGAACACCAGTGATGCGTCCACTCCGGTCCTCTCGTACTAGGAGCAGCCCCTCTCAATTCTCCAACGCCCACGGCAGATAGGGACCAAACTGTCTCACGACGTTTTAAACCCAGCTCGCGTACCACTTTAAATGGCGAACAGCCATACCCTTGGGACCTACTTCAGCCCCAGGATGTGATGAGCCGACATCGAGGTGCCAAACACCGCCGTCGATATGAACTCTTGGGCGGTATCAGCCTGTTATCCCCGGAGTACCTTTTATCCGTTGAGCGATGGCCCTTCCATTCAGAACCACCGGATCACTATGACCTGCTTTCGCACCTGCTCGACTTGTCCGTCTCGCAGTTAAGCTTGCTTATACCATTGCACTAACCTGACGATGTCCGACCGTCATTAGCAAACCTTCGTGCTCCTCCGTTACTCTTTGGGAGGAGACCGCCCCAGTCAAACTACCCACCAGACACTGTCCGAGTACCCGTTCCAGGCACTTCGTTAGAACATCAAACGTTAAAGGGTGGTATTTCAAGGATGGCTCCACGATAACTGGCGTTACCGCTTCAAAGCCTCCCACCTATCCTACACATCAAAATTCAAGGTTCAGTGTCAAGCTATAGTAAAGGTTCACGGGGTCTTTCCGTCTAGCCGCGGGTACACCGCATCTTCACGGCGATTTCAATTTCACTGAGTCTCGGGTGGAGACAGCCTGGCCATCATTATGCCATTCGTGCAGGTCGGAACTTACCCGACAAGGAATTTCGCTACCTTAGGACCGTTATAGTTACGGCCGCCGTTTACTGGGGCTTCGATCAGGCGCTTCTCTTGCGATAACGCCATCAATTAACCTTCCAGCACCGGGCAGGCATCACACCCTATACGTCCACTTTCGTGTTTGCAGAGTGCTGTGTTTTTAATAAACAGTTGCAGCCAGCTGGTATCTTCGACCGGTTCAACCTTCAAGGGTATACCTCTACAATCTACGCCGGCGCACCTTCTCCCGAAGTTACGGTGCTATTTTGCCTAGTTCCTTCACCCGAGTTCTCTCAAGCGCCTGAGTATTCTCTACCTGACCACCTGTGTCGGTTTATAGTACGGTTTATTATAATCTGACGCTTAGTGGCTTTTCCTGGAAGTGTGGTATCGGTTACTTCGGCACCTTAGCGCCTCGTCATCATCTCTCGGTGTTGATAAGCGTCCGGATTTGCCTAAACGCTCCACCTACCAACTTAAACGACCATTTCCAACAGGTCGATAACCTAACCTACTCCGTCCCCACATCGCAATTATAACAAGTACGGGAATATTAACCCGTTTCCCATCGACTACGCTCTTCAGCCTCGCCTTAGGGGCCGACTCACCCTGCCCCGATTAACGTTGGACAGGAACCCTTGGTCTTCCGGCGAACGGGTTTTTCACCCGTTTTATCGTTACTTATGTCAGCATTCGCACTCGTGATACGTCCAGCAGCCCTCTCGAACCACCTTCTTCCGCTTACACGACGCTCCCCTACCCAACAGGCGTATCACTAATATTCCTCACGCTCCACTCGCGCCTTTCTGTTCGCTCTCGCTTACAGCCGACTCAACGTGTTGGTCGCTTAACCAACTTGCTCTCTTCCTTCGCAAGTTGTTAATCGTAAGGCGTATTAGTGATACGCCTGATGCCGCAGCTTCGGTGCTATATTTGAGCCCCGTTACATCTTCCGCGCAGGCCGACTCGACTAGTGAGCTATTACGCTTTCTTTAAATGATGGCTGCTTCTAAGCCAACATCCTAGCTGTCTAAGCCTTCCCACTTCGTTTCCCACTTAATATAAACTTTGGGACCTTAGCTGGCGGTCTGGGTTGTTTCCCTCTCCACGACGAACGTTAGCACCCGCCGTGTGTCTCCTATGCATTACTCTTCGGTATTCGCAGTTTGCATCGGGTTGGTAAGCCGGGATGGCCCCCTAGCCGAAACAGTGCTCTACCCCCGAAGGTATTCACATAAGGCTCTACCTAAATAGATTTCGGGGAGAACCAGCTATCTCCCGGTTTGATTGGCCTTTCACCCCCAGCCACAGGTCATCCGCTAATTTTTCAACATTAGTCGGTTCGGTCCTCCAGTTAGTGTTACCCAACCTTCAACCTGCCCATGGCTAGATCACCGGGTTTCGGGTCTATATCATGCAACTCGACGCCCAGTTAAGACTCGGTTTCCCTTCGGCTCCCCTATTCGGTTAACCTCGCTACATAATATAAGTCGCTGACCCATTATACAAAAGGTACGCAGTCACCCTCGCGGGCTCCCACTGCTTGTACGTACAAGGTTTCAGGTTCTATTTCACTCCCCTCACCGGGGTTCTTTTCGCCTTTCCTTCACAGTACTGGTTCACTATCGGTCAATCAGGAGTATTTAGCCTTGGAGGATGGTCCCCCCTTCTTCAAACAGGATTTCTCGTGTCCCGCCCTACTTCTCGCAAGCTCAGTACCACACAATGATTTTCAAGTACGGGGCTATCACCCTGTGCCGCCCGGCTTCCCAGCCGGTTCCTCTAATCCTCATGCTATCACTTGCCGGCTCTTACGCTTTCGCTCGCCGCTACTGACGTAATCTCGGTTGATTTCTTTTCCTCGGGGTACTTAGATGTTTCAGTTCTCCCGGTTTGCCTCAATAACCTATGGATTCGGTTATTGATAGTAGATTCTTCATCTACTGGGTTGCCCCATTCGGATATCTTGGGTTAGACGCTTCTTATCAACTCACCCAAGCTTTTCGCAGATTAGCACGTCCTTCTTCGCCTCTGATTGCCAAGGCATCCACCTTGTACGCTTAGTCACTTAACCATACAACCTCAAGTATTCTTATACCTGTGTCGTTCGTTATTACTAAACACTTGACCGCTTTTGCCCGGCCAAGATTTTTTATACTCAGACTTTCTTTTCAGAAAATCTCTCAGTTTTTCAGCTTGTTTCCAATTTTTTAAAGAACAAAAAGACAATAAAAATCATCTTTAAATGGCGTCCCCACGGGGATTCGAACCCCGGTTACCGCCGTGAAAGGGCGATGTCCTAGGCCTCTAGACGATGGGGACAACAGTTAAAGCGGATCTCTCGACGCCTTCGCTTGTTCCGCGCTTTTCTCCTTTTATTACCAGACCTAGATGATAATAAAAAAGTGCGGTCGTTTCTTCTCTTTTTCTATCAAACAATCTGTGTGAACACTTGCCAGTCGCCTAAAACTTAGTAAGGAGGTGATCCAACCGCAGGTTCCCCTACGGTTACCTTGTTACGACTTCACCCCAGTCATGAATCATACCGTGGTAAACGCCCCCCCGAAGGTTAAGCTATCTACTTCTGGTACAACCCACTCCCATGGTGTGACGGGCGGTGTGTACAAGGCCCGGGAACGTATTCACCGCAACATTCTGATTTGCGATTACTAGCGATTCCGACTTCATGGAGTCGAGTTGCAGACTCCAATCCGGACTACGATGCACTTTCTGAGATTCGCTCTACCTCGCGGTATCGCCGCCCTCTGTATGCACCATTGTAGCACGTGTGTAGCCCTACTCGTAAGGGCCATGATGACTTGACGTCATCCCCACCTTCCTCCGGTTTGTCACCGGCAGTCTCCTTTGAGTTCCCATCTTTACATGCTGGCAACAAAGGATAAGGGTTGCGCTCGTTGCGGGACTTAACCCAACATTTCACAACACGAGCTGACGACAGCCATGCAGCACCTGTCTCAGAGCTCCCGAAGGCACTCCCGTATCTCTACAGGATTCTCTGGATGTCAAGAGTAGGTAAGGTTCTTCGCGTTGCATCGAATTAAACCACATGCTCCACCGCTTGTGCGGGCCCCCGTCAATTCATTTGAGTTTTAACCTTGCGGCCGTACTCCCCAGGCGGTCGATTTATCACGTTAGCTACGAGCACCAAGCCTAAAGCCCAATCCCCAAATCGACAGCGTTTACCGCGTGGACTACCAGGGTATCTAATCCTGTTTGCTCCCCACGCTTTCGCATATGAGCGTCAGTATCTTCCCAAGGGGCTGCCTTCGCCTTCGGTATTCCTCCACATCTCTACGCATTTCACCGCTACACGTGGAATTCTACCCCTCCCTAAAGTACTCTAGACTCCCAGTCTGAAATGCTATTCCCAGGTTAAGCCCGGGGCTTTCACATCTCACTTAAAAGTCCGCCTGCATGCCCTTTACGCCCAGTTATTCCGATTAACGCTCGCACCCTCCGTATTACCGCGGCTGCTGGCACGGAGTTAGCCGGTGCTTCTTCTGTGATTAACGTCAATTGCTTGTCCTATTAAAACAAACACCTTCCTCGTCACCGAAAGAACTTTACAACCCGAAGGCCTTCTTCATTCACGCGGCATGGCTGCATCAGGGTTCCCCCCATTGTGCAATATTCCCCACTGCTGCCTCCCGTAGGAGTCTGGACCGTGTCTCAGTTCCAGTGTGGCTGGTCATCCTCTCAGACCAGCTAGAGATCGTCGGCTTGGTAGGCCTTTACCCCACCAACTACCTAATCCCACTTGGGCTCATCTTATGGCGGGTGGCCCGTAAGTCCCACCCTTTAATCCGAAGATATTACGCGGTATTAGCGACAGTTTCCCGTCGTTATCCCCCTCCATAAGCCAGATCCCCAAGCATTACTCACCCGTCCGCCACTCGTCGGCAAAGAAAGCAAGCTTTCTTCCCGCTACCGTTCGACTTGCATGTGTTAAGCCTGCCGCCAGCGTTCAATCTGAGCCATGATCAAACTCTTCAATTTAAAAAGTTCAATCGCTCAAAATACTGACTATAAATCATTAATTAAATTAACTTTGTTCAGCACTCTAAGTCTTGTTTAAATTTTTTGTTTAAACGAATCTTTCAAGTGCCCACACAGATTGTCTGATAAGTTGTTAAAGAGCAAAAAAGTGGTCGGCGAGATAGGATTTGAACCTACGACCCACTGGTCCCAAACCAGTTGCGCTACCAAGCTGCGCTACTCGCCGACTTTTTATCTTGATTAAGATAATTGGGGTGGCTAATGGGATTCGAACCCACGACAACTGGAATCACAATCCAGGGCTCTACCAACTGAGCTATAGCCACCATTGTTTGATTCAGTTTCAACTTCGCTGACCTGGCGCGCTCGACAAGATTCGAACTTGCGACCTTTGGCTCCGGAGGCCAACGCTCTATCCAACTGAGCTACGAGCGCGCATTGCGTCGTTGCGGGGCGTATATTAAGGATTTCCACTACTCTTGTCTAGCACTTTTTTCATTTTTTTTTATTTTTTTGATCGCTTGATGTGTTTTTATTCAATTTGAACGTAATTTATTATAATTCCGTCTATTTTTAGCTCAGGTTTCCTTTTTTCTTTTCTTCTAATTCTTCCCATCTTATAAACGCGTTTTCTAATTCTGCTTCTTTATCCGCTAACTCCTGTAATTTAGCTGAGGTATATTCGTGGGATTGTTGGAAAAAATCGGGATTTCCCACTTCATTTTGCAAATTTTCAATCATTTTTTCCAACTCCTCCAATAATTGTGGAAGTCGTTCCAGCTCTCTTTGTTCTTTATAGGAAAGCTTTATTGTTTTCTGATTATTATTCGCCGTTGAAATTTCCGATTTTTCCACCGCACTTTCCGGCTGCATTTTTTTCGGTTTGGCTTGTTCGCTCGCCATTTTGCTCGTCAGCGCATTTTCCTGCTGCTGTTTGGCATCAAAAAAGCCGCCTACATATTTACTTAGCTGCCCGTTGCCTTCAAACATATAGCATTCCGTTGCCACATTATCAATAAATTGACGGTCGTGGCTCACAATCAATAAGGTTCCCTGATAATCCGCCAAAATATCTTCCAGTAACTCAAGAGTTTCTATATCCAGATCATTTGTCGGTTCGTCAAGAATCAACAGATTATTCGGTTTTAATAACAGTTTTGCCAAAAGTAAGCGATTACGTTCACCACCGGATAATGCTTTTACCGGCGTCATTGCCCGTTTCGGCGGAAACAGAAAATCCTGCAAATATCCCAATACATGGCGCTTAACCCCATTGACTTCAATATCTTGCTTACCATCAGCCACATTATCCATAACTGTTTTTTCCGGATCAAGATCCGCTCTGTATTGGTCGAAATAGGCAATATCTAGTTTTGTACCGCAGCGAATATGCCCGGACGTAGGTTGCAACTCACCTAGTAAAAGTTTAATGAAGGTAGTTTTACCACAACCGTTTGGCCCGACTAAAGCGATTTTATCGCCCCGCAAA
The DNA here is from genome assembly GCF_000007745.1 of [Mannheimia] succiniciproducens MBEL55E. GTDB lineage: Bacteria > Pseudomonadota > Gammaproteobacteria > Enterobacterales > Pasteurellaceae > Basfia > Basfia succiniciproducens. Next base: position 811,953 of record NC_006300.1, on the reverse strand, counting down.
ATGGTTGTGCTGAAATGCGAGAGCAATTGTTTTCCTGCGATAGCATAACTTGCGTCCTCAACTTCAAACACAATTTTGCCTGAACGGCTGGACGTATCTAATTGTAATTTTGCACTGCCCAATACCTCTCGACGTTGGCGACGTTCTTCTCTCAGCATCTTTAATGCCCGAACTCTGCCTTCATTACGCGTGCGACGGGCTTTGATTCCCTGACGAATCCATACTTCTTCCTGAGCGAGTCGCTTATCGAACAGCTCGTTTTGCAGAGCTTCCACGCGCAGGTTTTCTTCTTTAGTGGTGAGATAAAGATCATAATCACCGGGATAAGACACTAATTTGCCCCGGTCTAAATCCACAATCCGTGTCGCCATTTTGCGAATAAATGAGCGGTCATGAGAAATAAAGACAATACTGCCGGCAAAATCCAACAGAAAGGTTTCCAGCCATTCAATGGCATCTACATCTAAATGATTGGTGGGTTCGTCTAATAAAAGTACGTCGGGATTACAAACCAATGCACGGGCGAGCGCCGCTTTACGTAACCAACCACCGGATAATTCCGATAGCAACGTATTAGGATTAAGTTCCAATTTTCCTAATACTTCATTAATTTTATTTTCAAACTGCCAGCCGTTTTCATGTTCAAGACGGCTTTGCACCTGTGCCAATTTGCTTAACAAGTTGTCATTATAATCGCTTTCCAGTAGAGTTGAGATATGATGATACTCTTTCAATAAATCCGCTAAATGCCCGATACCTTCCGCTACATAATCAAAGACATTGCCTTGTGCGTGGCTAGGCGGATCCTGTTCCAGACGAGAAACAATCAAATCTCTTTCATACTGTATTTTACCGTCGTCCATAACCACATCGCCGGCAATAATTTTCAGCAAGGTGGATTTTCCTGCGCCGTTACGCCCGACCAAACAGACCCGTTCACGGGGTTCGATATGCAAATCCGCATGATCTAATAAAGGTGCGTCACTAAAAGAAAGGTAACCGTTCGTTAAACTAATTAATGCCATAAAATTCTCAAATCCGAATAATAAAAAATTAGTGGGATTTTAGCAGTTTTATTGAAAAAAGAAAAAGTGCGGTAAAAAATTCCCGATTTTCTGACCGCACTTTTAATCCGATCGTAAAATAATACGCAAAGACGTAATAAAACTGGCGGCGGGAGAATAAATTACTTACTATAATGCCATTATCGGCTAAAAAACCGCGTATCTTAATCCAAGGAGGATATATGGAAACCACATTTCGTCATGTTGCCGCACAAAAACATATTGCTTTGGTCGCCCATGATCATTGCAAAGAAGATCTGATTAATTGGTGTCAGAAAAATGTGCATCATCTACAAAACCATCAGCTTTATGCAACAGGAACTACCGGGCATTTAATCGAAAAAGCGACCGAATTAAAAATCAACAGCTTATTAAGCGGACCGATGGGTGGCGATCAGCAACTGGGCGCATTAATTGCGGAAAATAAAATCGACGTGATGATTTTCTTTTGGGATCCGATGAATGCGGTGCCTCATGACCCGGATGTGAAAGCCTTATTACGCATTGCCGCAGTATGGAACATTCCCCATGCTATGAATATTGCAAGCGCCGATTTATTAATTAATTCGCCATTAATAAACCGAGAAATCGAACTCCGCATTCCCGATTATCAAACTTATCTACAAAAACGCCTGAAATAATCGGTTTTTACCAGGAGGTTTATTATGGCTTTAATTTTAAATATTCTGAATTTTGTCCTGGGCGGATTCGCCACTACCTTAGGTTGGCTGATTGCAACGATCATCAGTGCGGTTTTAGTGGTAACACTGCCTTATTCCCGCGGTTGTTGGGAAATTACCAAAATGTCTTTAATGCCTTTTGGTAATGATATTATCCACGTGAAATATCTTGAACCTCGCTCTTCTCTTTCAAATTCCTTGGGATCGGTGCTGAATGTTTTGTGGTTCGTACTATTCGGTTGGTGGCTGTGCCTGTTGCATATATTAACGGGCATAACCCAATGTTTAACATTAATCGGCATTCCTACCGGGCTTGCTCATTTTAAATTAGCCAGAATTTCCTTATTCCCGGTGGGGCAACGTGTTGTTCCGAAAGAAATGGCGCAATTGGTTTACCGTCATCAGGCTGAAAGAGAATTTGAAAATCAGCGTAACGCATAATTATTGAAAAAGGCGCTTTGGGGCGCCTTTTTACTGGTTGAGATTATTCGTTTTCTTCTAATTCGTCCGCCATTGCGGCCAGAATTTCTCTGGTTAGCAATGCCAACGAACGGTAAAACGGCAACAATGCGTAAGTTTCCACATGAGTTAAAAACTTACTGGCGCAAGGCAACAAGAAAGATTCGAACAATTCCTGTTGCGCACTGATAGAATCCAAATTGTCTTCAATCCAGGAAGCTGTCAATAAAAGTAAGCTGAAATTATCCGCACTTTCCACTTCCGGCATTCGGCGGGTTTGTCGAAAATTAATAAATTCATCTACATTTAACCCGTAAGCGGAAATCCGGCTGTCAATTTTAGGCTGTTCGCCGGCAAATAACCGCTCATATTCCTGCGCCAAAACCTCTTTTGCAATAGTCATTTGCACCGAGTCTAAAGCCTGCCGGACATCTTCATCCGTATCCAGCGGCCAAACCTGTTCCAACCCTTTTTGTTGCAGCCAGCCGAATACGCCGTCAAGAATGCTGTCTGTGGGCGAACGGTAAAATAAATTACCGAACAATCGACTAATCAATGAGAAATTATTAATTATCGTCTCTGACATTAGGCTTTTCCTTCTAAAAGTGCGGTCAGATTTTCTTTAGTTTTTTGTTCGACTTCGTTAAGCAGAGCCTGTCTTTCTTCAGAACTGATAATATGAATATCGCCCAGCAGGCGATGATCGATATCAATAATGCCCACATAATTAAATAAGCCGTTAACCAGCGTATCGTTCAAAGACCGAGCAAAGCCCATTTGTTGATAACGTTCCTCATTATTACCCATCGTAATAAACTGTTGCATTTTTTTGCCCTGAATTAACCCGACGGTACCGGTTTCATCGGTTTTATAGGCGAATCCGTGGGTAAACACGCGATCGAAATAGCCTTTTAAAATGGCGGGGAACCCCATCCACCATAAGGGATAAATTAACGTAATTAAATCCGCTTCGGAAATCAATTGTTGTTCATGTCTGATCGCCGCAGGAATAATCTCTTTAAAAGAACCGGTCAACTCTTCCCAGGAAACGACGGGGTTAAAATTCATACCATAAAGATCCCGTACCGTCGTATCAACATTCATTTTTTGACTGGCTTGCAAAACGCGTTCCAGTATCGCCTTGTTAAAACTATTTTTAGTATTCGGATGAGCAAAAATAACTAAATGCTTCATGCTTAATTTCCTAATTTACGTACAATAAGGGTTATACCCCGTACCTTTAAAACTTCAATACGATCGCCCACTTTCAATTCTTTTCCTTGAATGCGCCAAGTGGTATCACCAAAATAACCCCGTCCGACGCCGTTTAAAGCAATTTCCTGTACGGCGCCGATTGCGCCGATCATGGCGTGGTTTCGTTGATTCAGCACCGAACGGGCTTCGTCACTTTTATCTTTATTATGTTGATATTTCCACCAAACCAAACTTAACAGCAAGGCTAATACCGCATAAGAAATGCCCAATACGGTAAGAGTTAAAGTGGTGAATAATGCCATAATCGCCGCCATAATGATAGCGGATATTCCCCACCAGAGCAGAAAAATACCGGGGATCAGAATCTCCCCGATAAGCAATAAAAAACCTAAAATGAGCCAGTGCCACACAGACCAAGCGAATAACCAATCCATTTTGACTCCTTAATTATCAGGGTTACTTTTTCACATCTTTTAGTAATTCCGCAATACCGGCGACAGAACCGATTAAATTCCCCGCTTCCAACGGCATTAACACTACTTTACTGTTATTCGAGCCGCCGATATCCTTCAATGCTTCGGTATATTTTTGTGCGATAAAGTAATTAATCGCTTTGGTATCGCCGTTAACAATCGCATCGGATACCATTTGGGTGGCTTTTGCCTCGGCCTGCGCCGCACGTTCTCGGGCTTCCGCCTGCAAAATAGCTTCTTGTTTTTCACCTTCCGCACGAAGAATACGGGATTGTTTTTCTCCTTCCGCACGTAAAATCTGCGCCTGACGAACGCCTTCCGCTTCTAAAATTTCCGCACGTTTATTACGTTCGGCTTTCATCTGCGCATTCATGGCTTCGCTTAGTTCGCGAGGCGGACGAACGTCACGGATTTCAATCCGGGTAACTTTTACCCCCCAAGGATTGGTGGCTTCATCAACGATAGACAGCAATCTGCCATTAATGTTATCCCGTTGCGACAGCATTTCGTCCAGTTCCATCGAACCTAACACAGTACGAATGTTGGTCATCACCAGGTTCACAATTGCTTGTTCCAAATGATTTACCTCATAGGCTGCGCTGCGGGCGTCAATAACCTGCACAAAGCAAACCGCATCAATGGACACGTTGGCGTTATCTTTTGAAATAACTTCCTGTGACGGAATATCCAGCACCTGTTCCATCATGTTGATTTTTCGTCCGACCCGATCAATAAAAGGTACAATAAAATTCAGCCCCGGACTTAGGGTTTTAATATAACGACCGAAACGTTCAATCGTCCAGTTATAACCTTGTGGTACTGTTTTTAATGCCGAGGAAACGACAAATAAAATCAATACGATAAACACTATTACGGTAATCGGGAAACCTTCCATAATATCCATTTTTTCTCTCCTTTTAGTTACTCTAAATAAAAGTGCGGTAAAAATTTACCAATTTTTTACATTATTCCATAATATCCGCAGATTCCAATGTTTTTTGTTGATAGCAATAGCCTTCTTCCTGCGGTATAAACTCAAATAAATGGGTAATGCAATTCGGCGCGTCCTGATCTTGATGGGAAACAAACAGTAATTGGGTTTCACTGTTTGAGACCAACTGTTCAATAAAACTTTTAACCAATTTACGGTTTATGCCGTCCAGCCCTTGCAGCGGTTCGTCAAGGATTAAAACCGGCGGATGCTTCACCATCGCTCTGGTAATCAATAATAAACGTTGTTGCCCCCAGGAAAGGGAACGAAAAGGTTTCTTGGCGAGCGAATCCATATTTAAACGGGACAACCATTGCATCGCTTTGATACGTAAAGCGTCGGGAACCTGCCGGTATACTCCGATACTATCAAAGAAACCCGAAATAATCACATCAATCGCGGTACTGTTTACCCGGTAATCCATATGAAGCTGACTGCTGACATAACCGATTTTCTGTTTAATATCCCACAGGGTTTCGCCGCTGCCTCGCCGCTTACCGAACAAAACCACATGATTGGCAAAAGCCTGCGGATGATCGCCGGTGATAATTGAAAGCAAGGTGGATTTTCCCGCACCATTAGGGCCTTTAATCCACCAATTCTGTTTTGCTTTTACCGTCCAGTTTAAGTTATTCAAAATAACTTTATCGCCATATTGAATAGTCACATTTTTCAATTCAAAAGGATTCTGCCCTTCCGGCAAGCGGATTAACGGTGAGGCGCTGCCTGGTAGCGGCACATCTTCGGCATCTTCGGCATATTTCAACTGTTGGTAAACGCTTTGCCCTTCAATATCCTGCCGTTTGCCCGCTAAAATCATTTGCTTATTATCTAAAATCGCCACAAAATCCGCTATACTTGGAATGTCGGAAAACCGATTTACAATCAAAACTAATGCCAATTTGCCTTTTAACGATTCAAGTAATTTGAGCCAATCCTGCACGGATTGCCGATCTAAGCCTTCAAACGGATCATCTAAAATTAACAAATCAGGCTCACTGACCAATGCCTGCGCTAATAACACCTTACGGCTTTCACCCGTTGAAAGCTTGGTAAAAGGACGGTCTAATAATTTTTCAATATGCAAATACTGCGCATAAAATTCACATAAATTATTTTTATCCGTACCGTTTAAAATAATTTCACGAGCGGTTTTACCGAAATCATCGGGCGCCTCATCATTATTTAAGTCTTTAAATGTCTGCTCCAGAATTTTCTGTTGTTTCTCAAAAGAGAGCAAACTGATGCTGTCAAACTGATTTTGATATTCTCCGTTGTATAAAGAAAGTTTCTTTTCCAACGCCAAAGAAAATGCCGTTTTGCCGCTGCCGTTATAACCCATAACAACCCAGAAATCACAAGAATGAATTTCAAAGTGCGGTATACTTAATAAATTATTTTGGTGCAGCTCGAATTGCGCATTCCGCATAGCCAACTTACTCATGATTCAGTTTCTTCCTTATATCCATTTTTTATATTCTTATCTTTTCATTATTCATCAGCCCGCAAATGAAATAAAGCCCTTTCTTCGTTCATAAAGAAAGAGCTTTAGTCGTTAAACAATAGTTACGGGCGAAAACGCTTAACTATTTTTACGTTCTTCGGACATACAAGCGGCAGCGGTAAATAAAACGTCCGTTGAGGAGTTCAATGCCGTTTCGGTTGAATCCTGTAATACGCCGATGATAAAACCGACACCGATAACCTGAGCCGCGATATCATTTGAAATACCAAACAAGCTACAAGCTAACGGAATTAACAATAATGAGCCGCCGGCAACACCTGAAGCGCCGCAAGCACAAATACTCGCGACTAGGCTTAATAAAATCGCCGTTGGAATTGATACTTCAATACCTAAAGTAAATACCGCCGCAAGGGTTAATACAGTAATAGTGATAGCCGCACCGCCCATGTTGATAGTTGCGCCCAACGGAATTGAAACGGAATAGGTTTCTTCGTCAAGATTCAAACGTTTTGCCAATTCCATATTTACCGGAATATTTGCCGCAGAGCTGCGAGTAAAGAATGCGGTTACGCCGCTTACACGGATACATTCCCAAACTAACGGATAAGGGTTACGACGGATTTTCCAGAATACAATAATAGGATTGATAACAAAGGCCACAAAAAGCATCGAGCCGACCAACACCGCTAATAATTGTACGTAATCCAGTAATGCGCTTAACCCTTTATCGGCCAGGGTTGAAGCAACCAAGCCGAATACCCCGATTGGCGCGAAACTAATAATGAAATGAACAATTTTAGAAACCGCTTCGGCAAAATCATTCATCACGTTTTTCGTTGTTTCGGAGGCATAACGCAAGGTAATACCAAGACCAATCGCCCATGCCAAAATACCAATAAAGTTAGCGTTAAATAATGCGGTAATCGGGTTGTCCACCACATTAAATATAAGTGCGGTTAAAACTTCGGTAATTTTGCCCGGTGGTGACAATTCGGCTTCATTTGTTGCCAACGCAATGGTAGTCGGGAACATGAAACTTGCAAATACAGCCGTTAATGCGGATAAAAAGGTGCCGATTAAATACAAATAAATAATATCTTTCATATTGCTTTTTGAGCCGACTTTTTTATTTGCAATGGCGGCAATCACCAGCACAAATACTAAAATAGGCGCAACGGAACGCAATGAACGAACGAAAATCTGACCGAGCAAGCCCATTTTTTCCGCAAGGTGAAAACCAAGTGCGCTTTCCAAAGACGGGCTGACTAAAGCAAAGATAATCCCCAGTAGCAAACCAATAGAAATTCGTTTAACCAGATTTCCATGGAATAAAAATGAAAATAAACGTGAAATATTCATAAATTAATAAACTTAGGTTATGCAAGCGAAACTTGCGAGTTGCTAAATAAAAGATCTTAAGATCTTCCGCACATATTCCTTCAAAAAGGCACAAGCAAACGATTAACATTAGGTGGCAAAAGGAAAATGGTTTCAGAAGATTAGCGCAAATTTCTAGTAAAAGAAATATTATTTTAAGATTTTCTTACATTCTATAAAAAATTCATTTGACCATCTGTTTGTTTATACAGTATATTACACCTGTATAAACAAACAGTTCGCCAAACTATGAGGAAAAGATGATGAATTATGTAGCTCATGCAAAAGATCAAGCTCTAACTGCACACCACGATTTATTTTCTTATCATCCCATGCCGTTTTATGAGGATACGGAACAAACAAGATCCCGTTTTCATAAAAAATTAGATCTTAATCTCTATTGCATTAAACGCCCTCAACAAACTTGTTTTATTCGCGTACAGAATCCCGATCTGATGGCTTGGGGAATCGAACAAGGCGATATGCTGGTAGTGGAGAAAAATGACAGTCTGTCTATCGGCGATCTAATCGTGATTGAAGTGAACCAAAAACTGGAAATCTTTGAATTTATTGCTTATGACAAAAACGAATTCGTCTTTTTGAGTCTCAGTTCCAAATTAAACAATATCAGAACGGCAAATTGGAGTACATTGCCGATTATTGGTACGGTGACCAATACAATTCATCAAATGAAGCCTAAAAACACGATCAGTTTTGCCGCATAACTTTGTAAATTGGCCAAAACGGCTTCCGGACACATTGGCGGAAAGCTTAAAAATATAAAAAGTGCGGTCGATTTTTTGTGATTTTTTAAAATATTACTCGTAATTAAATAATCAATTGTATTTTTTTATAATAAAAATTGTCTAATTGAAATAGAGCACAAAAAAATGCTTTTCTTTTGATGAAAAGTCGGTATGATTAGCCGGCTTTTTGCTCACTTTCTTATTGAGCAAAACCTCTCTCTTCATTGAGAAAATAAAAAAGCTGAAACGCTTTTTTTAATAAGTAGCGAGTCAAATGCCCCATGGCGTCTGTTTTTAAGAAACAGAAAGCTTAGGCTTCCCGCAAGGCACCCGACTTATTTTTTTCACCTCTTTTTAGAAGGTTTTAATTCAATGACAATTACCACTCCTGTAAAAGCAGTTCTTGCTTCAAACCAATATTTCTTAGATCGTCAAAACGCGATGGAATCAAATGTTCGCAGTTATCCGCGTAAACTCCCTTTTGCTTATGCTAAAGCGCAAGGTTGTTGGGTAACTGATGTTGAAGGCAATGAATACCTCGACTTTTTAGCCGGTGCAGGAACATTAGCTTTAGGTCATAACCACCCGGTTTTAATTCAGTCCATCAAAGACGTTTTAGACAGCGGTCTGCCGTTGCATACCCTTGACTTAACAACGCCGTTAAAAGATGCATTTACCGAAGAATTACTGTCATTCTTCCCGAAAGATCAATATATTCTGCAATTTACCGGCCCGTCGGGAGCAGATGCTAACGAAGCGGCAATCAAATTAGCCAAAACCTATACGGGTCGCGGCAATGTAATCGCATTTTCCGGTGGTTTCCACGGTATGACACACGGCGCATTATCTTTAACCGGCAATCTCGGTGCAAAAAATGCGGTACAAAATCTAATGCCGGGCGTACAATTTATGCCGTATCCGCACGAATATCGCTGTCCGTTCGGTATTGGCGGCGAAGCCGGTGCAAAAGCGGTGGAACGCTATTTTGAAAACTTTATTGAAGACGTAGAAAGCGGCGTAGTAAAACCTGCGGCGGTAATTCTTGAGGCGATTCAAGGTGAAGGAGGTGTGGTGCCGGCACCGGTTTCATTCCTGCAAAAAGTCCGCGAAGTCACACAAAAACACGGTATTTTAATGATTGTCGATGAAGTGCAGGCGGGTTTTTGCCGTAGCGGCAAAATGTTTGCCTTTGAACATGCGGGCATTGAACCCGATATTGTGGTAATGTCTAAAGCGGTTGGCGGTTCATTACCGTTAGCGGTACTTGCCATCAAAAAAGAATTTGATGCGTGGCAACCTGCCGGTCATACGGGGACATTCCGCGGCAACCAATTAGCCATGGCAACGGGTTATGCTTCGCTTAAAATAATGCGTGAAGAAAATCTTGCCCAAAATGCGCAACAACGCGGCGAATACTTAACTCAGGCATTGCGCGAATTGAGCAAGGAATTTCCTTGTATAGGTAATGTGCGCGGTCGCGGTTTAATGATGGGTATTGATATTGTTGACGAACGAAAACCGCAGGATGCCGCTGGTGCTTATCCGCAAGACGGCGAGCTTGCTGCAACAATCCAAAAATTCTGTTTCAAAAACAAATTATTACTGGAACGCGGCGGGCGTAACGGCAATGTTGTGCGCGTACTTTGTGCAATAAACATTAATCAAGCGGAATGTGAAGAGTTTATCAAACGCTTCAAACAATCCGTGACGGATGCGATTAAAGCGGTACGCGGTTAATTAAAAGTGCGGTCAATTTTGCATAAATTTTTAACGATTTGATCGCTTGCGGGGTGGGTGTTATCCCGCCTTTTTTATAAAACCAATGCAAAAAGGTGGGACGACGCCCACCTTACGGGACAAACATGGCAGATATTTCAAAACACAGACAATCGCTTTTTTGCAGCGATCCGCAATCCATCGCCGATTATGAAACGGCAATGAGCAATGCGGTAAAAGCGGTTTCGAATTGGCTTAAAAACGAGAAAATGTATACCGGCGGCTCCATCAGGGAATTGCGTAAAACCATCGGCAGCTTTAATCCAAGCAAACAAGGCGTTGGCGTAAATCAATCCCTAGATCACTTAGTGGATATTTTCCTGAACCCAAGTTTAAAAGTGCATCATCCGCATTCCCTGGCGCACTTGCACTGCCCGACTATGGTTGCCAGCCAGATTGCGGAGGTGTTGATCAACGCCACTAACCAATCCATGGACTCTTGGGATCAAAGCCCGGCGGGTTCCATTATGGAAGAACAGTTAATTGATTGGTTGCGCCAAAAAGCGGGTTATGGCCAAGGCACTTCCGGTGTGTTTACTTCCGGCGGTACTCAATCAAACTTAATGGGCATCTTACTTGCCCGGGATTGGGCTGTCGCAAATCATTGGAAAAATGAAGATGGCTCGGAATGGTCGGTACAAGAAAACGGTTTGCCGGCGGAAGCACTTAAAAAACTCAAGGTCGTCTGTTCGGAAAACGCCCATTTTTCAGTGCAAAAAAATATGGCAATGATGGGAATGGGGTTCCAATCCGTGGTTACCGTGCCCACCAATGCCAATGCGCAAATGGATGTGGCTGAACTGGAAAAAACATTGGCAACATTAAAAGCGGAAGGCAAAATCGTCGCCTGTATCGTGGCAACTGCGGGGACGACGGATGCGGGCGCCATTGACGATTTGAAAGCAATCCGTAAACTGGCGGATGCATATCAAGCCTGGTTGCACGTCGACGCGGCTTGGGGCGGTGCGTTGTTGCTGTCAAAAGATTTCCGTCATTTGTTAGACGGCATTGAATTAACGGATTCCATTACCTTAGACTTTCATAAGCATTTCTTCCAAAGTATTTCCTGCGGGGCGTTTTTGCTTAGGGACGAAAGAAATTACCGTTTTATCGATTATAAAGCGGACTATCTCAACTCCGAATACGACGAAGAACACGGCGTGCCGAACTTGGTTTCTAAATCGCTGCAGACTACCCGTCGTTTTGATGCTTTGAAATTATGGTTCACGCTTGAAGCGCTCGGCGAAGATCTCTATGCGTCAATGATTGATCACGGTGTAAAACTTACCAAACAGGTGGAAGAATATATTCGCACCACTGAGGGCTTGGAAATGCTGGTGCCGACCCAATTTGCGGCAGTACTATTCCGCGTGGCGCCTGAAGGTTATCCGGCGGAATTTATCGACGCCTTAAATCAAAATGTCGCCGATGAATTATTTGCCCGAGGTGAAGCCAATATTGGCGTGACCAAAGTAGGCAATAAACAATCGTTGAAAATGACCACCTTAAGCCCGATTGCAACGCTTGAAAACGTGAAAGCCCTACTGGCTTTAGTGTTAGCGGAAGCGGAACGCATTAAAGATGCCATAGCCAACGGCACTTATGTTCCGCCGATAGATTAATCCACCGAATTGCCGGTAGGATTGCATAAATTTATAAAAAATTAACCGCACTTTTGAGCTTTTTTGGCGCTCCAAGTGCGGTTATTCTTTCTATTGGATTAAATTAAAAATTTAAATAAGGCGTAATTTTTTCAATAGTGGCGTCACCAATGCCGTCAATATTAGATAACTCGGACGCATTTTTAATCTTGCCTACTTTTTTACGATAATCGACAATTGCTTTCGCTTTCACTTCACCTATTCCGGTTAAACTCTGCAATGTTTTTGCATCAGCGGTATTAATATTCACTTTAGAAGATGAATTCAGCGCATTTTTAACCGTTGGCTTCATTGAAGCGGCTTTATCTTTTGTTGATGTCACTGAATTTTTCGCCGTCTCCATTCTTTCTTTAGCACTTTCCGACAGCTGATTTTTTGTTGATTTTGTTTTTTCCTTCACGCCGTTGACTTTATCCCCGCCGAATTCTTCACAGCCTTTTGACCGCCGGAAAGTTGTTCATTCACGGTATTTTTTGTTGCGCCGACTTTCTCTTTTGCCATTATTTTCGTTCCGTCTTTAACGGTTGCAAACGGGTTTGCGTTATCGACGGCTAATACCGAACCTGATACGCCGAGAGCTAAACATAGTGCTAACATTGATTTGAAAGTTTTCATTCATGATCCTTAATAATATTTTTACCTTGCGGTAAAAGCGAGTTTAATGTCCTTCTTAAGACTTGCCATTAAAAAATAAGTTCACTGATAAATTAATAAGTTATCGATGAATCAGATACAAAAAAAACTACATTGAAAAATGCAGTTTTTTACATAAAATTTCTGTACTTTATTTCAAATAAGGATTCGTTTTTTTCTCCGCACCTATGGTAGTGTAAGGTCCGTGCCCCGGAATAATTATCCAGTCATCACCGAGCGGAAACAATTTTTCTTTAATAGACGAGATAAGATCATCATAACTTCCCCCTGGAAAATCTGTTCGCCCAATACTGTTGCGGAATAAAACATCCCCTGTAAAAGCAACAATATTCTGATGTTCAAAAAAACCTACGTGTCCGGGAGTATGGCCTGGTAAATGCAATACCTCTAATTTTAAGCTACCCACTTCTAAAACTTCATTTTCACGGTTTAACCACATATCCGGCAGAAAAGCGTTCGCTTCAAAAAGACCGAATTGAGCGGATTGCTGCGGTAAATTTTCAAACCAAAAAACATCATCTTCATGGGGACCGATAATATCAACGCCAAAATGCGCTTTTAATGCGGGAGCGGCACCGATATGATCCAAATGCCCGTGGGTTAACAGGATCATTTTTAAGTCTAATCCGTTTTCTTCAATTTTCTCAATTAATTTTTTAGGCTCGCCGCCGGGGTCAATAATTGCCGCATTTTTTCTGTCATCCCAAATTAATGAACAATTTTGCTGGAATGAGGTTACGGGGATAATATCAATATTCATATATAACTTATACTAGGATGAAATAGTTCATGCGCTGTTTTAATAAAAGGAGAAGTTAAGCGTTACTTAGTTTAAAAAATACCGTAATAAAGGGAAATTCTAAACATCCTTTAATTCCGTTAACTACCGGACCAAGTTCTTACCGGACCGGTGTCCACATGCACAAAATTGCTACGAGGGTAATAACCTACGCCCCCGTTACTCAAACTTTCGGCGGAACGTTTTACGTTGGCTAGAGAAACGCCGTCGATTCGAAAATCGATTGCCTGCCCTTTTACATGAAAACTGTTACTTGCCACACCGCGACTACGGCGATGCATAGCGGAGTTTGTTGCCGCTGAACGATAGCCGCAAATAATTTGAATTTCCGTATTACGTAACCCTAAATTGCCTTGAATTTGATAGAGTTTGGAAAATAAATTAGGATCCATTCGATAAGTATGATTATTGCGTCTATCGCGCAATAACCAATTTAATTGATTTAATGCTGAAGATGATAATAATTTACCATTTACTATTTCAGAGCTGAAACGCTCTCCCGTGTTAATATTTCTTAAACGCAAAATACGGGGACTAGGTGTTGAAGCGGCGGCTAACACTGAATTAGGTAAAATAGTTGCGCCTAAAATAATGCCGCCAAGCGCTAACCATTTACGACGGTTATGGTTAATTTCATTCATCTTCAATTTCTCTTCGGTTTATAACTAACATCGGTTGGACAAAAAATGGTAAACGTAAGTTCTCAAATTAAGCAAAAAATGACCGCACTTTTTTTCGCTCCGTCAAAAAGCGAAAAGTGCGGTTAATATTAAAGGTATTTTTTCACCGTATGCCAATTAACATAGCTTGGTTGCTGAACGATATCATAACCGTAAATATCCGGTAATGTATTCACTTGTCCGTTTTCCACCCAAGCCGTCACATAATACAGATAAACCGGATTATCGGAATAAATCGGCGCAGATGTCGTTTTCTTGCTATTCAATACGCGTTGTTTTTTATCTTCCGACCAACCGGCTTCTTTTAATAAAATGGATGCCAATTGGTTGGATTTTTCGACACGTACACAACCGGAACTCAATGCACGATCCTGTTTGTTAAACAGGTTATGATTTGGTGTATCATGTAAATAAATCGCGTCAGAACTAGGCATATTAAATTTAAAACGACCTAACGCACTATTATCTCCGGCATCCTGACGGATACGGTAAGGGAATTTGCTGCCGATAGCCGCCCAGTTAATACTGTTTGGATTAACTTTATTCCCTTTACTATCAAGAATACTATAACCGTGCGCACTCAAATAGCCCGGATTTTTCTTAATTTTAGGCACAATATCCTCATTAATTAAGCGAGTCGGCGCATTCCAAGGCGGATTAACCACCACGTTACTTAATTTACTATACATAACAGGCGTACGTCGTTCTTTTTTACCGACAATGACACGGGAATTTAATATTAACTGGTTATCACGATAATAATTCAACTGATAACTCGGAATATTGACAAAAATCCCGTTACTAAAATTTGGAATAACCCGTAAACGCTGTGCATTCAGCGCTAATTTGTATAATATTGCCGAATTCACGGATTTATCGTCGTCAAAGTCAGAACTGCCAATCTTATCAATAGTTTGCTGATAAATTGAATTATTCGTGGTTAAAGAATTGACATAAGCAAAATTTTGCCCGTTTTTGACCGCACTTAACCATTCTTCAACGTCCGTTTCGCCAGGCTTGGCCGGCTTGTAGCCGTTTATTGTATAAAGCCAGTTTTGTGCCGAATTAAAGACGTTTTTCGCATAATACATATAATCTAAAAACGCATCGGTTAATAAAATATCATATACCGGATTATCCCCGGCATTCGTAGCGCTGATCGCCTCTAGAGATCTGGCGGAACGAACGGAAATTCCGCTTGCAACCATTGCAGCATATTCTCTTAAAAATTTCTTTTCCGCATCCTTATCCTGCCAAAGCAAAGCGTATTCGTTATCGGCATAAATTTTCGCCACTGCAGACTTAAACTGCAAATCACGCTCACCTATAATTTCGGTTAATTTAGCTTCCGCCTGCCGCTGCTTCTCAGCTGAAATTCTGGCATCTTCGGCCATTTTTTCCTGCTCGATCTGCTGATTTGCAAGATCAACATCAATACTTTCTTTATTGGACGAATGCGGGCTTACATAATCAGAAATAGCACAACTTGAACATAAACCTGAAATTAAAATAGCTAATTGCGCTAGTTTAAATGTCGATTTTCCGTACATTAGAGTTCCTTAAATAGATCACGACAGATCATTAATATATAGGGATGTTTAATACATCCCCATAATGATCTAAATTATTTAGTTTCCGGTCTAACGTCTTCCTTTGACTTCACTGTCTCCGTTTTCACTTCCGCAGTTTTTTTACTTTCGGCTTTCACATCCTTTGTATCCGCTTTGTTTTCTAACGACATAGCCTTAGCCTGTATTGATTCCTTATCAGTTTCAAATTTAGCCAAATCCGATGCCATTTTTTCCGCTTCTTTCAGGAAGAAATCCGGCGCTTCATAATCTTTCGCTAAATCATTAATATCTTTTAAGGCTTTTTTACCTTCACGGGCAAAACGCTCATTTAACGCTTTCAAACGACGGGCATCATCTTTATCATTTTCCGCTTTACGTTTTTCGTAATTCAACGATAAATACTTACGCTCGCTACGCTCGTCCCGAATTTTTAAATCCTCCGCTAAGGCAATAAATTCAGGATCCTTAGAAATACGATCTAAGTGTTTAGACTTGAGTACCTCTACCGCATCCCTTGCATGGCTGACTTGTGAATAAGTTGCCGCCGGAATTTTATCCCAAGGTAAAGCATTATCTTCTTTTTCCTCACCGTTTTCTTTAGTATCAATAATTGCCGGGAAATTAATATCCGCTGTAACTCCCTTCAATTGAGTACTGCCGCCATTGATACGATAGAATTTTTGGATCGTATATTGAATAAAACCCAACGGTTCCTGATCTAGGTCATACACGAAATTCAGCGAACGACTTTGTTGAACCGTACCTTTACCGAACGTATCCTGACCAATAATAATACCACGGTTATAATCCTGCATAGCAGCGGAGAAAATTTCCGATGCCGATGCACTGAAACGGTTTGTCATCACTAAGAGTGGACCGGTGTAAACCTGTGCGTTATCCGGATCTTCATGCACACGGATACGATTATAAGCATCGCGAACCTGAACAACCGGACCGTCACTGATAAACAATCCGCTTAATTCCACCGCTTCCGTTAAAGCGCCACCACCGTTTTCACGTAAATCAATAATTAATGAAGTCGCTTTTTTCGCCTTCATCTGTTCCAATAATTTACGCACATCCGCAGTTAAGCCGATATAAAAAGTCGGAATTTTAATTACCGCAACATTTTGACCGTTAACTTTTTCAACGGTTAATTTTGCGGCGCTATCCTCAATACGCACTTTATCCCGTACCAAGGTAATAATTTTACTTTTACCGCCTTTTGCCGGCTCAATTTCCAACCGAACCTTCGAGCCTTTCTTGCCTTTGATTTTATCGACCACGTCTTCCAAACGCCAACCGACAACATCTTCAATCTCGCCTTTTGCCTGACCTACACCGATAATTTTATCGCCGGCTTTAATTCTTTTACTGCGTTCCGCCGGCGCGCCCGGTACTAAAGATTTAATTGTAGTAACGTCATCTTCCTGCTGTAATGTCGCACCGATACCTTCCAACGAAAGATTCATACTTTCATTGAAACTTTTAGCCGTGCGCGGCGCTAAATAACTGGTATGAGGATCAATTTCGCGGGCAAAAGCATTCAAAAATAATTGCGTAATATCATCCGCATTGGTTTGAGTCAAACGACGAATCGCTAAATTATACCGTTTGGTTAAGGTTTTCTTAATTTCCGACCATTTTTTGTCTTTTAATTTTAAGTCAATAATGTCATTTTTGACCCGAGCCGCCCAAAGCTTATTCGCCTCTTCTACGCTTGCCGGCCATGCAGCTTTTTTACGATCAATTTCAATTTGATCATCATCTTTTAAGCTCGGTTCTTTATCAAGTAAAGACAACGCATATTCATAGCGTTCATAACGACGTTTTGCCATTAAGTCATACATAGCAAAGGCAATATCCAATTTTCCTTCATTCAGTTCGTCATCAAGTAACGCCGCATATTTAGCCTGCAATTCGTCAATATCGGATTTAATAAATAAATTATGGCTATAATCCAGAAAATCCAAATAACGAGCGAAGATCTTGTGAGAAAATTCATCGTCAAGCTGGAATTTGCGATAATGGGATTGCGTTAATCTTGTCGTCGCGCGCTTAGTTGCTAATCCGTTTTCCTCTGTTGGTTGTGGAATAACAATATCACTTGCTTTTAAAGTCGGATGCACGGCAAATGCGTTTCCGCTCATACCGATTACCGCGCTCACGACTAAAGTTGCCAGATAAGTTTTAGATTTATTCAACTTCATTTAGACTTTCCTAATAAAGAAAAAACATCACATAAGAATACTTACGGATGTATTGACTGTGCCGCCCGTTAATCTAAGCGGCGCAAATTGGAAATTATTATGCAAATAAACGATCGGTTGCTACCGTCAATACAAGGCCGTTATCTAATTCAACCCGGGCGTTATCTTTAATAACATCTAATACAACCGCCTGTTTTGCCGAATCGCCTACTTTGACTTTAACTTGGCTGCCTTTTTGTAAAGTGGCAAAATCAATTTCCTTTAATTCGACTTTTGCTTTACGCACTTTATCGTTTGCCGGTTTACGTGTTGCCTTCATCGCTTTATCCGACGGTTTACGCGCCGGACGTTTTTTAACCTGCTTTGTATTTGCCGCTTTTTCAGCCGCACGTTTTTCTGCAAATTTCGCTTTTGCTTCCGCTAATTGTTGCTGCGCATGTTCTACATGTTCTTGCTCTAACACGCCGGCAGGATTGCCTTGCAAATCTACACGCTCGGCCCCTAAGCGGCAACCGTGTAAATAGCGCCAGTTTGACGTATATTGACGTAATGCGTGACGAAGTTGCGTTTTGCTCACTCGTTCGTCATCTTTTAACGCTTCCGCCAAATCCTGAAAAAGCCCGATTTTAAGCGGTTTAGCTTCACCTTCCACTGAGAAACATAGAGGAAATTTTTCTGCCAAATACGCAATAATCTCTTTATTATTGGTTAGTTTTTGCGATTCAGCTTGTACGTCTGTTTGAATTTCTGTCATTTGTTTTCTATCCTGAACACAACATGTTATGTATGAAAAAATAATCCCGAGCATTTTAGCTTACTTTCTGAATGAATGACAATTAATAATCACATATGCCGGGGGAATTTTTCAAAAATTGCCGAAAATTGACCGCACTTTTCCCTTTTTTCTTTTATTGATGAGCAAATACGGTATAAAATATCCGCCCCTTAAACAAAAACGAGATAATATGGCAAAGGCTTCTTCACTATCGGCATCTCAAAACGCATCCATCGTTCGTTGTAACGATTGCAATGCGTTAGTTGCCCTTTCCGAGTTGAAAAAATCCCAGCAGGCGGAATGTCCGCGTTGTCATAATGTGCTGAAATCACAAGACCGCTGGCGTTTACGCCGTTGTGCCATTATCGCTATTTCAATCCTGATCTTAATGCCCTTTGCCCTCACTTACCCATTGTTAAGCGTAGATTTATTAGGTATAACCGTTGATGCTTCCGTTTGGGGCGGCGTATGGAAAATGGCGACGGAAGGTTATCCCTACACGGCTTTTTTAGTGTTTATTTGTGCGGTATTTCTGCCCGTCAGCTTTGCCCTATTAGTTATTTTACTGTACCTGGCTAAACTAACTCATCAAAAACCCCGGAATTTATTATTTGCTTTAGGCTATATCAAACCCTGGGTAATGTTCGACGTTTATCTTGTGGCTCTTGGTGTCAGCGCCTTTAAAGTGAGGGATTACGCCACCATTCATATTGATATTTATTTAATTGCCTTTGTTCTGACCTCGCTACTGACTACATTACTTTTTATTAAAATTAATCCGAAAGAATTATGGAACGATTTTTATCCGCAAAATCAACATCTAATAAAAATTTCGCCGGAAAATCCACCGCACTTTTGCCGTACTTGCGAATATACCTTTGAGCATTCGGCATTTGATCGAAAATCACATACCATTTGTCCCCGTTGCCATAGCCGGCTGGATACGCCGTCTTACGTCAATCTGCAAAATACCTGGGCGACATTAATTGCCGGGATTATTATGCTTTTCCCCGCAAATATTTTTCCTATTTCCTACACCATTATGAATAATGTCGCCACCGGCGATACGCTGATGTCCGGTGTTATCACCTTTATCGGTATGGGCAGTTATTTTGTTGCATTTGTGGTATTCTTTGCCAGTATTTTTGTGCCGGTCAGTAAAGTATTTATCATGATTTATTTATTATTAAGCATTCATTTCCAATGGAAACATTCGATAAAATGGCAAATGAGTTTATTTCATATCGTTCATTTTGTCGGACGTTGGTCTATGCTTGATTTATTCGTGCTGTCCTTAATGATGTCGTTAGTTACCAGAGGACAAATTATTAATTTTTCGGTAGGACCTGCAGCACTTTATTTTGGCATCGCCGTTTTCCTTACGATGCTTTCAACCACATTCTTTGATACCCGTTTACTTTGGAATATTTATGACAAACAACCAAGCAAATAACCGAGTTAAAATCAACGCCGAAAATAACGTTCAAGCGGCTAAAATTAAACAGGATAAGCGTATTTCACCTTTTTGGTTGCTCCCTATCATCGCCTTATGTATCGGTGCGTTATTATTCTTTCAGATCATCAAGGAACAGGGCGAAACCATTCGCATAACCTTCACGACCGGTGACGGTTTAGTAGCGAATAAAACTCAGGTTCGTTATCAAGGATTACAAATCGGTATCGTAAAAAAAGTTAACTTCACCGATGATCTAAAAAAAGTGGAAGTCCAAGCAAGTATTTACCCTGAAGCAAAAAACGTATTGCGCGAAAATACCAAGTTCTGGCTGGTCCAGCCAAGCGCCTCACTGGCGGGGATATCCGGTTTGGATACCTTAATTTCCGGTAACTATATCAGCCTCCAACCGGGTGACGGAAATTATAAAGATGACTTTATCGCCGAAGAAACCGGCCCTATCGCTCAAGTCAGCGACGGCGATTTATTAATTCATTTGCTTGCCGACGATTTAGGATCAATCTCTGAAGGCGCGTCCGTTTATTATAAAAAAATGCCGGTAGGTAAAATTTATGATTACCGTTTTACCCCGGATCAAAAGAAAGTTGAAATTCAGGTCGTTATTGATAAAGCCTATGCTAATTTAATTAAACAGGATACGCGCTTTTGGAATATCAGCGGTATCAATGCAAATGTAGGCCCGTCCGGCATAACCGTTAATATGGACAGCCTCAATGCCATTGTGCAGGGTGCAATTACCTTTGACTCGCCGGATAACAGCCCGAAAGCGAAACAAGATCAACAATTTACCCTTTATCCCACATTACAAGCCGCACAACGCGGCATTGAAGTGAAAATCACTTTACAAAATCAGGCAGGTTTAAAAGCAGGAAAAACCGAAGTTTTTTATAATAATCTACAGGTAGGAACCCTTGCCAAATTAGATAACGAAGATATCACGCATGCAAAAATAAGCGGAACATTGCTTCTTGATCCCAATATATCCAACGAATTACGAACCAATACCAATATTATATTGCGTACGCCAAAAATGAATTTGGCGACATTAGAGAAACTGCCGGACATGTTGCGCGGTCAGTTTTTTGAAATTATTCCCGGTTCAGGCGAACCGCAGCGGGAATTTCAGGTTTATAAAGAAAGCGATTTACTGTTAAAACAGGCGGATACCTTAGTATTCACTTTAACGGCGCCGGAAACCTACGGTATTGCGGAAGGCCAGCAAATCTTCTACAACAATCTTCCGATTGGCGAAATTGTAAAACAGACGCTTAACGAGCAAGGCGTCGAATATCAGGCGGCAATAGCCGGCAAATACCGTCATTTAATTTATGGTGATAGTCAATTCGTCGCCGCATCGAATTTAGATATTTCTTTAGGCATTGACGGACTTCGGGTTGAAGCGGCAAGCCCTGATAAATGGTTGCAAGGCGGGATTCGCTTAATTGCAAATAAGAATAAAGGCAGCGCCCTTTCTTCTTACCCTATTTACAAAGATTTAAGCAGTGCCGAAGCAGGAATAACAAGTTCGACTCTAACGCCGACAATAACGCTGAATGCGCAAAATTTGCCGAATATCGGCAAAGGTTCTTTAGTACTTTATCGTCAATATGAAGTGGGTAAAGTGTTGGATATTCGTCCGTTAAAAAACAGTTTTGATGTGGATGTCGCCATTTATCCTAAATATCGTCATTTACTCACTAAAAACAGTTTATTTTGGGTGGAAAGCGCTTCTCAAGTGGACATTACCGCGCGCGGAATCAGCATTCAGACGAGCCCGCTGGGGCGCGTTTTAAAAGGTGCCATCAGTTTTGATAACAGCGGCGGCAACAATAATAAAACCCTTTATGCCAACGAACTAAGAGCAAAATCGGCGGGGCAGGTCATTACCTTAACCGCGGATAACGCCACCAACTTAACTAAAGGCATGGCATTGCGTTATATGGGACTGGAAGTAGGGCAACTGGAAAGCATTAATTTGGATCAAAATAAAAATCAAGTGGTCGTAAAAGCCTTAATGAACCCGAATTATATGAACCTGGTTGCCAAAGAAGGTTCCGAATTCCGAATTATTTCACCGCAGATTTCTGCCGGCGGCATCGAGAATCTGGACAGTTTATTGCAGCCTTATATTGATATTGATGCGGGCAAAGGAAAATATAAAACGACCTTCGCAATTAAAAATAACAACAATACCGATAACAAATATAACAATGGTTTCCCGATTATTTTAGAAGCGTCGGATGCGTTAAATATTACGACGGGTTCGCCGATTTACTATCGCGGTGTAGAAGTGGGCAAAATTAATCGTATGGAACTCAATGAGTTAGGCGATCGCGTGCTGATTCATCTGCTTATTGCCAATAAATACCGGCATTTAGTACGCAAAAACTCCGAGTTCTGGATTTCATCCGGTTATAGCGCGGGCGTAGGTTGGTCCGGTATTGAAGTAAATACAGGTACGGTGCAACAGTTACTAAAAGGCGGGATTTCATTCTCTACGCCGTCCGGCACCGTGATTCAACCGCAAGCAGCGGCAAATCAGCGTTTCTTACTACAAATAAAAAAACCGGTTGAAGCCAAAACATGGAATTCCGCCGTATTGCCGGAACAAAACTAAAAATCCTGAAAAAATGACCGCACTTTTGATTGGTAGAATAAATCAAAAAAGTGCGGTCATTTTTTTCCAAATTTTCAGCCGGATTATTTCACCGCTAATTGAGCAATTTTCATAATAACGTCTACCGCACTACACATACCCTCCAGGGTAATTAATTCGTGCTTACTATGGAAATTATAACCGCCGGTAAAAATATTCGGACAAGCCAGCCCTTTTTCCGCTAACCAAGCACCGTCGGTACCGCCCCGAATAGGTTGATGAATAGGTACAATACCGCAAGCTTTCATAGCGGAATCCGCCAACTCAATGGATTGCGGTACTTTGCTTACGGTATCATACATATTGTAGTAATTGTCTGTGATCGTTACTTTTACCGGCTCTTTCAATTGTTTCCGACAATTAAACTCATCAACCCATTTTTCTAAAAACGCTTTGCGTTGGGTAAAAGCTTGTTTATCAAAATCCCGGATTAAATAGTGCAATTCCACTTTCTCGATATCGCCGTGAAACGAATTCAAATGAAAAAAACCTTGTTTTTCTTCTGTTTTCTCCGGTACTTCATCGGTCGGAAAACCTTGTTGAAATTCACAGGCAAGCGTCAATGCGTTCACCATTTTATCTTTTGCCGAGCCGGGATGAATCGCACGTCCGAAAATCGTCACCGTAGCGCCTGCGGCATTGAAATTTTCATATTCCAATTCGCCAACTGCGCCACCGTCAATAGTGTATGCCCAATCGCAAGAGAATTTTTCTATGGGAAAAAATTTCATTCCCAATCCGATTTCTTCATCGGGTGTAAAAGCGACGCGAATGTGACAACGAGGTACCGAACTTTCCTTTAATTGTGAAAGTGCGGTCATAATTTCCGCAATTCCGGCTTTGTTATCAGCGCCTAATAAGGTTGTGCCGTCCGTAACGATTAACGTTTTACCGACCAATTTATGCAGAAAAGTAAAAGTGACAGGGCTGATAAATTCATCGCCGAGCCCCAATGCAATATCACCGCCGCGATAGTTTTCAATAACTTCCGGTTTCACATTTTTTCCACTGCATTGCGGCGAGGTATCCAAATGCGCAATTAAGCCGATTGTGGGTGAATTTTCAATATTGCCGGGCAACAATGCCGTCACAATGCCATGCTTGCTCACTTCAATTTCATCTAAACCTAAGCTATATAATTCCTGCTCTAAAATCTTAGCCAATTTAAGCTGCCCCTGTGTACTCGGAGAGGTCTTGGCACCGGGCTTAGATTGAGTGTCAAGAGAGACATAATTAAAAAAACGTTCTAAAAGTTGTTCGTTATATTGCATAATAATTTCTTCTAAAAATAAAGAAATAAGGCAAATTCTTGAATTCAAGCGTAAATTCCGCCTTTTCCTTATATAATTCGGACGCAGTCAAGTCTATAGCGTTCAACATTTAATATTTTGATGTATGACAATAAATACCTATTTTTTAGTCGGAATTTCTAAGTTTTTTGACAGAACGCAAGTTTTATCTCTTTGTTTTTAACAGATATTTACCTTACGATTGCAGACTTTAAGCATTATTGAAACAATTTTTTAATAAAAAATAATTCGGTTCTAATTTCATCTTTCCAACAAATAAAAAAATAAAAACAAAATTTCGCTTTTTTAGATAAAAAAACTTTAATTTATCAACCATTACCTTTATCATTAGCCCTTACTTTATTATCGGTGTCTATATCATTTTTATAGATGTTTATTTCTACTCAAAACTAAGATTTTTAGTTAATCAGGGGAAAACCAAAGCTAGTGGAAAATATTGTTCAAAGCAAACCAATTATTGAACTGCGTTCTCTCAAAAAATCGTATAACGAAAATACGATCATTGATAATTTTAATTTAACCATTAACAATGGTGAATTTTTAACTATTTTAGGCCCTTCGGGTTGCGGTAAAACGACGGTATTACGTTTGATTGCCGGCTTTGAAGAAGCCAATGGTGGTCAGATTATCCTTGATGGCGAGGATGTGACTGATTTGCCGGCTGAACATCGCCCGGTAAATACGGTTTTCCAAAGCTATGCACTATTCCCCCACATGACTATTTTCGAAAACGTCGCTTTTGGTTTGCGTATGCAAAAAGTGCCGAACGAAGAAATTAAGCCTCGCGTATTGGAAGCTTTGCGCATGGTTCAATTGGAAGAAATGGCGGATCGTAAACCGACTCAATTATCCGGTGGTCAGCAACAACGTATTGCTATCGCGCGCGCGGTGGTAAATAAACCGAAAGTACTATTACTGGACGAATCATTATCCGCACTGGACTACAAATTACGTAAACAAATGCAAAACGAATTGAAAGCATTACAACGTAAATTAGGCATTACCTTCATTTTTGTAACCCATGACCAAGAAGAAGCGTTAACTATGTCCGATCGTATTATCGTGTTACGTAAAGGTAATATTGAACAAGACGGTTCACCGCGCGAAATCTATGAAGAACCGAGCAATTTATTTGTGGCGAAATTCATTGGCGAAATCAATATCTTTGATGCGCAAGTATTAAATCGTGTTGATGAAAAACGCGTTCGCGCTAATGTAGAAGGACGTGTTTGCGATATTTATACGGATTTAGCGGTAAAAGAAGGACAAAAACTGAAAGTATTATTACGCCCGGAAGACGTTCAATTGGAAGAACTTGATGAAAATGAGCAGTCAAGCGCCATCATCGGGCATATTCGTGAGCGTAACTACAAAGGAATGACTTTAGAGTCAACCGTTGAGCTGGAACACAATAACAAACTTGTATTAGTAAGCGAATTCTTTAATGAAGATGATCCGAACATTGATCACTCATTAGACCAACGCGTAGGTGTAACTTGGATTGAAAAATGGGAAGTGGTATTGAACGATGAAAATGACAACGCGTAAATTCCAAAATTCTACCGTTGCTGTTATCTTCGCTTGGCTGATTTTCTTTATGTTCGTACCTAATTTCTTGGTACTTATCGTCAGTTTCCTAAGTAAAGACAGTAGCAATTTTTATGCTTTACCGTTTACCTTTGAGAACTATGCCCGTCTGTTTGAGCCTTTATACGGCACGGTAGTATGGAACTCTTTGTATATGTCCGGTATCGCAACCGTGATTTGTTTACTTATCGGCTACCCTTTCGCCTTTTTTATGGCGAAACTCAATCCGAAATACCGACCAATTTTGTTATTCCTATTAGTATTACCGTTTTGGACGAATTCACTTATCCGTATTTACGGTATGAAAGTATTCCTCGGTGTAAAAGGAATTCTGAATGAATTTCTCTTATTCACCGGTATTATCGACGAACCGATCCGTATTCTTAATACGGAAGTTGCTGTCATTATCGGCTTAGTTTATTTGCTGTTGCCTTTTATGATTTTACCGCTCTACTCCGCTATTGAAAAATTAGACTTGCGTTTACTTGAAGCGGCAAAAGATTTAGGTGCTAACGGTATTCAGCGTTTTATCAAAATCATTATTCCGTTAACCATGCCGGGTATTGTTTCCGGTTGTTTGTTGGTGTTACTGCCGGCAATGGGAATGTTCTACGTTGCGGATCTATTAGGCGGTGCAAAAGTATTATTAGTGGGTAACGTAATTAAGAGTGAATTCTTAATTTCCCGTAACTGGCCGTTCGGTTCGGCAATCAGTATCGGATTAACCATATTAATGGCGTTATTAATATTTGTTTATTATAAAGCAAATAAATTATTGAATAAGAAAGTGGAGTTGGAATAATGAGTCGTGTACTACGTAATATTTTTATGTTAGTGGTGTACGCTTATTTGTACATCCCTATTATCATTCTGGTTGGTAACTCCTTCAATGCGGACCGTTACGGTCTAAGCTGGAAAGGTTTTAGCTTTGCCTGGTATGAACGTCTTGCTAATAACGATACCTTAATTCAAGCCGCCGTGCATTCTGTGACTATTGCGTTTTTTGCCGCAACATTTGCCACAATTATAGGCTCAATGACCGCAATTGCTTTATATCGCTATCGCTTCCGCGGTAAACAAGCGGTAAGCGGAATGTTATTCGTTACCATGATGTCGCCTGATATCGTAATGGCGGTATCATTATTGGCGTTATTTATGATCATCGGAATCTCCTTAGGTTTCTGGTCATTATTATTAGCGCATATTACATTTTGTTTACCTTACGTTGTAGTCAGCGTGTTCTCCCGCTTAAAAGGTTTCGACCTGCGGATGTTGGAAGCCGCAAGAGACCTAGGTGCCAGCGAAGTAACGATTTTGCGTAAAATTATTTTCCCGCTGGCTTTGCCGGCAATTATTTCCGGTTGGTTGTTAAGTTTCACCATTTCAATGGATGATGTAGTAGTTTCATCTTTTGTAAGCGGTGTGAGTTATGAAATTCTGCCGTTGAAGATTTTCTCATTGGTGAAAACAGGAGTTACGCCTGAAGTTAACGCCTTAGCGACTATTATGATTGTATTATCTTTATTGCTTGTTCTGCTCGGACAAATTATCGGCAAAAAAGATAAGAGCTAAATAATAAATAATTACTTCACAAAGAAGCTATTTATCAATAAAATACGCCCTGACCCAAAGCTTGTTATAGCCTAAAGTCAGGCGTTTTTTTTTATGTCTTGGAATTATCAAGGACAGATTTTTTATTCACTCTCAACGGGAGCAAACTCAATGAAAAAATTAGCAGGTCTTTTTGCAGCTGGCTTAATCGCAGTTGCCGTGACTGGTTGTAATGACAAAGAAAGCAAAAGTGCGGACGCAAATGCACCTGAGACGGCAAAAGATAACGGAACTGTTTATCTTTATACCTGGTCGGAATATGTTCCGGACGGTTTATTAGATGATTTCACTAAAGAAACCGGTATTAAAGTTATCGTTTCAAGCTTAGAATCCAACGAAACTCTATATGCTAAATTAAAAACACAAGGAGCTGACGGCGGCTACGATATCATCGCACCATCAAACTACTTTGTGTCAAAAATGGCGCGTGAAGGTATGCTAAAAGAATTAGATCACAGCAAACTTCCTGTTATTCAAGAATTAGATCCCGATTGGTTAAACAAATCTTATGACCCAAATAACAAATATTCGCTACCGCAGTTATTAGGTGCGCCTGGTATTGCATACAATACGCAAACTTACAAAGGTTCGGACTTTACCTCTTGGGGTGATTTATGGAAACCTGAATTTGCCGGTAAAGTACAATTGCTTGATGATGCCCGAGAAGTATTTAACATCGCATTATTAAAATTAGGCAAAAACCCGAATACTCAGGATCCGGCGGAAATTAAAGCGGCTTACGAAGAATTATTGAAATTACGTCCGAACGTTCTCTCCTTTAATTCCGATAACCCGGCCAACGCATTTATCTCAGGCGAAGTGGAAGTCGGTCAATTATGGAACGGCTCCGTTCGTATTGCGAAGAAAGAACAACCGGGCAGCATCGATATGATCTTCCCGAAAGAAGGTCCGGTACTTTGGGTTGATAATTTAGCTATTCCAGCCACATCTAAAAACCCGGATGGCGCGCATAAACTAATTAACTACTTGTTAGGTGCAAAAGCGGCTGAAAAATTAACCTTAGCGATCGGCTATCCGACCGCTAACGTGGAAGCCAAAAAAGTATTACCTAAAGAAATCACGGAAGATCCGGCAATATATCCGACTGCTGAACTTTTAAGAACGGCAAATTGGCAAGAAGATGTTGGTGAAGCAGTTGAACTTTACGAAAAATATTATCAAGAATTAAAAGCGGCAAAATAACCGTTATTAATGAGATAAAAAACGCCAAATTTTTATTTGGCGTTTTTTGTTGCAAGTACATAAAAAATTAAAGCATAAAAAATATTTCCCGCTTCATCCTAAAATTACAGCTCTTTCACTGCCGGTCTAACAAGATTCCCCTTCAATCAGCGGGCAAGGAAGCTGATGAATATCTCTATCCTTCCGCCCCTCGATCAGATGAAGAGCCGCCTCTTGCCCCATTTGGTAATGAGGAAGCTCAACCGTAGTTAGGGGAGGAATAAAGAGTTGAGCTATCCCGACCATATTATCATAAGCGCAGACGGCCACATCTTCAGGAATTCGATAGCCCTTAGCAAGCAAAAGCTGGTAAGCAACCAGCGCAATCCGATCATTACCGCAGATAATCACATCAAAAGGCAGAGGATCCGGCTTCTCCAGATAATCTATCAGGGGCTGAGCGCCTTCAAAATAGTCCTCTCCGTCTCTTCTCATAAAGAACTGTACAGGTTTCTGACCGGAGTGATTCGCCCAGGCATCTTCAAATGCCTGACGACGCTTGGCGGTCGCAATATAATTCTTTGGAATATGGAGAAAAAGAGGACGTTGATATCCCTTAGCAACAATTCTGTCAACCACTACTCGCTGTCCCTGATAATCATCGGGAATATAAGCGGCGACAGCCATATCCTGAGTTTGACAATTTGCCAGAACTAAAGGAAAGCTCCGTAATTTTTCAGGAATAGAGACATTCTTAAGCCCGTTACGGGCAATAATGATTGCGCTGGGGCGATGAGAAAGCATCTGTTCTACTGCATCTTCCATAGCCTGAGAATCATTTTCAAACGTATTAATAACAAAAGAATTCCAGCCGTGTTGGCGGACGGTCTGCTCAATTCCCAAAAGGATTTCCACAGAAAAAGGAGTAGTAGCCGTTCCTAAAGACAAAACGCCGATAGTATTAGCCGCTACTCCCCTGATATGCTGGGCGGCTAAATTAGGAACATAACCCAGACGATCAATTACTTCTTTGACCACCTTATAAGTCTTAGGTGATAGTTTATCAGGACTCTTAAGAGCCCGGGAAACAGTCATCAGAGAAACACCCGCTTCTTTCGCTACATCTTTAAGTGATACCATAAGCACTCCTATTGAAATAACAATCCCATAATATCTTCTTTTTGTTTAATTTGTTAACCTTAACACTATTTTTTGTGACATCGATCACAAATTTAAAATGTTAACGTTAAATTTTATGATCTACTTCACATTTTAAGCTAAAAATATTTGTTTTATTAAAATGCTAACGTTAACATTTTAAATAAAGAGGGGATAGATTATTTTTTTCATCTCCCTATTTTCCACATTAAAATCCTTGATAAGGAGTGCTTATGACAAGCCAAAATAAGATAAATGCGGTTCCTTCAAATCAAAATTTTTATTTGAACAACCGTAACTATTGGATCTTTAGCGGTTACTTTTTCGTCTATTTCTTTATTATGGCCACATGTTATCCCTTCTTAGGCATTTGGTTGGGAGATATTAACGGTCTGTCGGGAGAAGATCGAGGCACAGTATTTGCTATGATGTCTTTCTTTGCCCTTTGCTTTCAGCCTGTTTTTGGCTATGTGTCAGATAAATTGGGATTGAAAAAACATCTCCTCTGGGTATTAGGTATAAGCCTTTTAATCTATGCACCTTTTTTTATCTATATTTTTGCACCGTTGCTTAAAGTGAATGTTTGGTTAGGTTCCTTGGTTGGCGGCGCCTATATCGGCTTTGTTTTCCAGGCGGGAGCACCGGCTTCGGAAGCTTATATTGAGCGGGTCAGCCGTCGTAGTAAATTTGAATACGGGCGGGTCAGAATGTTCGGAATGTTCGGCTGGGCTATTTGCGCCTCCATAGCCGGAGTCCTTTACGCTACCAATCCTAATCTGGTCTTTTGGCTTGGTTCTATAGCCTCTCTAATCCTTTTACTTTTGATAGCCCTAGCTAAGCCGGAACAAACCAGCACTGTGCAAATCGCGGAGAAATTAGGGGCTAATAAAAATCCGGTTAACCTCAGACAGGCATTCGCTCTCCTCAAACTACCGAAATTCTGGGCGCTTCTGGCTTATGTAATGGGAATTGCCTGTGTTTACGACATCTTCGACCAACAATTCGGTAATTTTTTTAATACCTTTTTTGAATCGCACGAACAAGGAATCAAAATGTTTGGTTATGTAACCACTGCCGGTGAATTGTTAAACGCCCTGATTATGTTCTTTGTTCCCCTTATCATTAACCGTATCGGTGCTAAAAATGCTCTGCTTATTGCGGGAACCATTATGAGCGTGCGGATCATCGGCTCTTCCTATGCAATCGAGGCCTGGCATGTGGTAGTTTTAAAAACTCTGCATATGTTTGAAGTTCCTTTTTACCTAGTAGGACTATTTAAATACATTGCTAATGTGTTTGAAGTACATTTTTCTGCGACCATTTATCTGGTAGCCTGCCACTTTGCCAAACAGATCGGCAATATGCTGGTATCCCCTTTGGTAGGCGCTTGGTACGATACCTATGGTTTCCAAGATACTTACCTAATTCTAGGCTGCATTGCCGCCGGATTCACCCTGCTTTCGGTTTTTACACTTACCGGCAAATCCTTATCGTCTCAATCATAATCAGGAGGAATTATGTTTATCCATCGTTATTTTGAAGACCCTCAAGCCTTGCATATTAATACGACTCCTCATCACGCCTATTTTATTCCGCAAAAGTGCGGTCAAAAATGGGAAAATTTTGAGCCTGAGCAATCGCTTTTTTATTTAAGCCTGAACGGTTACTGGGATTTCCGCTACTATCTCAGCCCTCAAGAATTGCCGGAATCGCCAAATGAAGTGAATTTCGAAGCAAAAATCCCTGTACCCTCAAATTGGCAGACCCAAGGATATGATCGGCACCATTATACTAACATCAACTATCCTTTCCCTTTTGATCCACCTTATGTTCCTCAGAATAATCCATGCGGAATCTATCGGCGGACATTTGAGTTGAATAAGAAAGAAAATAAACATTATCTGCTCAATTTCGAAGGGGTAGATAGTTGCCTTTATGTCTATATTAATCAAACTTTCGTAGGCTACGGGCAAATCAGCCACTCTACTAATGAATTTGATATTACGGATTTTGTGCAAGCGGGCAACAATGAAATTTTCGTAGTAGTTCTTAAATGGTGTGACGGTTCTTATCTGGAAGATCAGGATAAATTCCGCATGTCCGGTATTTTCAGAGATGTTTATATCTTAGAACGAGAAGCAAATTACCTTCAAGACTTTTTTATCCGCACCGACCTTTCTCCGAATCTTAATAATGCGCAAATTAAAGTGGAAACTAAATTCCTGGAGAATAATCAGAATATAGATTATGCCCTTTATGATCCAAGCGGGAAGCTGTTAATTCAACAACAAACCGACAAATTTGAAATCTCTTTTGATAATCCGGAAACCTGGAATGCCGAAAATCCTCGCCTTTATACTCTTATAATGTCTTATGGACAAGAACAAATTGTTCAGCGATTAGGCTTCCGCCGTATTCAAATAGAAAACGGCATTCTTTTATTTAACGGACAACCTATTAAATTCCGCGGAGTTAATCGTCATGACAGCGATCCCGTCACCGGCTATCATATCAGCCGCACTCAGGCTGTCCGAGATCTGCAACTGATGAAAGCCCATAATATTAACGCTATCCGAACAGCCCACTATCCTAATGCCCCCTGGTTTAGTGAACTTTGTGATCGGTACGGTTTCTATTTAATCGGCGAAAGCGATATTGAAAGTCACGGTTCTTCCATGCTGGCAGTTAGACAGACCGAACCAAGTATCTTTCTTAACGTTAAGAATAGCTATGAACATGAACGCATTCGACAGGATAATATTGATAATCTTTGCTATTTTGCTCGAGATCCGCAATTCAAAGAAGCTTTGTTGGACAGAACTTATGCAAATGTCGAACGGGATAAAAACCGAACCTCGGTTATAATCTGGTCGCTGGGTAACGAAAGCGGTTACGGAGAAAACTTTGAGGCTTGTGCCGCCTGGGTTAAATCACGTGATCCCGGCCGTTTGGTTCATTATGAAAGCTCTATCTACCAGCATTCCGCCCATCGGAATGACTTATCCAATCTTGATTTCTACAGCGAAATGTATGCTGCAACAGAAGATCTGGATGCCTATTTCGCCAATCCGGCAAACCTTAAACCCTTCATGCTCTGCGAATACAGCCACGCTATGGGTAATTCTAATGGAGATGCTGAAGACTACTTTCAAGCTTTCCACCGTCATCCGGGATCCTGCGGCGGCTTTGTCTGGGAATGGTGTGATCACGCCCCTTATAGAGATGATAAACCGGAACATTTCGGTTATGGCGGCGATTTTGGCGAAAGCCCTCACGACGGCAATTTCTGCGTGGACGGATTGGTCTCGCCCGATCGAATTCCCCATACCAACTTATTGGAATTAAAAAATGTCAATCGTCCGGTTCGTGCTTGGTTAGAACAAGGAAAAGTTTATATTAAAAATTACCTGGATTTTACCAATCTCAAGGAAATTCTGACCATTCGTTACAGTTTTAGTGAAAACGGAAAAGTGATTAATCAAAGCGAATTACAGATTGATTGCGCCCCTCATCAGATCCAAGTATTGGATATAGCCCTACCTGCCGATAACGGCAATCTCTGTTGGCTGAATTTGGACTATGTTTTAACTCAACCGACGGATCTGCTAAGCAAAAACCATCTCCTAGGTTTCGATCAATTAATTATTTTCAAACAAGGTGCCCTACCCGCTCAAATCTTTAAAAATAAAACCGGACATTTTAAAATTCAGGATACCGCTCAAACATTGAAGATTTGCCAAGGCGATTTTAGCTATGAACTGGATAAGAATAAGGGAATTTTCTCCCGAATTACTTATCGGGAACAAAATCTTATCGAACAACCTCTGGATTTTAATATCTGGCGAGCGCCTCTTGATAATGATCGACTGATCCGCCAAAGCTGGCAACAAGCAGGCTATGATAAAACCTATAGCAGAGCTTACCAAATCAACTGGATAGAGAAAAACGAAGGAATACTGATTCAAGCGAATTTAGCTCTGCTGGCAGTGTCTCAGGGGCGGATTCTGAACTTAGCGGTAAACTATCTGCTAGGCGCCGATGGTCAAATGAAAATCAGCCTCCGGGCAACCCGTCCTGAGCACTTACCCTACCTACCTCGCTTCGGTCTTCGTTTCTTTCTACCTAAAGGTCAAACCCAAGGACAATATTTTGGCTATGGCCCGCAGGAAAGTTATGTGGATAAACATCATCTGGCAAAACTGGGGATTTATCCTCTCAATGCAACGGACAACTATGTGGATTATCTCAAACCTCAGGAAAACGGCAGTCACTACGGTAGCCGGTACATAACCCTGAACAGTCTGCATGTCAGCGCCGATCAGCCTTTCAGTTTTAATTTATTGCCTTATAGTCAGGAAGAACTGACCACCAAAGCCCATAATTATGAGCTGAAAGAATCGCCTTGGGATATTCTATGCCTTGATTATAAAATGAGTGGAATCGGTTCCAATTCCTGCGGTCCGAACCTCAAAGAGCAATACCGGCTTAGCGAAACCGATTTTAACTGGGGAGTCTTTCTGCAATGGAGCAACCCGGCTCGTTAGCACGCAAAAAACAAAATAATTCTTTACTTACGGCCTCTTTACTCCCGGTAAAGAGGTCTTTTATCATAGAACCGAAAGCCCTTTGGTCGCAAAAATAAATTGCATAGGAAACGAAAGGAAATCAGAATTCTATTGATTTATGAAAACGATTAAGATAATTTAGACGCTTGTTTGAGAAGTGGTGCCGACTATCGGAATCGAACTGATGACCTACTGATTACAAGTCAGTTGCTCTACCTACTGAGCTAAGTCGGCACAAATTGAATGAGCCGCTATTATATGAATTTTTTAGCGTCTTGCAAGTAAAATTTTCGAAAGATATTAGGGGCTATTTATCTTTTATAAACAGACCCTATTCTGATTAATGAGGTAAAAATAAGTGAAAAACGTTCTCTCGATTCAATCACATGTAGTTTTTGGCTATGCAGGAAACAAATCGGCTACCTTTCCAATGCAATTAATGGGAGTGGATGTATGGGCGTTAAATACGGTTCAATTCTCAAACCATACTCAATATGGAAAATGGACGGGAATGGTCATCCCCAAAGAACAAATCGGTGAAATTATTCGCGGCATTGATGAAATCGGTGAGTTAAAAAACTGTAATGCGGTCGTATCCGGTTATTTGGGTTCCGCCGAACAAGTAGATGAAATTATTAAAGCGGTTGAAAAAGTAAAATCCCTTAACCCACAGGCGTTATATCTTTGTGATCCTGTTATGGGCCATCCGGATAAAGGCTGCATTGTTGCAGACGGCGTAAAAGAAGGTTTAATTAATCTTGCGGTTTCTCATGCGGATATTCTCACTCCTAACCTCGTCGAATTACGGGAAATCAGCGGGTTACCGGTAGAAAATTTTGAGCAAGCGATCGAAGCGGTTAAAGTGATCAGAGCAAAAGGCCCGAAAACAGTGCTGATTAAACATTTAAGTAAAGTAGGTAAATATGCCGATAAATTTGAAATGTTATTAGCAAATGATGAAGGTATTTGGCATTTAACACGACCGCTTTATACCTTTGCAAAAGAACCTGTCGGCGTAGGCGATTTAACCGCGGGGTTATTCCTTGCCAATAAGGTCAATGGAAAATCGGATCTCGAGGCATTTGAACACATGGCAAACGCCGTTAATGAAGTTATGAAAACAACGTTTGAATTAAACAGCTATGAACTTCAACTTATTGCCGCCCGCAAACTGATTGTAAACCCGGTCAGTTCCGTTAAAGCCGTGAAAATCGCCTGATTATTTTTTTGAACGAAAGAGCCGGTTATGGCTCTTTTCTTTTTTGAAGAATATCTTATACTTAAAATTCTTCAAACAAAGCGAATGAATCATGTCGGATATTTTTAATCAATTTCAACAGCAAATTTATCAACAAAAAATACTTATCGCATTCAGCGGCGGCTTGGATTCCACCGCACTACTCGCCTTATGCAAAAAACTTCAAGAAAATCGACCGCACTTTCAGTTTCGTGCCATCCATATTCATCACGGGCTAAGCCCCAATGCGGATAAATGGGCGTTGCATTGTGAAAATATCTGCCGGCAATTTTCCATTCCGCTGATTGTCGAAAAGGTTCGGGTAGATAAAAGCAACGGCATTGAAGCGGGCGCCAGAGAAGCGCGTTATCACGCCATAGCGAACCATTTAAACATCGATGAAGTACTTGCCACCGCCCATCATCTAAATGATCAGACGGAAACCTTTCTGCTTGCGTTGAAACGAGGAAGCGGTGTGCAGGGGCTAAGCGCCATGCAAAAAGAAAGCGTTGTATTTAACTTGCCGATTTTTCGCCCGTTATTACAATTTACCCGCGCACAACTGGAAGATTACGTAAAATCTCAAAAGATTAATTGGATTGAAGACGAAAGCAATGAAGACAACAGCTATGATCGCAATTTTCTGCGCAATATTATCCTGCCGAAAATGAAAACCCGCTGGGCGCATTTTGATCAGGCGGTTTATCGGGCGGCTCAACATTGTTTTGAACAAACTCAATTGGTAAACGAATTACTTGAAGATGAATTTCAAAAAATCTTTGAAAAAAACGACCGCACTTTATCCGTCAAACTTTTTGACCGTTATTCTTATATCAAACAAAAAGCACTGCTTCGCCTGTGGTTAGCCCGCTTGCAACTTGCCATGCCAAGCCAAAAGCAGTTGGAACAACTTATTCGGGATGTTATTTTTGCTAAACCGGATGCCATACCGCAATTTAAATTAGCAAATCAGGTTATTCGCCGTTATCAGCAAAAACTTTATTTAACGGCGGATTTTGCCGACTTAACCGATGTCGCCGTACCGCTGAAAATTTCACAAACCGTCCCGCTACCTGACGGATTAGGCCATATTTCGTTACGGGAACAAAGCGGGTGCTTTGTCTTTAGCTGGCGCCATTATCAGGTTCAATTACCGCCCTGTAAGCAACCTATTGAAATCCGTTTTGCTTATTCCGGTAAGGTAAAACTACATAAAAACGGCGTAAATCAGGATATTAAAAAGGTGTGGCAGAATTTGAATGTTCCGCCGTGGTTACGTAACCGTACTCCATTGATTTTTTACGGCGATCAACTTAAAAGTGCGGTCGGTTTTTTCAAAGTTTTTGACTGTTAAGCTTATATAAAAAAACCTCCTGTATAAGGAGGCCTCTATTGATAAATTTACAAGCGGCGGAATAAATCCCGCCTTACCATAACACTAAATTATTTAGCAGGTTGCGCTGGTGCGGCTTGTTCAGCCGGTTGTTGTGCCGGTTGTGCAGGAGCTTGTTCAGCCGGTTGAGCCGGAGCTTGTTCGGCCGGTTTTGTCTCTGCAGTTTTATCACCAAACTTAGCCTGTAAATCATTTTGTAATTTCATTAACTCTTCCACATTTTTATTCAATGCTTCGGTTTTTGCTTTTAATGCGTTAACGGTTTCTTCCGTACGGGAAACAACTAATACTTTTAAGCTATCCGCGGTAACGTCTTGAGATTCTAAGAATACCGCTTTAGTTTTTTCTTTCAACGCTTTAATTTCATTACTTTTAATATCTAATTGATCCAGACTTTTTACTAAATCCTGAACTTTAGCTTTATATGAAGCTAATACGGGCTCAAGTTCGCTCGGCTCTTTAACCGTTGATAAAGCCTGTTGCAACTCGGCTTGAATTTGTTGCTGAGCCGCTGCATTGTCTCTATCCCATGCCTGTAATTTTTTCAGATCCGCAGCCGGATCACTACAAGCCGCTAAAGTAAAGGCTAATAACGCTGCTGCACCTAATTTTGCTAATAATTTCATGTTTTTTCCTTCTAATTGATTAAATTGCCCAACCAAATGCGTAGAATGCGACTAATGCAAGAGCAATTAACACAGTTCCAACATTTAATTTTTTCATTTCACCGGAAACAATACGACCGATAACCAATGCTGCAAATCCCAGCATAATGCCGGTTACAATATTCGCCGTTAAGACAATAAATACCGCACAAATTAATCCAGACATCGCGCCGACAAAGTCATCGAAGTCTAATTTGCTTACATTACTTAACATTAATAAACCTACATACATTAAGGCCGGTGCGGTTGCATAGCCCGGCACCAAAGTTGCAAGCGGTTGGAAAAACAGCATAAGTAGGAACAATACGCCTACAACTATCGCTGTAATCCCCGTTTTACCGCCTGCCGCCGTACCTGCCGCCGATTCAATATAAACCGCCGCAGGTGCCGTACCAAATAACCCTGAGAACAAACTGCTCACGGAGTCTGCGGTCAATGCTTTACCGCCGTTAATAATTTGCCCGTCTTTATCCAATAAATTTGCCTGCCCGGCAACTGCGCGAATGGTACCTGTCGCATCAAACACCGCAGTCATTACCAAAGCGAAAACCACTGGCAAAATTGCCGGTTGCAGGGCGCCTTGAATATCAAGCGCAGCAAATAAAGACTGTTCGCCGAAACTCGGCATTTTAAAGACTTCACCGCCAAAAGTGACATTCGGATCAAAAATCAATCCGACTATCGTAATGGCTATAATCACCCAAAGAATGGCGCCTTTAATTTGTAATTTTTCTAAACCTATAATAAATGCAAGCCCGATTAGCGACATCATCACCGGAAAAGAGGTAAATTCACCAAACTTAACCGGCAATCCGGCTTGATTACTTACCACTGCGCCGACACCGTTTGCCGCAATGAGTAATAAAAATAAACCGATACCAATCCCCGCACCCTGTGCTATGCTGGCGGGAAGATTACGTAAAATCCATGCCCGAATTCCGGTAGCGGAAATTAAAGTAAATACCGCCCCCATCAGGAAAACCGCGCCAAGTGCCACCGGAATGCTCACCTGCTGCCCTAGCACAAGGCTGAATGCGGTAAACGCCGTTAATGAAATCGCACAACCTATTGCCATTGGCGCATTCGCCCAAAAGCCAATCAGAATCGAGCCTAACCCCGAAACCAAACAAGTTGCTATAAATACGCTTTCTGCCGGAAAGCCCGCTTTGCTTAACATTCCGGGTACAACAATAATGGAATAAACCATCGCTAAAAAAGTCGTTAAGCCGGCAATAATTTCTTGACGAACCGTTGAACCGCGTTCAATCAGTTCGAAACGTTTTTCTAAAGACATAGAATCCCCTCGAGATTAAAAATAGGGGGATATTTTACTCGATAAAAATAAATAGTAAACGATTGCCAGCAAGATAGCGACAGATTCCATATTTGGCTCTATAAAAAAGATCCGCTGTTGCGGATCTTATTAATCTAAGGCGATTATTTTACCTGGCTACCGATTAAGCCGCCTAAAGCAGCCCCACCTAACGTAGCACCGGTAGATTCACCAATCGCATGACCGACAACACCACCGGCTACTGCGCCGATTGCCGTATTTTTTTGGGTTTTAGACATATTGCTGCAAGCGCCTACGGAACCTGCAATAACCAAAATACCTAATACTTTTACAATAGATTTCATGCTTTAAAACTCCATAAAGTTATGATTACTGTTTATCGTTTGTTAGTCAAAATATAACTCGGCTGAGTTTATATCGTTTGATTTTACGCTGTTTAAGACAGGCGTATTAAATAAAAAGTTCAATACCTTTCTTAATTATTTTTTTATTTATATAACAAAATTAAAAATTTCTAAAAAACATTGTTTTTTCACCGCACTTTTACATTGCGATTAACCGGCGCTAAAACTCAAGATTTGCTGATTATATCCGATTGAGTCCGTTTATTTTTTTCATATAGAAAATCCTGTTTAGGATTAACGCCGAAACGATTTGTGGTGAACGAACCGTCAAAACACCAAAAGACGATTAAAATCAAAATACCGATAACCGGAATAAAGCCTAATAACAACCACCATGCGGAACGATCCGTATCGTGCAAACGGCGGGCGCTTACGGCAATGGTCGGAATTAATACCGCTAAACTATAAATACCGGATAAAAAACCCTGTCCGGTTTGATGATCATAAAAACCAAATAACACATCCAGCACGCCTAAAGCGATACCGATTATCGTGGTAAACAGCATGAACATCCAAAATTCTTTACGTCTTGCTCTGCCCGAAAAAACCGCATATTTTTTCAATACCGAAAGATACCAATTCATATTCATTTCCTCTATTAGATTTGAGTTTATAACTCATTCTTCACTTTTCCTAGTGATTTAAAAGTTTTATACTAACGACGAAATTCACTTTATACAAGGATAAACTATGACAATATTAGTAACGGGCGGCGCAGGCTATATCGGTTCACATACCATAGTGGAATTATTAAATGCGGGCGAAGACGTAGTGGTTTTAGACAATCTCTGCAACTCATCCCCAAAATCCCTTGAGCGTGTAAAACAAATCACCGGAAAAAGTGTTAAATTTTATGAAGGTGACGTATTAGACAGAACATTGTTACAACGGATTTTTGCCGAAAACCAGATCAAATCCGTGATCCATTTTGCCGGTTTAAAAGCTGTGGGCGAAAGCGTACAAAAACCTGCCGAATACTATATGAATAATGTTACCGGCTCCCTTGTATTAGTGCAGGAAATGAAAAAAGCCGGCGTGTGGAATCTTGTATTCAGCTCAACAGCCACCGTGTATGGTGAGCCGGAAACCATTCCCGTAACAGAAAACTGCAAAGTAGGCGGTACCAACAGTCCTTACGCTACTTCCAAGTTAATGGTCGAACAAATACTAACTGATGTCGTTAAGGCTGAACCGCGTTTCAGTATGATTATCCTGCGTTATTTCAACCCGGTCGGTGCACATGAGAGCGGTTTAATCGGCGAAGATCCAAACGGTATTCCGAATAATTTAATGCCATACATCAGCCAGGTAGCGATTGGCAAATTGCCGGAATTATCTATTTTTGGTAACGACTATGACACTCATGACGGTACCGGCGTACGCGATTATATTCATGTTGTGGATTTGGCAATCGGTCATTTAAAAGCCTTAACTCGTCACGAAGATGATGCAGGTCTACATATTTACAACTTAGGTACCGGCATCGGCTATTCCGTACTGGATATGGTGAAAGCCTTCGAAAAAGCCAATAATATGACGTTACCTCACAAATTCGTTGCGCGCCGTCCGGGCGATATTGCCGCCTATTATTCCGATCCGAGTCTTGCGGCAAAAGAACTTAGTTGGACAGCGCAGCGCGGTCTTGAACAAATGATGAAAGATACCTGGAACTGGCAAAAAAATAACCCGAAAGGTTATCGTGATTAATAATGCAGATTTGTGGTGAGATAAATTCTACCCGGCATCTCTATTGATAGTATTGATGGCGCACGCTTCCCGGCGTGTGCCAAAATATTTATAAACAGGATAACACCAGACTACCGTCATTAATAAAAGAAAGCTTTGCTAAAAAATTAAAAAAAACCGACCGCACTTTATGTCTCAAAATCATTTTTTCTCCCATATTTTCAACCGTAATATGCTGATCTGTATTTTCACCGGATTTAGCTCGGGTTTGCCCTTATATATTTTAACCTCCTTAATTCCGACCTGGTTGCGTTCCACCGAAATAGATCTAAAAACCATCGGCTTTTTCACGCTGACCAGCCTGCCCTTTATCTGGAAGTTTCTATGGTCGCCTTTCTTGGATCGCTTTGTACCGCCATTTTTAGGCCGTCGGCGCGGCTGGATGCTGATTTTCCAGTTATTACTGTTGATTTCATTGGGTTTATTCGGCTTTATCGATCCGCACACCAACCAGGGTTTAAGCCTGTTAATCGGCTTAGCCACCATGGTTTCCTTTTTCTCCGCCAGCCAGGATATTGTACTTGACGCCTATCGTCGCGAAATTCTGTCCGACCAAGAATTGGGCATGGGTAATTCAATCCATGTGAGCGCATACCGTATCGCCGGTTTGGTGCCGGGTTCCCTTTCCCTGATTTTATCGGATCATTTCAGCTGGCAGGCGGTATTTATCATTACCGCACTGTTTATGTTGCCGGGGCTGCTGATGACGTTATTTATCAGCCATGAACCTCAAATCGAACTCAAAAGCAACCGTACGTTAGCGGAAAATATCGTTGAACCCTTTAAGGAATTTTTCCAACGTAAGGGATTGTGGGGCGCAATCGGCATTCTCACCTTTATTTTTCTCTATAAATTCGGCGACAGCATGGCCACCGCATTAATTTCGGCCTTCTATCTCGATATGGGTTTTACCAAAACGCAAATCGGTTTAGTGGTAAAAAACGCATCCCTTTGGCCGATGATTATTGCGGGCATTATCGGCGGCATGATTACCCTGAAAATCGGCATTAACAAAGCCCTATGGCTGTTCGGTTTGGTACAAATCGTCACCATTCTCGGCTTTGCCTGGCTGGCGCAGCTCGGCCCCTTTGAAAAAGTGGACAGTTTTGCCATTTTCGCCCTAACCGTTGTGGTAATGGCGGAATATGTGGGCATCGGACTGGGCACTTCCGCCTTTGTAGCCTTTATGGCCAGAGCCACCAACCCCGTTTATACCGCCACCCAACTGGCGCTTTTCACCAGCTTATCGGCATTGCCGAGAGCGGTGTTTAATTCATTTTCCGGGGTGCTGATTGAAAACATGGGCTATTACCACTATTTCTGGCTCTGTTTTTTTCTGGCAATTCCCGGCATGCTGTGCCTGATCTGGGTTGCCCCTTGGAAAGAAAAATAAAAAAAACTATAAAAAAATTGACCGCACTTTTCTTTAAAGGTAAGGTAAGCAAGTTATTCAATTAATGGAGATTTCTATGAAAATTATTCTTTTAGGCGCACCGGGCGCAGGCAAAGGAACACAAGCTCAATTTATCATGAACAAATTCGGTATCCCGCAAATCTCAACGGGGGATATGTTCCGCGCCGCAATCAAAGCGGGCACCGAATTAGGTAAACAAGCTAAAGCATTAATGGATGAAGGCAAATTAGTGCCTGACGAATTAACCGTCGCCCTGGTTAAAGACCGTATTGCCCAACCGGATTGTGCCAACGGTTTCTTATTAGACGGTTTCCCGCGCACCATTCCGCAAGCGGATGCGTTAAAAGACTCGGGCGTGAACATTGATTACGTATTAGAATTCGACGTGCCGGACGAAGTGATTGTAGAGCGCATGAGCGGTCGCCGCGTGCACCAGGCCTCCGGTCGTTCATATCATATCGTTTATAACCCGCCGAAGGTGGAAGGCAAAGACGATGTGACCGGCGAAGATTTAATTATCCGCGCCGACGACAAACCGGAAACCGTTTTGGATCGTTTAGCGGTTTATCACAAACAAACCCAGCCTTTGGTTGACTACTATCAAGCGGAAGCTAATGCAGGCAACACCAAATACTTCCGTTTAGACGGCACCAAAAAAGTAGAAGAAGTGAGTGCCGAATTAAATTCCATTTTAGGTTAATCTCTCAAAACGGCAAAAGGCGAATTTTTAATTCGCCTTTGTTCTCTTCTTAGTTCTCTTCTTAAAATTTCGGATTATTTGACCGCACTTTCAATCTCAGAAATCATAGTATCCATAGACTGCAAGCCGCCGAAGGCTAAATACCAGTTTTCGGCATTTAAATACACAATATGATTATTTTTTGCCGCTTTAGTCGGTTTGATTAAGGCGTTATCAAGCACGGTTTGCGCATTATTGGCTTTGTCCGTAATTGCCGCCGTGCGATCAACCACCAATAAATAATCAGGATTTTTCTCCGCAATATATTCAAACCCTACGCTATTACCATGAGTCGATGAGGATAAATTTTTATCAATCGGCGTAAATCCGAATTTTTGGTATACCAAAGCATAACGGGATTTATCGCCAAATGCGCTGATACGGCTTTCGTTTACAATTGTCACCAACGCGCTTTTACCGGCGGTTAATTTGGCAAGAGCCGTCATTCGGTTATCTAACTGAGCCAGTTTTTCCTTAACCGCGGATTCTTTATTAAAAATTTTCCCTAAGGCTAATAAATTTTGCTCAAACGACGGATAATAATTTTCGTAGTCGTTTTCCATATAAAATACCGGTGCGATTTCTTTTAACCGAGCCAATACTTTTTTCTGACGCGCCGAAGCAATAATTAAATCTGGAGACATTTCATTAATTTTCTCAAACGCCGGTTCCGGCATTGTTCCCGCATTGGCATACTTGTC
This sequence comes from [Mannheimia] succiniciproducens MBEL55E, assembly GCF_000007745.1. GTDB lineage: Bacteria > Pseudomonadota > Gammaproteobacteria > Enterobacterales > Pasteurellaceae > Basfia > Basfia succiniciproducens. The sequence continues at coordinate 768,221 of NC_006300.1, read as the reverse complement.
CGTATCAAATTCAGCTAAATATTGCGGAATGCGCCCTTTTGAAATTCCCACAACCGTCTCTTTCGCACCGATTTCACGAATCGTATCCAGCGCGGCAAAATCCAGCACCACTACCCGTTTAGGATTTTCCGGCACAATTTGTTTGCCGCCGAAAGTCTCTAAGCCGATATCCGCCGCTTGTGCGCTTACCACCCCAAATGCCGCAACCAAGCCTGCCGCCAATGTAATTAATGTTTTTTTCATTGAGTTCTCCTTATCAATCAATGCTAATTTTTAAAATAAACGGCAATTTTGTTGCCATTAATTTCCTGAATCGGAATTTCCATGCCGTAAATTTCCTCTAATACGGATGTTTGCATGATTTCCGCAATACTCCCTTGCCTGACCAATTTACCGTTTTTCATGGCGACAATATAATCGGAATAACAGGAGGCGAAATTAATATCATGGATCACAATCACTACGGTTTTATTCAGTTCCGTTACCAATTTGCGCAAAACCTGCATAATCTGTACCGAATGTTTCATATCCAGATTATTCAATGGTTCGTCAAGCAGGATATAATCGGTATCCTGAGCTAAAGTCATAGCGATATACGCCCGTTGACGCTGACCGCCGCTGAGCTCGTCAATATACTGATGGCGGAATTCTTCTAAATCCATATAACCGATGGCGTTGTCAATAAAAGTGCGGTCGTTTTTTTTCAAATTTCCCTTTGAATAGGGAAACCGCCCGAATGCCACCAGTTCTTCAACCGTTAAACGCAGATTAATGTGATTGGATTGCTTCAATATAGATAACTGCTTGGCAATATCCGCACTTTTTTGTTCGTTTAATAATTTCCCGTTCAATAATACATCACCGCTATCGGCGTTTAGTAAGCGGCTGATAATGGCAAGCACCGTGCTTTTGCCGGCCCCGTTAGGGCCGATAAACGAGGTGATTTTCCCTTTAGGAATAACTAATGAAACGGAATCTACAACCTTTTTCGAGCCATAGCTTTTATTAACGTGTTTAATTTCTATTGCCATTTTTTGTTTGCTCTTAATAATAAGTAAATAAAATATACGCCGCCCGTAAAGTTAATGATAATGCTCAAAGTGGTATTAAAAGTGAACACCTGCGAAACCAGTACCTGACCCATAACCAACGTCATTACGGAGATGAGCATCGCCGCCGGAATTAAGATTTTATGTTGATATCCGCGGATAAATTCGAACGTTACATTCATCACTAGCAATCCTAAAAAGGTTAAAGGCCCTACAAGTGCAGTGGAAACCGAGGTCAGAATCGCCACAATAATCAATAACCGGCGGGTTACGGCTTGGTAATCAACACCTAGATTAATCGCCTGATCCCGCCCAAGAGCAAGTACGTCAAAATAGCGAAGATAACGGCAGGTATAAAAAATCACTACCAGCAAAATGCCGAGCGCAATCCAAAGAATATCCAAATTAATGCGGTTAAAACTGGCAAAACCGATATCCTGCGCAATTTGAAACTCGTTCGGATCAATCAGCACTTCCATAAAAGTCGTTAAACTTTGGAAAAACGTACCGAAAATAATCCCCACCAATAATAAAAAGAAAATATTTTGCCTCTCCCGTTTAAACAGGAAATGATACAAGCCCAGCGCAAACATAACCATGGCGCCGGTGCTGAGAAAAAACAGCAATGTCTGATTAATTCCCAATAAGGTTTTGCTACCGAACAAGAAAATAATTAAGGTTTGAATTAATAAATATAAGGAATCCAGCCCTAAAATACTCGGTGTTAAAATTCGGTTGTTCACGATGGTTTGAAAAATCATGGTTGCCAATGCAATTGCCGCACCTGTCACCACAATGGCTACCAGGCTTAGCGAACGGTGATATAACGCATATTCCCAGCGATTAGGCAGCCGATAAAACAAATAGGCAACCACCGCGACAAGGCTCAACATGCCTAAGATACCCAACTGACGGATCAGTTTGCTATGTATTTTATTTTTATAACTAAACATGCCGATACCGCTTAAATAACAAATATAAGAAAATAGCACTGCCGAATACACCTACAACCGCATTGATGGCAATTTCATAAGGATAAATCACAATGCGCCCGAAAATATCGCAAAACAAAACAAAAACGGCGCCTAAAAGTGCGGTATGAGAAAGGATTTTTTTCAGATTATCCCCCAAATACAGCGTGACTAAATTAGGAATAATCAAGCCGAGAAACGGAATCACGCCTACGGACACAATAATAATCGAAGATACCGTGGCAACAATGGCCAAACCGAGATATAGCACCTGCTGATAATTCAAACCGAGATTGACCGCAAAATCCTGTCCCATACCCACAATAGAAAACCGATTGGCAAACAAATAAGCCGTAATCAAGGCGGGAATGCTGAAATAAAGAATTTCATAACGTCCGCTCATAATCAATGAAAAATCACCCTGCAACCAGCCCGATAAATTCTGCAGAATATCCTGCTGATAGGCAATAAATGCGGTAACGGAACTGATAATATTGCCGAACATAATGCCGACCAAAGGCACGAAAATACTATCCTTAAATTTAAGGCGGGAGAGGATTGTCATAAACAATAAGGTGCCGAGAAAAGAAACGACAATTGCGATCACCGTTTTAAACAGCATAGAAGCGGTGGGAAAAACCAGCATCGAAATAAGAATACCAAGACGTGCGCTGTCCATCGTGCCCGCGGTGGTAGGCGAAACAAAGCGATTACGGCTCAATTGCTGCATAACAAGGCCGCAAATACTTAGTGCCGAACCGGCAATTAAAATACTGATTAAACGGGGAACGCGGCTAATTAACAGAATTTGCCACTGCTCACTGTTAAAATACAGTAATCCCTTAAGATTAACCGAGCTCACACCGAGGAATAAAGAAATTATAGATAATAAGAGAAGTAATAAAATTAAATAACGACGATGGATCATAATAACAAATGAGAATTATTTTTAATTCTAAATATATAATTTTCATGACGTCTATGCAAGATACAAAACGAAAAAAGTGCGGTTAAAATTTTTGAATTTTTAACCGCACTTTGAAATTACATTTTTAACTGACGCTCTACGTATTTTGCCTTGGTGAGAAATTGTCGGCGTTCGCTATCACGCATTTCGTTGCTGGTGCCGGGCAATTTCACCGTTAACGGGTTTACCGGTCGCCCGTTAATATGGAATTCATAATGTAAATGTGCACCGGTAGAAATCCCCGTATTTCCCGAAAGCGCGATGCGTTCACCTCGTTTAACCGATTGACCCGCCTTAACTAAAGGCTTACTTAAATGCATATAAACGGTTTGATATTCGCGACCGTGGCGAATCATAATATAACGCCCCGCCCCGCCTTTCTGGTAAGCCACTTTTTCTACCACGCCGTCGGCAGGTGAAATCACCGGCGTACCGGTAGGTACACCGAAATCCACCCCTTTATGCGGGCGAACGTGGCCGGTTACCGGATGTCTGCGACGAGGATTAAATTGCGAAGAAATCCGTGCCTGACGCTGCAACGGATAACGGGCAAAGCCCTTGCCTAAGGTTTCACCCTGACGGCTGTAATAACGTCCGTTTTCCGCCTGAATAGCATAATAACTCTTGCCTTGGCTAATAATATGAATAGCCTCAACATTACCCTGCCCGGTTAATTTATCGCCTAAATATTCGCGAAAAATCAAAATCGCAAAATTATCGTCTTTCATCAGTTTTTTCATACTGAACTGCCATTGTAACGCATTAGTTAATTGGCTGACTTGACGCTGATCCAAGCCTAACTTCAGCAAACTTGCACGGAATGACGAGGTGATTTTTCCTTTCAGCACTTCCTTCTTCCAAACACTTTTTTTCTCTAAAATCTGGCGCTCGAATTTGCCGCTTTCCAGTCGCTCATAAATACGTTCTTCTTTTTCCGAAACAAGCCAGTTTAAATATTCCAGTTCGCCGTTTTTATCCAGGATCCAGTACATTTGTTGACCGGCTTTAAGTTTTTTCAATTCCGGATAACTTGCGATTAACCCTTCAGCTGTCATAGGTTCCAAACCTGAAAGTTCCAATACGTCTTTTAATTCGTCGCCGCGAACTATGGTATGACTGAACTGATCCGAAATACGCTTGGCTTGATCCGCCACGTCCAACAGATCACTTAACGCGCTTTGCGCTTCCGGCGGCAAAGAAGATATATCAAAGTCGTCCGGATCGATTTTTATTTCATCAACTTCATCGTCCTGACCGGATAAATCGTCGTCATAAGAAGTGGCGTTATTGTCTTCGGCTAATACTTTCGCCTGATCCAGCAGGTGTTGAGTCAGTCTGTCTGATGTTCCGGCATCCGGCGTTAATTTTTCAAATTGTTCCGCTTGCGCCAAAGCCGTATCCCCGTCAATATTTTTGTCTTCGACGGAATCTTTTAAACTAAGAAATGTACCGGTAAAAATAGATATAATAGCCATAAAGAAAATCGCCGCTTTAATACGCGATTTTCGCTTACGTCTATCCCTTGCTAATTTTACGTGCTGCGCCACTCTATTTTCCCTTTACATAAATTTACATAAACATTACGTTTCGTTCAGACAAAAAAAATCTGAAAAAATTCATTATACACAAGAAAAATTTTTTAGAAGTACAATTTCTCCGCACTCAAAAATAAACGTAAGGAAAATTACGACGTTATCTTACGGATTTGCAGCAAATTATTCCCGGAAAACTTGAGAACTCGACAAAAATAGGCTATTGTTTAGCACATTTTTTAAAGTACGTGACATTTCATCAATGCAAATAAATTCTATCAAAATCCCGCTTATCGAATTGCAGAATATCAAAGTGGTTTTTGGCGCGAAAACGGCACTACAAAATATTAATCTCAGCATTTACCCGAATACGGTCATTACTATTGTGGGACCAAACGGCGGCGGTAAATCCACGCTGCTTAAAGTATTACTTAAATTACTGTCGCCAACCGACGGTAAAGTGATTCACCATCGGGATCTACGTATCGGCTATGTGCCGCAAAAAATTCATTTGGAGCAAAGTTTACCTATTACGGTGGAAAAATTTTTATCCTTAAAAAAAGGTATTTCAAAAGCGGAAATTCAGGATGCCATCGAACTGCTTTCCATTAAACATTTAATTCACAGCAGTATGCAAAAGCTATCCGGTGGTGAAATGCAGCGGGTTCTGCTTGCCAGAGCATTGCTTAACAAACCGAATTTATTGGTATTGGACGAACCTATGCAAGGGGTTGATCTCAGCGGGCAGATTGAACTTTATCAGTTAATCCATCAAACAAGAGAAAAACTCAATTGCGCAATTCTTATGGTTTCCCATGATTTGCATATCGTTATGGCGGATACCAACGAAGTAGTTTGCATTAATCGGCATATTTGTTGCGCGGGTTCGCCTGAAAAAGTATCCAATGACCCTACTTTTATTCACTTATTTGGCGATCAATTCTCCCAAAATGTGGCGTTTTATACTCATCATCACAACCATCAACACAATATGCACGGCGATGTTTGCTGTATTGGGAATAAGCATTCCGTTCAATGTATCAACAACGGGAGATAATGGAATAAATTATGTTTGAAATTATTTTTCCCGCTTGGTTAACAGGCATTTTACTCTCATTTATTACCGCTCCGTTAGGTGCGTTTGTAGTTTGGCGTAAAATGGCTTATTTCGGCGATACCCTTTCCCATTCCGCATTATTAGGCGTCGCACTGGGAATTTGCCTGGATATTAACCCTTATTTATCCATTCTGATTCTTACCTTGATTTTAGCGGTGGCAATGGTATGGCTGGAAAGTAATACGCAGTTTTCGGTAGATACTTTATTGGGCATTATCGCTCATAGCTGTTTGTCATTAGGCGTGGTCACCGTAGGATTGCTGCAAAATGTGCGGGTGGATTTAATGGGATATTTATTCGGCGATTTGCTGGCGGTCAGCTACGAAGATTTAATCTATATCGGTATCGGTGTTTTGATCGTCTTAATTTCCCTTATTTATTTTTGGAAACCGTTAATTTCCACCACGGTAAGCCCGGAACTGGCTCAAGTAGAAGGCATTAACATCCGCCGAATGCGGTTTATTTTAATGATCTTAACCGCACTAACCATTGCATTAAGCATGAAATTTGTCGGCGCGTTAATCATTACTTCGCTACTCATTATTCCCGCCGCAACCGCCAGACGATTTGCCCGAACGCCGGAATCAATGGCAATCATCGCGGTCGGGTTAAGTATTGTAGCGGTATCTCTGGGATTAACGCTTTCCGCATTCTATAACACGGCTGCAGGCCCGTCCGTGGTAATTTGCTCTTCATTTATTTTCTTAATTTCATTGCTGAAGAAAGAAAAAATTTAGCCACCATCCCCAAAAAATTAACGATGCGATAATCGGTCTGTTTATCTTTTATAAACAGACCCTAAAGCACCGTTAAATAAAAATTTCGTAAAAAACGACCGCACTTTTACTTCGGTCTGACGCCTAATATATGGCAAATCGCATAAGTCAGTTCGCTGCGGTTTAAAGTATAAAAGTGGAAATCTTTCACGCCTTCGCGGGAAAGTACCCGTACCATATCCAAGGCTACACTGGCGGCAACCAGATTTCTGGTGGTTTGATCCTCATCCAGCCCTTCGTAATTTACCGCTAACCAATTAGGAATTTTCACATTCGTCAGCGCCGCCATTCTTTGCAGCTGTTTAAAATTCGTCACCGGTAAAATCCCCGGTACAATTTCCGCATCAATCCCGATTGAAGCGCAACGATCACGAAAACGCAGGTAGTTATCAATATCAAAGAAAAATTGCGTAATCACATGGTTCGCGCCGGCATCAATCTTACGTTTTAAATTAATCAGATCCGCCTGCGCCGATTTTGCCTCGGGATGCACTTCCGGATAGGCCGCCACGGAAATATCAAAATCCGCAACGGAGCGCAGCAACGCCACTAAGTCGGAGGCATAAAACGGCGTTTTTGTATAGCCTGCCGGAATATCGCCCCGTAATGCCACAATGCGGCGAATACCGTTATTCCAGTAATCCTGCGCAATTTCTTTTAATTGTTCCGGTGTTGCATCAATGCCCGTTAAATGTGGTGCAGCTTCCAAACCAGTTTTTTGCTTAATGTTTTTCACCACGGAATGGGTACGTTCCCGCTCACCGGAATTCGCCCCGTAAGTTACCGAAACAAACTTCGGATTAAGCGTTTTTAAACGATGAATTGATGACCATAGGGTTTCTTCCATTTTTTCATTTTTCGGCGGGAAAAACTCAAAAGACACATTAATTTGCCCGTTTAAATCCGCAACGTGCTGATTCAATGTATCAATATCTTTCGCATAACTCATAATTCACCTCATTAATATTTATAATTGCATGGCCGATTCTGTTAACTGCAATGTATGTAGATTATTTATCTTTTTAATATGTGTCAATTTTAAAAAATTCAATTTGAATATGAATTTAATTAATAATAGAACAATAAATTAAGATATTTTCCTTCGTTTCTTTACAATTCGATAAATCTCCATAAAATACACAGTCCTACGGTTCGCCCCAGCGAATCACTGATTTGAACTCAGACCTTAAAGAGAAACTTATGACTACTCCATTTAAACCGGAATTATTATCCCCTGCCGGCACGCTGAAAAATATGCGTTATGCCTTTGCTTACGGCGCCGATGCCATTTATGCCGGGCAACCGCGCTACAGTTTACGCGTACGTAACAACGAATTTAATCACGAAACCTTAAAGCAAGCCATTGATGAAGCTCATAGCCTAGGCAAAAAATTCTATGTAGTGGTTAACATTGCGCCGCACAATTCAAAACTAAAAACCTTTATCAAAGATATTCAAGCCATTGTGGACATGAACCCCGATGCGCTGATTATGTCGGATCCGGGTCTTATCATGATGGTACGGGAAAACTTCCCGGATATGGACATTCACTTGTCCGTACAAGCCAATGCGGTAAACTGGGCGACGGTAAAATTCTGGAAACAAATGGGGCTTACCCGCGTAATTCTATCCCGCGAACTTTCCATTGAAGAAATCGCCGAAATCCGCCGACAAGTGCCGGATATCGAACTGGAAATTTTCGTTCACGGCGCATTATGCATGGCATATTCCGGCCGTTGTCTGCTTTCGGGCTATATAAATAAACGAGATCCGAATCAGGGTACTTGCACTAATGCCTGTCGTTGGGAATATAAAATAGAAGAAGGCACCACGGACGATGTGGGCAATATCGTACCGAAAGACAACGTTCAAAAATACGAACCTGAAATTGTGGTTAAAAACGTATCGCCTACATTAGGGGAAGGCGCAACCACAGATAAAGTGTTCCTTTATACCGAGCCTAACCGCCCTGACGAACAAATGACGGCGTTTGAAGACGAGCACGGTACTTACTTCATGAACTCCAAAGATCTTCGTGCCGTACAACATGTAGAAAAACTCACTCAACTAGGCGTGCATTCGTTAAAAATCGAAGGTCGCACAAAATCCTTCTATTATTGCGCGCGTACCGCTCAGGTTTATCGTAAAGCCATTGATGACGCGGCGGCGGGCAAACCTTTTGACACCAGTTTGCTGGATACATTGGAAAGCCTGGCACACCGAGGTTACACGGAAGGTTTTTTACGTCGTCATACCCATGATGAATATCAAAACTATGAATACGGTTACAGTATTTCCGAACGTCAGCAGTTTGTGGGCGAATTTACCGGCAAACGTAATGCACAAGGTATGGCGGAAGTGGCGGTAAAAAATAAATTTCTGCTAGGCGACGAAGTGGAAATGATGACACCGAAGGGTAACATCGTATTTAAAATCAATCGTATGCTGAACCGCAAAAATGAAGAAGTGGAAGCGGGGCTTGGCGACGGACATTTTGTGTTCTTAGATGTACCGGCCGATATCGAACTGGATTATGCGTTGTTAATGCGTAATTTAACCGGCGGCAATACGCGCAATCCTCACCAAAAGTAAATGTTAAAAATATGTTGTAAAAGTTAAAATTCCGCATATATAATACAAACATACTTTAAAAATATAACTCCAAATGTATTTTGCCCTTTCATGATGAAAGGGCTTTTTTCTACCCGCCAAAAAAACGCAAATTTTCACCGCACTTTTAATTGCCCGATACCCGTCTTTTGATCTTAAGTAATAAAACGCAAAATAATTCGTTTTATTAAAATACACCGGAAACTTCGGGATTATAATAGAACTTATTTATCTTTTAACGAACTTATTATGCAAAACAAATTCGCTGTTTATCTTGCGGCAATCGGGCATCTCGTCACCGATATGGCGCAAGGAGCGCTCCCTGCCCTGCTTCCGCTTTTTATAAAAAATTACGGATTGACCTATCAGGAAGCCGGCGGATTAATTTTCGCCAACACGGTTCTCGCCTCAATTGCTCAACCGTTTTTCGGCTATTTGGCGGATAAACGTTCTATGCCTTGGTTAATTCCTTTGGGAATGATGCTGTCAGGCTGCTGTATCGCCGCTATGGGCTTTGTCCATTCCTACCCGGGTTTATTCTTTTTTGCCATGATTGCCGGCATAGGTTCCGCTCTGTTTCACCCGGAAGGAGCGAGACTGGTTAACCGAATGTCCGGCGGAGAAAAAGGCAAAGCTATGGGGATTTTTGCCGTCGGCGGCAATGCCGGTTTTGCTATAGGACCGATGTTCGCGGGGCTCGCCTATTTATTCGGTGCACAAACCTTAAGTATTTTTGCCCTGATTAACACGATCATCGCGCTCATTATTTTCTTACAGTTGCCAAAATTAACAGTCGAAAATGTGGTTAATAAAGCAAAAAACACCGCTTCTACCACATTACAAAACGATTGGCGCAGTTTTGCCAAATTGTCGGTGATTATTTTTGTCCGCGCCACCAATTTCACAGTACTTAACGCTTTTATTCCTATCTATTGGATTCATATACTTCATCAACAAGAAACCGACGCTAACTTTGCGCTCACGATATTTTTATCAATGGGGGTCGCCATTACCTTTATCGGCGGGTTGCTTTCCGATCGCTTGGGTTATGTCAGAATTATCCGCTACGCTTATTTGATTTTTTTACCCACTATTTTAATTTTTACTCAAAGCGAAAACTTATGGCTCTCATTTATTTTGCTAATTCCGTTGGGATTGGGCGTTTTTACTCAATATAGTCCTATTGTCGTGCTTGGTCAGACTTATCTTGCCAAAAGCGTCGGCTTTGCAGCCGGCATTACCCTTGGGCTGGGAATCACTATGGGCGGGATATTTTCACCAATTGTGGGCTGGATTGCAGATCATTACGGTCTGCAAATCGCCTTGCAGACCTTATCCGTTTTAAGCCTGTTGGGATTAATATTTTCCTACCGGTTAAAAATAACCGATACGGAAAAACCGGAGAAAAAATAGCAAAAAAAAGACCGAACTTTGAGTTAAAAGTGCGGTCTTTTTTGACTGATTTTTTAAACTATTCTTTTGCGTTAGCTCTTGCGCCCAGCACTAATGCCGCAGCGAAAGCCACACAAAACGAAATTACCATCCCCACGGAATACATTCCCCAGTCGCCGGCACGAATTGATGCGATACCGATTAAGCCCGCCGCGCCAAGCGCAGTGGCTTTAACATTGAAGAACGCGATAAACGCCGCGGCGGAACCGGCACCTAACATAGCCGCATAGAACGGATAACGGAAGCGCAAATTCACCCCGAACATGGCAGGTTCGGTAATCCCTAATAATGCGGAAATACCGGAAGGCAACGCCAGACCTCGGGTTTTGGCATCTTTATTTAACACGGCAACGGCTAAACAAGCGGCACCCTGCGCAATATTCGACATGGCGGCAATCGGGAAGATAAAAGTTGCCGCAGTGCTTGCCAGCAATTGCGTTTCAATGGCGATAAAGGTTTGGTGCATACCGGTAATCACGATAGGTGCGTATAATGCGCCGAACACGCCGCCGCCGATAAAACCTAAAGTATCATATAACCAGGTTAAACCCTGACTTAAAAATTCCCCCGCTTCACGACCGAAAGGTCCGATTACGGTGAAAGCCAAAAAACCGGTGATAAATAATGAAAATAACGGCGTGACTAAATTATTTAATACGGAAGGCACTACTTTCACTAAGAATTTTTCTAAAGTCGCCAATACCCAGGCGGCAATTAAAACGGGAATAACCGTACCTTGATAACCGACTTTTTCAATCTCTAGCCCGAAAATATTCCATAATTGAAGATTGCCGCCGGCTAACGCTTCCGCATAACCGTAAGCATTGGTTAAAGCGGGGTGAACGAGCAACATACCTAATGTCGCTCCTAAGAACGGATTGCCACCGAATTTTCTGGTTGCCGAGAAACCTAACAATACGGGCAGAAACACAAAAGGCGCGTTAGCAAAGGTATTAATTAAATCCGCTAAATCTTTGTATTGCGGATAAAGGTCGAGTAATGTCCTCCCTTCTTCGAATAAATCTTTTGCGGTAAAGACATTATTAATCCCCATTAACAAACCGCCGGCGACAATAGCCGGAATAATGGGAACGAAAATATCAGCCAGACCTTTAATTAATCGTTGAATCAAACCTTGCTGCGGCCCTTTCGCCTGTTGACTTTCCCCGGTGGAATCCGCCGACGGCGAACCGTTCATAATGGTATTCATTTCGGCGTAAACTTTATTCACCGTACCTGAACCGAAAATAATTTGGTATTGACCGGAGGTTGAAAACTGCCCTTTTACGCCCTCGATATCTTCAATGGCCTGTTTGTCGATTTTACTTTCGTCATTCATTGTCAAGCGCAAACGCGTTGCACAATGCGCAAGATTAGCGATATTTTCTTTTCCGCCAAGTTTTTCGATAACCTGTTGGGCAATTTTAGGGTAGTTCATAGCGACTCCTCGTTTATAAATTAAGCAAAAATTTTCGCCAATTCTAGCTAAAACGAGCAAGCAACACTAGAAAAATATAAAAATTAGGTAAATTTCCTAGATTTAGATCAAATTCAAAAGAAACGGAAGTTTAAAAAGAAAAGAGCCAGAGCAAAAATACTCTGGCTAAAAAGGGTTTTATGAATAAAATATTTAAAGTTTAGCTCTATCAAAGTCACTCTTAGATAAAACGTCAAGAAGTGTAAAGTTATTTACTGTTTATGTCAATATTGAATTTTTAAATAATTCGCTTTTCTTCACAATTTTAAGCAAATTTTTGCAGAGCCTGATCTAAACGTTTAAATCCTTCCGCCACTTCCTGTTGACTAATATTTAATGCCGGTGCAAAACGTAGCACATTCGGCCCAGCGACTAAAATCATAAGTTGATTATCCGCACAGGCTTTGACAAACTCTGAGGCTTTGCCCTGATATTTTTCAATTAATTCCGCCCCCGATTAATAATCCTTGACCGCGAACTTCGTTAAATAAGTGATATTTCTCATTAAGTTTGTTTAATTCGCTGATAAAAAGTGCAGATGTTTTTTGCACATTTTCAAGAAACGCCGGATTTGCAATCGTCTCAATCACTTTCGCCCCGACCGCACAGGCTAACGGATTACCGCCGAATGTAGTACCGTGCACGCCCGGTTTGAAACTGGCGGCAATTTTTGTGGTGGTTAACATTGCGCTAATCGGAAAACCGTTAGCAAGGGCTTTTGACGAGGTCAGAATATCCGGCACTACATCATAGCTTTCATATGCGTATAAATAACCGGTACGCCCTACCCCCGTTTGTACTTCGTCAAAAATCAACAGAGCGTTATTTTCGTCGCAAAGTCGACGCAAACCCTGTAAAAATTCTTTGGTGGCCGGAATAATACCGCTTTCTCCCTGAATCGGCTCAACGATTACCGCACAGGTGTGATCATCAATCATCGCTTTAACCGCATCAAGATCATTAAACGGCAAATGCACGATTCCGGCAGGTTTCGGGCCGAATCCGTCCGAATATTTCGCCTGACCGCCGACGCTGACGGTAAATAAGGTACGTCCGTGGAAACTTTTTTTGAATGAAATAATGGTATCTTTTTGATAGCCGTAATTATCCACCGCATAACGACGCGCCAATTTAAGCGCCGCCTCATTGGCTTCACCGCCGGAATTGGCAAACATCACACGTTCGGCAAAGGTATGTTCAACCAATTTGGAGGCAAGTTCCAGAGTCGGTTCACTGGTGAACCAGTTGCTTGAATGCCATAGAGTTTCGCCTTGTTTTTTCAGCACATCGACGATTTCGTCAGGACAATGTCCTAATGCATTTACGGCAATCCCGCTGGTAAAATCAATATAATCTCGCCCTTGCTGATCCCAAACTTTGCAACCTTTGCCTTTCACAGGAATAAAATCCGCAGGTACGTAGTTTTGGATCATCACTTCATCAAATGTTTTGCGAGTATATTGGCTCATAGTTTTATCCTTTTCTTTCTTATGTTGTGTTAAATTGGATTTAGCATAGAACTTATTGAATAATTAGTCAAATATAATGAATAAAAATTCACATAAAAAAGACCGCACTTTTATGTACGGTCTTCGTTATTGTTTAATTTGTACCGCCAACGGTGATTCTTTCGATTTTTAATGCGGGTTGTCCCACGCCGACCGGCACACTTTGTCCCTCTTTACCGCACACGCCGATACCATGGTCGATTTCCATATTATCCGCCACCATTGAAACCTGCTGCATCACTTCAATACCGCTGCCGATTAAAGTAGCGCCTTTTACCGGACGAGTGATTTTCCCCTTTTCAATAAGGTAGGCTTCTGTGGTGGAGAAAGTGAATTTTCCGGAAGTAATATCCACTTGCCCGCCGCCGAAATGCGAGGCAAAGATACCTCTATCAATTGAACCGATCAAATCCTCAAACTTGCTGTCGCCCGACAACATATAAGTATTAGTCATGCGGGGCATCGGCAAATTCGCATAAGATTCGCGGCGCCCGTTTCCGGTCGGCGCGACACCCATCAGGCGGGCATTCATTTTATCCTGCATATAACCTTTTAAAATACCGTTTTCAATCAATACGTTGCGCTGACTTGGCGTACCTTCGTCATCAATGGTAAGTGATCCGCGGCGGTTCTCTAACGTGCCGTCATCTACAATCGTACAAAGCGGCGAAGTAACTAATTCGCCGATTTTGCCCGAAAACAGCGAGCTTTCTTTGCGGTTAAAATCCCCTTCCAGACCGTGCCCCACGGCTTCATGCAATAATACGCCGGGCCAGCCCGCACCTAATACTACGGGCATTAACCCCGCTGGTGCCGGAATCGCTTCTAAATTCACCAGCGCTTGACGCACCGCTTCCTTGGTAAAGGATACGGCTCTAACTTCGCCTTCGAAAGACTCCAGAAACCAATTCAAGCCAAAACGCCCGCCCGCACCGGCACTTCCGCGCTCGCGCTTACCCTCTTTTTCCACCAGTACGGAAACGGATAAACGTACTAAAGGACGAATATCGGCGGCTAATGTGCCGTCCGTTGCCGCTACCAGCACTTCTTCATATATGGAACTTAAACTTGCCGAAACCCGGCTTACATAAGGGCTCATACCGCGCGCCGTTTTATCCACCAAATACAGTAATTCGATTTTCTGTTCTTTCGTTAAGGTATCTAACGGATTAACCGCGGCATAACGTAAAATCGGATTGACCCGGTTAAATCCCGTCGGAGTGATAATCCGCCCTTGTTCTGCCGGCGCAATACCTTTCACCGCATTGGCGCATTGCTGCAGGCTTGTCAAATTGATTTGGTCGGAATAGGCAAAACCCGTTTTCTCACCGCTAATAGCTCGCACACCAACCCCGCGATCAATATGAAAACCGCCCTCTTTGATAATGCCGTCTTCCAGCACCCAGCTTTCGTCTTGACTGAGCTGAAAATAAAGATCGGAATAATCTAAATGGCGATGAGCAAGTTGATCAAAAATATTGGGAAGATCTTTTACGGATAAATTACTTGGCGTAAGCAGACTTTCTACAACTTTATTTAACATTTTGTTCCTAAAATGAATTGGCTGAAGTGAAAAACTTGTTAATAGGGCCTGCTATTCACCGCATTTTACGCCTTACCTGTGGCTATTTTAGACAACAACGCAACCGGTTATAAAACATAAACAGACCCTAACGGCGGCTATTATATATAAAAGTGCGGTCGATTTCTTCAAAGTTTTAAAACTTCGGAAAAATCGACCGCACTTTTTACGGATAACTATATGACGACTTACATAACAACGACGTCAAACTGATCCTGATTGTAATATACTTCTGTCTTCACCTGTACCTGTTTGCCGATAAAAACCTCAAGTTCGGCGATTAAGCCGTGGCTTTCTTCGTTGATCAGATATTCGGATACCGCTCTGGAAGCGTAAACCACAAATTGTTCGCTTGAGAATAAATGGTGAACACGAATGATTTCACGCATAATTTCATAACACACGGTTTCCACGGTTTTCACATGACCCCGTCCCTGGCAGGCGGGACATTCGCCGCATAAAACGTGTTCCAGACTTTCCCGGGTGCGTTTACGGGTCATCTCCACCAGGCCGAGCTGGGTAAAACCGTTCACATTGGTTTTTACGCGATCTTTAGAAAGCGCTTCTTCCAAAGACTGAATAACCCGGTTACGGTGTTCGTCGGTTTGCATATCAATAAAATCAATAATGATAATACCACCGAGATTACGCAATTGAAGTTGTTGGGCAATGGCTTGCGTCGCTTCAATATTGGTATTGAAGATGGTTTCTTCCAGATTGCGATGGCCGACGAAAGCACCGGTATTAATATCAATAGTGGTCATGGCTTCGGTTTGTTCGATAATCAGATAACCGCCGGATTTTAAATTCACGCGCTTATCCAATGCGATTTGAATTGCCGTTTCCACCCCGTACACATCAAATAACGGCTGATTGCCCGAATACAGCACCAGTTTATCCACCAGTTCGGGCATAAATTCTTCGCAAAATTCATTCACTTCGGTGAAACATAATTTTGAGTCGATACGGATTTTTTCGATGCCGGCGCCGACAAAATCACGCAACACACGCAACGCCAAAGCAAGTTCGCCGTAAAGCATGGAACGGGTCGGATATTTTGCTTTGCGTTCCATTACTTTTCGCCATAAACGTTTAAGAAAATCCGCATCCTGTTTTAATTCGTCTTCTGTGGCGCCTTCTGCGGCGGTGCGGATAATAAAGCCGCCCAATTCGTCGCAATAAGGCTCTACCAAGGCTTTTAATCTTGCCCGTTCGTCTTCGCTTTCAATACGCTGGGAAACGCCCACATGGCTGTTTTCCGGCATAAATACCAAATAACGGGAAGGCAGCGTAATATCCGTGGTCAGGCGCGCGCCTTTGGTTCCCAAAGGATCTTTCACCACCTGCACTACGATATCCTGCCCTTCTCGCACTAATTCGGCGATATCTTTCACGATAAATTGTTTCTGTTCGCTTTCATCCACGCATTCGGTGTGAGAAACAATGTCGGAAGCGTGTAAAAAAGCGGCCTTTTCCAAACCGATATCCACAAATGCCGACTGCATACCGGGCAGAACGCGGGTCACACGGCCTTTATATATGTTACCGACTATCCCTCGTTTCGCCTGACGTTCGATATGGACTTCCTTCAAAATCCCCGTATCCACCAACGCAATCCTGGTTTCATTCGGCGTTACGTTCACCAATAATTCAACAGAATTCATAAAAAATACCTAAAACTTAACAAAATTGAACATAGTCTAGCGAAAAGGACAATGGAATAACAGAGCTAATTATTGTAAAATGTGAGCTTTCTCAAATTTTGCCAAAATAAACACAGGCTTGTGCGGGTTTTAAATTATTGTTAATCGTATTTAAGTTTTTACCGTTAACAAACTTAATTTGAAATTACGATTAATCATGGAGATTCATAATGTTTGGATTAGATCCAACACTCATTACATTTACGATTTATATTTTAGGTATGCTCGCCATCGGCGTACTTGCTTATTATTATACCAATAATATTTCGGACTATATTCTCGGCGGGCGCCGTTTAGGCAGTTTTGTGACAGCCATGTCTGCGGGCGCATCCGATATGTCCGGCTGGCTTCTAATGGGCTTGCCCGGCGCGGTTTATGTTTCCGGCTTAATCGAAGGCTGGATTGCCATCGGTTTAACTATCGGCGCCTATTTAAACTGGTTGTTTGTCGCCGGTCGTCTGCGCGTTCATACGGAATTTAACAATAATGCGCTGACCTTGCCCGAGTATTTTCATAGCCGTTTCGGTACCTCGCACAATTTGTTAAAGATTATTTCCGCCTCTATTATTTTAGTATTTTTTACTATTTATTGTTCGTCAGGCGTGGTTGCCGGCGCTAAATTATTCCAAAATCTATTTGGTATTCCCTACGCCACCGCACTTTGGTACGGCGCTTTAGCGACTATCGCCTATACCTTTATCGGCGGATTTTTAGCGGTAAGCTGGACGGACACTATCCAAGCCACATTAATGCTATTTGCCTTGATCTTAACCCCTGTTGTGATCGTGGTTTCTCTAGGCGGAATAGACGGCTTTTCAGCATCCATGCAAAGTGCGGAAATAGATATGCAAAAAGACTTTACCGATTTATTCACCGGCACTTCAACATTAGGTTTATTCAGCCTTGCGGCATGGGGTTTGGGTTATTTCGGTCAACCGCATATTCTCGCCCGTTTCATGGCGGCTTATTCGGCAAAATCCTTACACAAAGCCCGCCGTATTAGTATCACCTGGATGATTATCTGCTTAATCGGCGCAATCAGTATCGGTTTTTTCGGTATTGCCTTCTTTCATGCCAATCCGCAAATCGCCGAGGTGGTCACCAAAGAACCCGAGCAGGTATTTATCGAATTAGCGAAACTGCTCTTTAACCCTTGGGTTGCGGGTATTCTGCTTTCCGCTATTTTAGCCGCCGTCATGAGTACTTTAAGCTGTCAGTTATTGCTCGCCTCCAGTGCGATTACCGAAGACTTCTACAAAGGTTTTATTCGTCCTAAAGCAGGCGAGAAAGAACTGGTTTGGCTGGGTCGCATAATGGTATTGATTATTGCCGCGCTCGCCATTTGGATTGCCCAGGATGAAAACAATAAAGTCTTAAAATTAGTAGAATTTGCCTGGGCAGGCTTCGGCAGCTCTTTCGGGCCTGTGGTATTGCTCTCCTTATTCTGGAAACGCATGACCTCATCAGGTGCAATTGCAGGTATGCTGACCGGCGCAATCGTAGTATTTAGCTGGAAATCGGTAATTCCTGCGACATCCGAATGGTCAGGAGTTTATGAAATGATTCCCGCATTCTCGTTAGCCTCATTAATGATTATCCTGGTTTCATTGCTTTCACCGGCGCCAAATAAAGAAATTGTCGAAACCTTTGAAAAAGCAAACCTTGCTTACAAAAATGCGGAATAAACCATGATTGATTTTCGTCCGTTTTATCAACAAATAGCCGTGAGCGAACTTTCCTCATGGCTGGAAACCCTGCCGTCACAACTTGCCCGATGGCAAAAACAAACTCACGGCGAATACGCCAAATGGGCAAAAATCGTGGATTTTTTACCGCACTTGAAAACCGCGCGTATCGATTTAAAAACTGCGGTCAAATCCGAGCCGGTTTCTCCGCTTTCGCAAGGCGAACAACAACGGATTATCTATCACCTCAAGCAGCTTATGCCGTGGCGTAAGGGGCCTTATCATTTACACGGCATTCATGTGGATTGCGAATGGCGCTCCGATTTTAAATGGGATCGCGTACTCCCCCATTTAGCGCCGTTGCAGGATCGCCTTATTTTAGATGTAGGCTGCGGCAGCGGGTATCATATGTGGCGCATGGTTGGTGAAGGCGCCAAAATGGTGGTGGGCATCGATCCTACGGAATTATTTCTTTGCCAGTTTGAAGCGGTACGCAAACTGTTAAATAACGATCGCCGGGCAAATTTAATCCCGTTAGGTATTGAAGAAATGCAACCGCTGGGCGTATTTGATACGGTTTTTTCCATGGGCGTGCTCTATCATCGTAAATCGCCGCTGGATCACCTGAGCCAGTTAAAAAATCAATTGCGCAAAGGCGGAGAATTAGTGCTTGAAACGCTGGTGACGGATGGTGACGAACATCATGTCTTAGTGCCGGCGGAACGTTACGCCAAAATGAAAAACGTTTATTTTATTCCTTCCGTGCCTTGTTTAATTAATTGGCTGGAAAAATCCGGTTTCAGCAATGTGCGTTGCGTGGATGTGGAAGTCACCTCGCTGGAAGAACAGCGTAAAACCGAATGGCTGGAAAATGAAAGCCTGATTGACTTTTTAGACCCGAATGATCACAGCAAAACCATTGAAGGCTATCCGGCGCCTAAACGGGCGGTTATTTTAGCCAACAAATAATTCAAAAGGCTCCTATATTAAAAAAGGAGCCTTTACTTTATGCGGGCTTGCGCAAAGAAACTTCTCCGCCGTTAAATTTCAAAAGCTCGCCGTTTTTAGTTTTAATCAGAATATAACCATTTTCATCAATACCTTGGTTTATGCCCGTAATAGTTTGCTTTTCGGTAATAATGTTCACTTCTTTATTAAAATAATAATCCGTCTCCGCCCATTTCTCACGGAACACCGCATTAATCCCTTCCCGTTCAAAAGCGGCGAGATAAAGATAAAGATGCTTAACTACCCGAATCAGCAATTCGTTACGATCTAACTGCGGTAATATTTCGCAAAGTTCCGCCCAAGGCTGATCAATTTGAGCTTTCAGTTTTGGCAGCGAAAGATTAATGCCGATACCTATCACCAGATTTAATTGATCCTGTTGCCGGTTCGCGATCTCAATCAAAATACCGGCTAATTTTCGCCCGTTTAATAAAAGATCATTCGGCCATTTCAAATTTATCTCTTTTCCGCCCGCACTTTTTATGGCATCGGCAATCGCCATACCAATTACCAGGCTCAAACCGTCCAAAGGTTTACGGGCGTTCAACGTCCAATAAATGCTCAAAATCAATTGCCCGGCAAAAGGCGAAAGCCATTGACGACCGCGCCGCCCCCTGCCTGCGGTTTGATGCTCGGATAAACATAAATCGCCTTTTTTCAGTTCCGCTAAATGATTCAGAATATATTGATTAGTGGAATCAATGACCGGTTGAATTACAACCCGATGAGGAAATAAAGCTTTGCTCAGGCGGGCGCCGTCCAGTAAATCAAGCTGAGGTATTAATTGAAGGGTTTGCGGTGAGGCTTTAATTTGAATGCCTAAAGTTTGTAAGCGCTCCGTTTCATCAAGCAATTGCGCTTGGCTGAGCGATAAAAGTGCGGTCAATTTTTTAAAAGTTTTTGGCTGACCGTCGGCTAAAATCTCTAATAAGGACGACATAAATTTCCCCGAAAAAATGTAACTTGTCTTTTTATCATAAAGTTCAAAAAAGTAAAAATTTTTTTTAAAAAATCCATTCCCAAACGATTGCCAACCCTGTATAATCCGTCCGCAATATTTTTTAACATCCACATAAAACAAGAGAGAATATTGCTATGTTACGAATCAAACAAGAAGCATTAACTTTTGATGACGTTCTTCTAGTTCCTGCCCATTCCACAGTATTACCTAATACGGCCAATCTATCCACTCAATTAACAAAAGAAATCCGTTTGAACATCCCAATGCTGTCGGCGGCAATGGATACGGTAACTGAAACTAAATTAGCAATTTCTTTAGCCCAGGAGGGCGGCATCGGCTTTATTCACAAAAATATGTCTATCGAACGTCAGGCGGATCGCGTTCGCAAAGTGAAAAAATTTGAAAGCGGCGTGGTTTCCGAACCTGTGACGGTTTTTCCCGAATTATCCCTTGGCGAGCTGGCGCAATTAGTGAAGAAAAACGGCTTTGCCGGTTATCCCGTTATCGATCAGAATGATAATTTAGTCGGTATTATCACCGCTCGCGATACCCGTTTCGTTAAAGATTTAAATAAAACCGTTGCGGAAGTGATGACGCCGAAAGAAAAACTGGTTACCGTAAAAGAAGGCGCAAAACGTGAAGACATTATTGCCTTGATGCACAGCCATCGTGTAGAAAAAGTGCTGGTAGTTGACGATAACTTCAAACTAAAAGGCATGATCACAGTTAAAGATTTCCAAAAAGCGGAACAAAAACCAAACGCCTGTAAAGACGAATTAGGTCGTTTACGTGTGGGCGCTGCCGTCGGAGCAGGCCCGGGTAACGAGGAGCGTATTGATGCGCTGGTAAAAGCCGGTGTGGATGTGTTACTTATCGATTCTTCACACGGTCACTCCGAAGGCGTATTACAACGCGTTCGCGAAACCCGCGCGAAATATCCTAATCTGCCGATTGTCGCAGGCAATATCGCCACCGCGGAAGGCGCAATCGCGCTTGCCGATGCCGGCGCAAGCGCAGTGAAAGTGGGCATCGGCCCGGGTTCAATCTGTACAACCCGTATCGTAACAGGTGTGGGTGTACCGCAAATTACCGCTATTTCCGATGCAGCAGCCGCCTTAGAAGGCAGAGGCATTCCGGTTATTGCCGACGGTGGTATCCGTTTCTCCGGCGATATTGCAAAAGCCATCGCCGCCGGCGCCTCTTGCGTCATGGTAGGTTCCATGTTTGCCGGTACGGAAGAAGCGCCGGGCGAAATCGAACTTTATCAAGGCCGTTCATACAAATCATACCGCGGCATGGGTTCATTATCTGCAATGTCTCAAGGCTCTTCCGATCGTTATTTCCAATCCGATAACGCAGCGGACAAATTGGTACCTGAAGGTATCGAAGGACGCATCGCTTATAAGGGTTTATTAAAAGACATTATCCATCAGCAAATGGGCGGTTTGCGCTCATGTATGGGTTTAACCGGCTCCGCTACCATTGAAGATTTACGTACTAAATCTCAGTTTGTACGCATCAGCGGCGCGGGTATCAAAGAAAGCCACGTGCATGATGTGACTATTACCAAAGAAGCGCCGAACTATCGTTTGGGATAAGCGTTTAAATTAACCCTAGGGTGGGCTTGCTAAGCCCACCTTTTCTAGTTTAAAGTGCGGTTAAAATTTACAAAGTTTTGTGAAATCTGATTGTCATAAAAGGAGTATGACATGAAAAAAGCAGGATTAACGTTAGCTTTATTATTAACTGGCTGTGGTATTTTAGGACCATCATATTCTGGTGAAACAACTGCGGGAGCGTTGCTGAAATCAGACACTGAACGCAACATTAATATATTTTTTAGAGCTATTCATCAATGCTCACCTGAAAAAATTCATACACAAATAAATAGCGCAAAACCAGCAACGCAAAATTCAGTTGAACAAGCCCAAGAAACTTGGACTGTAACAGGATGTGGAAAAACTGAAGTATTTAATATTCAATATGTAGGTGATGGTGTTGGCGGAACCTATATTCGTATGAGCAAAAAGAATTAATTAATCATCATTGGAAACAAAATGAACAACATTCACAACCATAAAATCCTAATCCTCGACTTCGGTTCCCAATATACCCAGCTGATCGCGCGTCGCGTGCGTGAAATCGGGGTTTACTGCGAACTTTGGGCGTGGGACGTAACGGAACAACAAATCCGTGAATTTAATCCGACCGGGATTATTCTTTCCGGCGGTCCGGAAAGCACCACCGAAGACAACAGCCCGCGTGCGCCGGAATATGTATTTAACGCAGGCGTGCCGGTGTTAGGCATTTGCTACGGTATGCAAACCATGGCAATGCAGCTCGGCGGGCTGACCGAACCGTCCAGCCACCGTGAATTCGGCTATGCTTCCGTTTCTCTCGAAAATTCCACCGCACTTTTTGCTCAGCTGAATGATGATTTAAATTCCTCCCTGCCAAAACTGGACGTCTGGATGAGCCACGGCGATAAAGTAACCCGTTTGCCGGAAGGTTTTCAGCTGACCGGTACCACGTCGACTTGCCCAATCGCCGCCATGTCTGACGAAAGCCGTCATTTCTACGGCGTGCAGTTCCACCCTGAAGTTACCCACACCAAAAGCGGTTTGGCGTTATTAACCAACTTTGTGGTGAATATTTGCGGATGTACAACCAACTGGACGCCGGAAAACATCATTGAAGATGCGGTAGCTCGCATTAAAGCGCAAGTGGGCGACGATGAAGTGATTTTAGGCTTATCCGGCGGTGTGGATTCTTCGGTAACCGCATTATTATTACACCGCGCTATCGGCAAAAATTTACACTGTGTGTTCGTGGATAACGGCTTATTACGTTTAAACGAAGGCGATCAGGTAATGGAAATGTTCGGCGATAAATTCGGCTTGAATATTATCCGCGTCAACGCCGAAGATCGTTTCTTAGACGCATTGAAAGGCATTGACGAACCGGAATCCAAACGCAAAATGATCGGTAAAGTATTTGTGGATGTATTCGACGAAGAATCCCACAAACAAACCAGCGTTAAATGGCTGGCACAAGGCACCATTTATCCGGATGTGATTGAATCCGCCGCCAGCAAAACCGGCAAAGCACACGTGATTAAATCCCACCATAACGTAGGTGGTTTACCGGATTATATGAAGCTCGGCTTAGTGGAACCGCTTCGCGAATTATTCAAAGATGAAGTACGTAAAATCGGCTTGGCCTTAGGCTTGCCTGCCGAAATGCTCAACCGCCACCCGTTCCCGGGCCCGGGTTTAGGGGTGCGCGTATTGGGTGAAATCAAAAAAGAATACTGCGATTTACTGCGCAAAGCCGACGCCATCTTTATCGAAGAACTTTACAACTCAGGCTGGTACTATAAAGTCAGCCAGGCGTTCACCGTATTCCTGCCGGTGAAATCCGTCGGCGTAATGGGCGACGGGCGTAAATACGACTGGGTGGTATCGTTACGTGCGGTAGAAACCATCGATTTTATGACCGCACATTGGGCGCACTTGCCTTATGATCTATTAGGCAAAATCTCAAACCGTATCATCAACGAAGTGGACGGCATTTCCCGCGTGGTGTATGACGTCAGCGGAAAACCTCCTGCGACGATTGAGTGGGAGTAGTTAAAAAAGGAATCTAAAGCCTTATAAATAGCCGTTTTGCAAGTGTTATGCTTCTTACAAAATGCTTGCATATTTTAGAAATACATCACCTGAAGAATAATTCTTTAGGTGATTTTTTTGTATTTTAAAATGCTACGGGAGTTTCCCCATAGCATTTCTTTTTTATAGTAAATTATGGTATAGGCCCATGGGAGCAACAGCGCTCCCCTATGTAATTTATTAATTGTTATTCCCGATCATCCGCTAACAATCCTGTTTGCCGTATTGTTCCCGGCGCAGTAATGCGCGGACGCTTTCGTCGAATTGGGCTAATACGTTATCGGCGTCGAGCGCGTCTTTACCTTTGGCATCCAGATAAAACTTGATTTTTGGTTCGGTTCCGGACGGACGAGTAATTAAACGGCTGCCGTTTTCTAAAGTAAACACTAAAATGTCGTTATTACGCTCTGTTTTTAAGTGGTCGATAAATTGCGTTACTTTGAATCCGCCGATTTCGCTTGGCGGGTTGTTACGAAGTGCGGTCATTAATTTGCTGATTTCCGTAAGATCGCTTACGCGAATTGAGATCTGTCCGCTTACATAAGCGCCGAATTCCCGATTGAATTCATTCATGTAATCTAAAATGGTTTTGCCTTGTTTTTTCAGATAAAGTACCAGATCTAAAAACGCAACGGAGGCGGAAATACCGTCTTTATCCCGAACCTTATCCGGGTCAACCAAATAGCCGATGGCTTCTTCAAAGCCAAATAATAAGCCTTTAACTTTACCGATATACTTGAACCCGGTTAAGGTTTCTTCCGATTGCAAGCCGTATTTTTTCGCGATTTCCGCCAGTGCCGGTGAAGAAACCAACGAGCAGGCCAGTACACCTTGTTTTCCTGCGGCATGATATTTTTTTGCTAAATGCCAGCCCAACAGGCAACCTAATACGTTGCCATGCAGGCTTTTCCAATTACCTTTGGCATCCGGAATCGCCACTGCCAAACGGTCGGCATCCGGGTCGTTGGCAATAATAAATTCGGCGTTTTGTTTTTTCGCTAATTTAACGGCTAAATCCAGTGCGCCTTTTTCTTCCGGATTAGGAAAACTCACAGTCGGGAAAGTACCGTCGGGATACACTTGTTCTTTCACCAAGTGCGGTTGGGAAAGCCCGGCTTTTTGCAATGTTTTGCTTAACACTTCATAACCGACACCATGCATTGCGGTGTAAACGTAATTGATGTCCGTTCTAGGCTCTTGTGCAATACTCGCCGTTTTTTCAATATAGGCATCCACCACTTGATCATCCAGCACAACATAATCTTGGCTGCGCGGTAAATTCTTAATATTGCCCGCCGCTACTTTATCAATTAATGCCGCAATATCTTTATCGGCGGGTGAAACAATCTGGCCGCCGCCGTTTTCTTTACCTAAATAAACTTTATAACCGTTATCTTCCGGCGGGTTATGGCTTGCGGTAACCATTACACCGGCTGTGGCATCAAAATAATTAATCGCATAAGCCAATACGGGAGTCGGTAATTTGCGTGGCAATAAATAGGCTTTTATGCCTGCACCCGACATAATTTCCGCCGTATCGCGGGCAAATATATCGGAGTTTTTACGTCCGTCGTAACCAATTACGATTGACGGCGCATTATGATCATATTGTTTGATATAATCGGCTAATCCGCCTGCCGCTTGCGCCACCAATACTCTGTTCATGCCCATTGAACCGGCTTGCAGGCGACCGCGCAAACCTGCCGTGCCAAACTGCAACCGTCCGTCAAAACGGGCGGTTAATTCTTTTAAAGCATTTTCGTCACCCGCTTTTGCATTATCAATTAATTGCGCTAATTCGGCTTTAGTTTCGAGATCCGGATCTTGTTCCAGCCAGTTTTGAGCAATAGTAAAAATAGTTGTCATAGTGCTTCTTTCCCTTTTAAACTGTTTATCAAAAATAATATTTGTCTAGCCTATCTGAAAATTACGTAAATTTAAATGGCTTCTTAACCTTTTATCACCTATTTTGTGATTTATCTCTCAGGCAAACGGTTGCCGTTATTTATATGAAATATAACGCATTTTATTTTAAACGATGAATTTAAAATTCATTAAAATTCTACCGCACTTTTTAATTTGTGAAATCCTGAGTAAAATGAGGTTTAATTTAAGTTAAAGAAAAGATAAGTTTATCAGTCGAGACTATTCCAATATGCAAAATCTCATAAAAAAAGCGATCGAAAAAATACGTAATCAAGTAAATAAGCAATTTCGCCGTTCTATTAATAGAAAAAATCAACGCTTATTAACCAATCATGAAATGTCGGTGATTGCCAGCAATTGTAACGGCGCTTTTATTTTGCATGATTTGGCGGAACAATTCCGTTCGCCTTTCGTTAATCTTTATCTGGAACCTGCCGACTTTGTTAAATATCTGCAAAATATTCATCATTATATGCAGGCGGATTTGCAGTTTATTAAAACGGATAAAGCCTATCCCGTAGGCAAATTAGAGGATTTAACCGTTTATTTTATGCATTATCATTCGGAACAGGAAGCCCGTAACAAATGGATCGAGCGAACCAAACGAATCAATCTGGACAATTTATTTATCCTGATGACTGATCGCGACGGCTGCCGTTATGAAGATTTAAGCGCCTTTGATAAACTGCCTTTTGCGAATAAAATCGTGTTCACTCATAAAAAATATACCGAATTTTCATCCGCACTTTACATTCCCGGTTTTGAAGCGCAATCGCAAGTGGGCGATTTATTTGAATTTTCCGGCTGGAACGGGAAGAAATTTTACGATCAATTGGATTATGTAAACTGGTTCAATACGGGAAAATATTAGGGTCTGCTTATCTTTTATAAACGGCTGCGACGAAGTTTATAAAAGATTAACGGCCCTAAATCATACGTAATAAAGTGATGAGCCTGATAACAGGCTCAACCTGATAAAAAATTCAATAATTTCACTGATTTTTTCCGCAAAAAAGCATAGAATATGTTACTAAATTGCACACCTATAAAAATACTGGTAAAGTGCGACATTATTTTGTGATAACTAAGGTCTGTTTTTCTTTTATAAACAGACCCTATATTGAGAAAAAAAATGAGTCAACAAAACCAAACAGAATATCTAGATTTTGAATTACCGATCGCAGAGCTTGAAGCAAAAATCGAATCTTTACGTTCGGTAACGGATCAAGACAGCAAAATCGATCTTGACGATGAAATTAAACGCTTGCAGAAAAAAACTGCCGAGCTCACTAAAAAAACCTTTGCTGACCTAGACGCATGGCAAGTTTCTCGTATGGCTCGTCATCCGAACCGCCCTTATACTTTAGATTATATTTCCCGTATTTTTACCGAATTTGAAGAATTAGCCGGCGACCGCGCTTTTGCAGACGATAAAGCGATTGTCGGCGGTTTGGCGCGTTTAGACGGTCGCCCGGTGATGGTTATCGGCCATCAAAAAGGGCGCTCGGTCAAAGAAAAAGTATTACGCAATTTCGGTATGCCGGCGCCGGAAGGTTATCGCAAAGCATTACGTTTAATGCAAATGGCGGAACGTTTCCGTTTGCCAATCATCACCTTCATTGATACGCCGGGAGCGTATCCGGGCGTTGGTGCGGAAGAACGCGGTCAATCGGAAGCCATTGCCCGCAACCTGCGTGAAATGTCAACATTAACCGTGCCGGTAATTTGTACGGTTATCGGCGAAGGCGGTTCCGGCGGGGCGTTAGCTATCGGTGTGGGCGATAAAGTCAACATGTTGCAATACAGTACCTATTCGGTAATTTCACCGGAAGGTTGCGCGTCAATCCTGTGGAAAAGTGCGGAAAAAGCCTCTACCGCCGCTGAAGTGATGGGATTAACAGCCAGTCGGTTAAAAGAACTTGAGCTAATTGACAATATCGTGACCGAGCCGTTGGGCGGTGCGCATCGTCAATATGACGAAATGGCACAAGCATTAAAACAACGCATTTTAAGCGATCTTGAAGACCTTGATATACTAGATAAAGAAACCTTATTAGATCGCCGTTATCAGCGTTTGATGAATTACGGCTACGTGTAAAAACAAAAAAAAAAACGGTAAGTACCAACAATACTTACCGTTTTTTATTACAAAATACAGAGTCGGCTTGAAATTTCCTCAAAAATGACCACACTTTTTATCCGTAAAACTATCTTCTGTTCCACAATCGTTGATCAAGGCGCAGTTTTAATAAACGCGGATGTAACATAATATCTAATACCGGTACAATACCCTGCTTGGCTTGACGGTGATAATCCTTTAATAACAGCCACACAATAGGCGACAAAATAATCAGCGAAACCAAATTAATCATTGCCATTACCGCCATTACCGTATCGGCAAACGCCCACACAATTCCACCGGAATTAACCGCGCCAAAATATACAAAAAACAGCACCATAGCGCGAAACAGATTCACCACAACAGGGTTATTTTTTATAAAACGGATGTTACTTTCGGCATAAGCGTAATTGCCGATGATCGAAGAAAAGGCAAACAACAACAAAATAAACGCCAGAAAATGCAAACCGAACTCACCCATATGATACTTTAATGCGTTTTGAGTAAGTGAAATGCTTTGCAACTGTTCGCCACCGTAATTATCGGATAATAAAATAATAATCGCGGTGCAGGTACAAACCACCATAGTATCCACAAATACGCCCAGCATTTGAATCAATCCTTGACTTGCCGGATGTTTCACATCGGCGGTTGCCGCCACATTGGGTGCCGATCCCATCCCCGCTTCGTTAGAAAATAATCCCCGTTTGATCCCCAGTAACATCGCTTTTGACAACATAGCGCCAAAAACACCGCCCGCCATGGCGGAAAAATCAAAGGCGCTACGGATAATCAGGCTGATTACCGACGGAATCCGATCGTAATGTATTAACAAAATACTGACGGCAATCAGCAAATATACCAATGCCATTACGGGTACAATGCGGGCTGAAAATTTACCGATACGTTTAATGCCGCCAAAAATAATAAGCGCGGTTAATAACACCAGCCCCATGCCCACATAATGTTCATCCCACAGCCAGGCATTGCGGGTTGCCTCAACAATCGAATTGGACTGTACCGCATTAAAGGCAAAGCCAAAGGTAAAAATCAATGCAATGGCAAAGGCCGCCGCCAACCATCGGGAACCTATGCCTTGAGTAATGTAATAGGCGGGACCGCCGCGAAACGAACCGTCCGCTTCCTTAATTTTAAATAATTGAGCTAATGAAGACTCGGCAAAAGCACTGGACATACCGATTAATGCGGTGAGCCACATCCAAAAAACGGCACCGGGTCCGCCAAGTGCAATGGCGGTTGCCACACCGCTGATATTTCCTACCCCGACCCGGCTTGCCAGCCCGGTTGCAAAAGCCTGAAACGGCGTTAAGGAATCGCCCTGAACCTCACGCCCGAACCACATTTCCCGCAGACTATGCGGAAATAAACGGATCTGAACAAAACCTGTGGTTATCGTGAAAAATAATCCGACACCGAGCAAAATCACGATAGTAGCATCCCATAACGGACCTTCCACATTATCTACCAACCAGTGAATTCCCTGCTCCACCATAATGACAAAATCGTTTAACACGCCAAAATACCTTTTTGCATTCAATAGAAATAAAAGGGCGAATTTTAATCATTTTTTGTTCAATTACCAGCAAAATAGATATATTAATTAAAAAATATTACATTAAATTAAATAATATTTAATTCTTACCTATTTAATCCGGCTAAATTAGAAAATAGTTAAATATTCTCTTTGTTATATAAAAAAACAGCACTACTTCGCAGCAGTGCTGAATTTATATTGATAAAAGTGCGGTCAAAAAACGAGAAATTTTGAGCCTTGGCTTTGCCAATAACGCCGAAAAAGCGAACGCTCCTTTCAAAAATTATAAATTAAAATTACAAATTTTTGAGAAATAACGCCCTAATTAACAAATACCGCCTGTACTAAAAACATATACAACCCGGTTCCCACCGCCATTGAAAGAAACATATTTTTCTTCCACAGATGTAGCGCTAATGTAATTAGCCCCGCCAGAAACTCGGGAAAACCGTGAAACCCGCTGAAAATATCCACATTTTTATAGCAATAGATCACCAGCATGCCGAACATTGCCGCCGGCAAAACCTTACCGAGATAACGGATATATTCGGGAATCGGGCGATTTGGCGGGAAAATCAAAAAAGGCAAAACACGGCAAATGTGTACGCCTAAAATACCCATCCCGACAGTGATAATTTGTTCTGTCAGCGTCATTATTCTACCTTATTCAATGCGTTTCAATTTGCTGCTTAATTTAGGGCGACTCAATGTCAGCATAATCCAAATGCCGAGCAGAGACGGAATCAAAAATTGCTCTTTACCGACAATAATCAGGCTGGTCAGTGTGATGCCCAATCCAAGTAACGAGCTTTCATGGGATTTTTCTTTCAACCAGTTTTCGGCAAAAATAATGATGAATAACGCGGTCATGGCAAATTCGATACCTTTAAGATCAAAAGGCAGCATCGCGCCGAACAGATTGCCGATCCCCGCACCCATAACCCAATAAATTTGCAGATAAAGGCTCACAAAAAACATATACCAGCCTTTATCGATATAACTTGGGATTTTTGCCATATAATTCAATGAGAAAGCTTCATCTACTAATGAAGTAATCAAATACCAACGTTTTTTGCCTAAATGCCCGCCGTATTTTTCCAGCATCGAAATGCCGTAAAAAATTTGCCGTCCGCTTACCATTAAACAAATTAAGAATACATTTAACGGTGAAAAAGGCGCAACCAGTGCGGCGGCAACAATAAACTCAACGGAGCCGGCATAAATAAGCAAAGCCATAAAAACCGGAAACAGCACGCCGAAGCCAAGCTGTTTCATATATAAGCCATAGGCGATACCGAGAAAGATAAAGCCTGCAATCATCGGGGCTGAATAAGGAAAAGCCGCTTTGGCCGCATCCCGAACAGGGGTTTTTGATACGATTTCGGACATTTTTACAACAACTAATTATTCCAGAACAGACAACCCAGGCAGGGTGGAAAAACTTTGCGATTTAACGGTTTCATAAAAATCTTCTAAATACGCGCTATTTGCGTCTTCTTCGCGATAAGCTGCATAAAGATTACTGTACAAGCCGTTTTGCGTAATTTTGCGCGCTACCACATAACCCCGATCCAAATAAGGTTTTGCCGCCCAAAACGGCAGTGCGGCAACGCCCCTTTTGCTTGCCACCAATTGAATAATAGCAATGGTTAATTCGCTGGTTCGGCGAACAGGGTTGATTCCCGCGGGTTTCAATACTTGACGTAGTAAATCCAGCATATCGTCCGGCACCGGATAGGTGATCCAGGTTTGATCGGCAAAATCTTCCGCCTCCCATATTTCCTTGTGGGCGAGCGGATGATCTTTCGCGCATAAACCGACCATTTCATAAGAAAACAACGGTTTATGAACAATGCCGTCGGTTTCTTCCACTTCCGAAACCACCGCCCAATCGGCACGATGAGTAAGCAGCAAACCAACGGTATCCGTATGGAAACCGGATACGATATCCAATTCCACCAAAGGCCAGTGCTGACGGAAGCTGTCCATTGCCGGCATTAACCAGTCAAAACAGGTATGGCATTCCACCGCGATACGCAATTCGCCGGCTTCACCTTGTTTTACGCGGGAAAGATCCCGTTCCGCCGCAACCACTTTTGGCAAAATATCATTGGCTAATTGCAGCAAACGATCGCCAGCTGCGGTAAAACGCAAAGGATTACTTTTCCGTTCAAATAAAGGCAAGCCGTACTGCTCTTCTAACAATTTAATTTGATGAGAAAGGGCGGATTGGGTTAAATAAACCCGTTTGGCGGCTAAAGAAACGGAACCGGTTTCTTTCAGGGCAAGCAGAGTTTTTAAATGGCGCAATTCAAGAAATATAGGTTTCATTAGAATAATTCATCAAAACAGAAAAAATCATGAGCGATATTCTACCGCAATTCAGCGCCTGTTCAAAACGCTAACATCAGAAAAAAGTGCGGTATTTTTTGGAGGAATTTTGAAGGTTTGATTTATCCGAATAATAAACAAAGCGCTCAAATGGCAGTCTTACAACAAAAAATCTTAAAATTTTAACCGCACTTTTATCTCCGCTTATTTACCGATACCGTATTGCTTAAGTTTATTGGCAATGGCGGTATGGGAAACGCCCAATCGGGAAGCCAGTTTTCTTGTACTCGGATATTGTTCATAAAATTTGCGCAAAACGCTTGCCTCGAAGTTATTCATGATTTCTTCCAGGCTTTCATTGCCGAATTGCTCTAACGTTAAAGGCACGGTTTCATTCTCGGACAAATTTAAACCGTCGATGGTCAGTTTGTTATGTTCGGCAAGAGAACAGGCCCGATACAGCGCGTTATACAGTTCCCGCACATTGCCGGGCCATTGGTAATCTTTTAAATATTGTAAAAACTGCCCGTCAAATTCAGGCGTTCGAACGCCTAACCGGCGGCTGATTTGCCGAACAAAATTCTCGGTTAATACGGCTAAATCTTCTTTACGCTCGCGCAGCGGCGGGATTTGCAACGATAATACATTCAACCGATGAAATAAATCACTGCGCACTTTTCCTTCATCCACATAATGCTGCAGTGAAATCTGTGAGGTACAAATCACCCGCACATTGGCGTAATGTTCCTGTTCTTCCCCTACCCGGCGAAAAGTGCCGTCATTTAAAAAGCGCAATAATTTTGCCTGTAGATTTAATGACAATTCGGCAACGCCGTCCAGTAATACAGTGCCGCCATTGGCGTATTCAAAAAAGCCGGTTGAAGTTTTATCGCCGTCGGCGCGACCGAACATTTCGCTCTCGGCATCCGTATCGGGCAACCCGGCGCAATTTACCGCAATAAATTTCTGATCTTTTCGCGCGCTTAAATTATGGCAAGCCTTTGCTATCAAATCCTTACCGGTACCGGTTTCGCCTTGAATAAGCAACGGCGCGTCAAGCAGGGCGAATTTTTTTGCTTTTTCAACCAACGCCGCCATTTTAGGGCTTAACGCAACCACATCCGTAAAATTTTCATACTGATTCACTGTAAAATGCGCTGACCTTTTAGCAGTATTTTTCGACATAGTTTTCCCTACAATTGACCGAATAAAATAATTGCCTTCATCATACCCTTTCACTGTAAACATTTAAAGATTAATGGCAACTTTTATTTACATTTTCTCTTTATCTTTTATTTTAGACGAGGTAAAAACCGTTGATTTTAATGTACTTAATAATTCCCGGTGAATCGCCGTTAATTTCGGTTTTTCTTGCTTGCTAAATACCAGCGGGCGACAAAATTCCATGGCTTTAATACCTAAACGCGCGGTTAACAAACCAACACCGATACCCTGTGCCGCTCGTGCCGAAAGCTTGGCGGCGATATCTTGCGAAAGCCAGTCCATACCGATTTCCTGTGCGAGCTCCGTGGCACCGGCAAACGCCACATTTAAAAGCACCAGACGAATTAACCGCAAACGGCTCGCATAACCTAATTCAATACCGTAAAGTCTGGCAATGCGATTCACTAACCGAATATTCCGCCACGCGATAAAAAACATATCCACCAATGCTAAAGGGCTGATTGCCACAATAGTACCCGCCTCAACGGCACTTTTGGTCACTAATTTAATCGCTTTGGCATCAATCGGCTTTAACAGGGTTTGGCTGAATAAATACGCCACTTCCTGCGCCGAATAACTTTCATTAATTTGCTTCTGCCATTGATTTAATGCCGGATATTGCGGTTCCAGATTCATAGACTCGGCAATTTTTAAACAAAGCTGCTTGCCGCTTTCACTATCCTGTGCCGGCAAATCTTGCTCGAAATTCACCGCACTTTTTTGCAATAAAGTTTCACTTTGTCGCTGTAAATCAATATGCCGGCGCAATATGGCTAACCGTCGCCATTCTCGGAATAATGCGGAAAAACCAAGAATCACCACAAATAAACTGACCAGAGCAAAAACGAAATAGATCCACTGCTGTTGCTGCCATGTATCAATCAGCCATTGAACGGATTGCGCAACGGTTGCCCCGAAGAATAAAACTGCGGTCAAAATCAGCAATTTTTTCCACCATCTTGGTTTAGGCGTTAGGCTTTCCGTTAAATTTTCAGTCAACAATTCGCCTTCTTGCCCTAGTGAGAACTCGCCGGTTAAATCTTCCGGGTCAAGCCGCACATCGGCATCAGTTATATCGATAAATTCCTGTTTCGCCACAAAATCGGTCGGTTCTTTCGAATCTTTTGGATTTTCCGATTGATTAAAAATAATTTTGTCGTTCATTTTGCTTTTCTTCATTCATTTAGTATTTACTAAATTATAAACATCCGCTGCGGTTTTGTAAAAATAAGGCAAAATTAAACGAAAATGATCTAAATCACAAAAAACGCTTTTCGTAAATTTTCTTCATTTCAATCCTACCTCCCAGGTGTTAGAATCAGTTCAAATTTTTTATTTATTACAATGAGGTGATACAATGACAGCGTTTCGTATTGAAAAAGATACTATGGGTGAAGTGCAGGTTCCTGCAGATAAATACTGGGCGGCACAAACCGAACGTTCTCGCAATAATTTTAAAATTGGTCCTGCGGCATCTATGCCACATGAAATCATTGAAGCATTCGGTTATTTGAAAAAAGCCGCTGCTTTTGCAAATACAGATTTAGGTGTTTTACCTGCCGAAAAACGCGATTTAATCGGTCAGGCTTGTGATGAAATTCTTGCCCGTAAATTAGACGACCAATTCCCGTTGGTAATCTGGCAAACCGGTTCGGGTACGCAATCTAACATGAACCTGAACGAAGTTATCGCTAACCGCGCCCATGTGATCAACGGCGGAAAATTAGGTGAAAAATCTATCATTCACCCGAATGACGATGTAAACAAATCCCAATCTTCAAACGATACTTACCCGACTGCAATGCACATCGCGGCATATAAAAAAGTAGTTGAAGCCACTATTCCGGCGGTTGAGCGCTTACAAAAAACCTTAGCGGCAAAAGCTGCAGAATTCAAAGATGTGGTGAAAATCGGCCGTACTCACTTAATGGACGCAACACCATTAACTTTAGGTCAGGAATTCAGCGGTTATGCGGCGCAATTAAGCTTTGGTTTAACTGCAATTAAAAATACCTTACCGCATTTACGTCAATTGGCATTAGGCGGTACCGCCGTAGGTACAGGTTTGAATACGCCTAAAGGTTATGATGTGAAAGTTGCGGAATATATTGCGAAATTCACCGGTCTTCCGTTCATTACCGCAGAAAACAAATTTGAAGCTTTAGCAACCCATGATGCCATTGTGGAAACCCACGGCGCGTTAAAACAAGTTGCCATGTCATTATTCAAAATTGCTAACGATATTCGTTTATTGGCATCCGGCCCGCGTTCAGGTATCGGCGAAATCTTAATTCCTGAAAACGAACCGGGTTCGTCAATCATGCCGGGTAAAGTAAATCCGACTCAATGCGAAGCCATGACAATGGTTGCCGCACAAGTGTTAGGTAACGATACCACCATTTCATTCGCAGGCTCACAAGGTCACTTCGAACTAAACGTATTTAAACCGGTAATGGCGGCGAACTTCCTGCAATCCGCTCAATTAATCGCGGACGTTTGTATCTCATTCGACGAACATTGCGCAACCGGTATTCAACCGAATACACCGCGTATTCAACATTTGCTAGACAGCTCATTAATGTTGGTAACCGCATTAAATACCCATATCGGTTATGAAAATGCGGCGAAAATTGCGAAAACCGCACACAAAAACGGCACCACATTACGTGAAGAAGCAATCAACTTAGGCTTAGTTTCAGCCGAAGACTTCGACAAATGGGTGGTACCTGCCGATATGGTTGGTAGCTTGAAATAAGTAAATTTGTGAATAAATTCGAAAAGGCGACATAGGTTCGCCTTTTTTCTTTTCATTATTTTGCTATAATCAGCAACAATTTATGTTTAGTAAGAAATTTTTTTATGAAGATTAAACCGCTTTTCTTATCGCTTTTCTGTCTCGCGCCCGCTGTGCTCAATGCACAATGGGCTAATGTGGGCAAAGCCGATTATAACTGGGGTCCGTTCCTTGTTTATACCGTTTCATTTGATACTGAAAACGGCGAATATCAAGATCATCAGTCACCGCTGATGTTTTCATTCGACTATGCAAAACCGGTTGAAGGAAAAAATTTCTCTATTATTTTAATTAAAGAAATGACCTCATTAGGCGCAACTAAAGAGCAAACGGAAAAATGGTTAAAGGAATTATCCGCAATACCAATGCCGGATTTTTTACCCAATGATCGTTTAAGCTATATTGCGTTAGAGAATACGGGTTATTTTATTTTGAATGATCAGGTGTTAGATCATTATTTCGATGCGGAATTCAACCAATACTTTATTCAGGTTTGGTTATCCGGTAAAACGGGCTTTGCACGATTGCAAAATCAATTACTCGGCAAAGAAAAAGGCACGGTAACGGAAAGTTATCCGAGAGCGCCGGCAGTTGTACCGCTCACCGAGGAGGATGCGGACCCGCAATTACCGCCGAATTATCAATTAACAGACAGAACAATTATTAATTGCTAACTTATTCCATAAGGGCGCCACAAGGCGTCCTTATTAATTACGCCGCTTTAAATTCTTTTAGGCGCTGAATATATGGCGCGATATGTTTGAATTGATGTGCATCCGTATCGTCCCAAATCACTTCATAATAATGGGATAACAAGGCTTCGGAACGTTTAGGATCCACCACTTTGTCATTTTTTGATAAGAATACAAGGCACCGGCTTTGGTTTTTTTCGCGAAAATCTTCAATACATTTGGTTTTAATATCAAGATATTCTTCCGGACGGTCTATTTTGCCTTCCATATTTTCTTCCGGAAATAAATTCGGATTCAAAATAATTTGCTTAACACCGCACAAAAAGCCGACCCGCTCAGCCCAATAACCGCCCAAACCTACACCGCAAATCATCGGTTTATCATCTTGAGTTTCAGAAACTAATTTATGGGTCTCATTCAGGATATAAGTCATGTCATGGCGAGGGTGAACCGTACTATAACTGATAACTCGCACATCAGGATCAATCATTTTTAACTGCATCACATTCTCATAATCATCCGGTCGGCTGGATGAGAAACCATGTAAATATATAATCATAATTTTCTCCTTTAAAACTGACTTTATCTTACCGCTAAGTTGGCAAAAACAAAATGTTGTTTAACGATTTTTTCACAAACCGGCAATTTTCTTTTCTAAATAAGCAATCATTTGCGTTGCCACATCAATGCCGCTGGTTTTCTCGATCATTTCTAATCCCGGACTGGCATTTACTTCCAACACCAATAATCCCTTTTTAGATTGGATCAAATCCACACCCGCTACATCCAATCCTAATGCTTGAGCCGCACGTACGGCAATAAGCTTTTCATCATCGCTCAAAGTTATTTGTTGAGTTATGCCGCCACGATGACAATTGGCTCGGAATTCGCCTTTTTGTCCGCTACGTTGCATAGCGGCAACAACTTTATCGCCAATCACAAAACAACGGATATCCGAAGCTCCGGCCTCGCCGATAAAGTCCTGTAACAAAACCGGAATATGAGACAGCGTGAGAGTTTCCATAATACTGACCGCACTTTGCGAGCGATCGGCGAGGATAACGCCGATACCCTGCGAACCGTTGAGCGTTTTCAAAATAGTCGGTGAAGAAACCTTCTCTACCGCGCTTCCCGCTTGGAAATCCTGCCCGGCAAACACCGTTACCGGCACGGCAATATTCGCAGCGGCTAACGCCTGTAAACTCAGCCATTTATCTCGCGCAAGAGCAAAAGACGCAGGGTTATTTAGACAGGGAATATTTTTCGCCGCTAAATGGGTTAACACCGAACAGCCCATTTTTGTACTTTGCGTACCAAAACGGGGAATTACCGCATCATAATCAGGTAATAAATAGGGCGTTCCTTGATTAGGCTGATAATACAATGCAAAGTGCGGTCGATTTTCCTGAATTTTTAACAAAAAACGATTCGGATCCAAAATATCCATTTTATGACCCGCATTTTCCGCCGTCATCTTTAAACGGCGGCAGCTATACAAATTTGGTTCGCGACATAGCATCAATAGTTTCATTGCAGCCTACTTTTTCACAAAACCCTGTTTTTGCAAATAACCCAATACCTGCGGACGAACGGGTTTACCTAAGGTTTTCACCACATTACGAGACCAATCCATATCCGCTTGGCTGCGTTTTTTATAATACTCCGCCACTTCTTTGTCATAATCATTCAACATCTCTTTATCCAACGGCCGATATTGATTTTCAAAAAACATCAGTTCCTGCGGTAAACGGGGTTTTAACGGCGGATTCTGATCCGGATAACCTAAACACATTCCAAACAACGGCACGACATATTCAGGCAAATTCAACAGCTCGCCGACTTTTTCGATTTGATTGCGGATAGAACCGATATAAACACCGCCTAACCCGAGGTTTTCAGCGGCGGCCAACACATTTTGCGCCATAATACCGGCATCCACCGCACCGATTAACATGACTTCCGTATAATCCAATTGCGCCTCCGGGCAAATTTGTTTGTGTTTATTAAAATCCGCACAAAATACCCAAAATTCCGCCGCACTTTCAACATAAGCCTGCCCTGATGCACAAAGCATTAATTCATGACGCAGTTGCGGCTGCATAACCCGAACAATTGAAATACATTGCAAATGGTTGGAACTGGACGCAAAACGTGCCACATCGACTAATTGCTCAATAATATCCGGCGCTATTTGCTGTGATTTAAACTGACGAATAGAACGATGGGATAATAGAGTTTCGATAAAATTCTTCTCTGACATAATCACCTCCTGATAAGCTGTTTGATATATTACACCAATCGCAATAATGCTGAAAAACACTTTATTGTTTTGTTCTTTATCAAGTAAAATGCAAAAAGTATTTCAAACAAGAAGGAAAAAATCATGTTCGTAGTTATTTTTGGTCGCCCTGGTTGCCCATATTGTGTACGTGCTAAAAACTTAGCAGAAAAATTAAAAAACAGCTTAGATGATTTCGACTATCGTTATGTTGATATTATTGCCGAGGGCATCAGCAAAGCGGATTTATCAAAATCCGTCGGCAAAGAAGTGGAAACCGTGCCGCAAATCTTTATTGATGAAAAACCAATCGGCGGTTGCACGGATTTTGAAGCTCTAATGAAAGAACAATTTAATATTGTTGCATAAAAAGATTGTTCCCCCCCTCAGTCACTACGTGACAGCTCCCCCCATAAAGGTGGGAGCGATATTTTGCCTATTACAATAACGCTAATGTCATTCAGCCCATTCCCTCCCCCGCAAAGTCGGGGGAGGTGCCTGCAAGGCGGAGGGGGAATTGCTCCATTAGTCACTTCGTGACGGCGCCGCCCATAAAGGTGGGAGCGATGTTTTGCCTATTACAATAACGCTAATGTCATTCAGCCCATTCCCTCCCCCGCGAAGTCGGGGGAGGTGCCTGAAAGGCGGAGGGGGAATTGCTCCATTAGTCACTTCGTGACGGCGCCGCCCATAAAAGTGGGAGCGATATTTTGCCTATTACAATAACGCTAATGTCATTCAGCCCATTCCCTCCCCCGCGAAGTCGGGGGAGGTGCCTGAAAGGCGGAGGGGGAAATTCTTCCCCTTAGTCACTGCGTATCTGTTCCCTCCATAAAACTAAGAGCGAAAAGTTGCGTTACATGACAACGTCCATAGTAAAGGTTGATCGAAAAAACACTTTAATTTCCCTTGCATATTGATTAAAATGAATATAAATTCAAAATAAGTGAATAATTATATAAACGGATAATAAAATATGCGCAGTACAGAATTAGTTCAATGGTTTAGACAATCAACACCTTATGTCAATATGCACCGCGGTAAAACCTTTGTCATTATGCTTGACGGAAACACTATCGCCAGTAGTAATTTCATTAATATCATTAATGATATCAGCCTGTTGCATAGTTTAGGCATTAAATTAATTATTGTTTACGGCGCAAGAGTCCAAATTAATTCCTTATTAGCCCAAAATAATGTCACTTCCGTTTATCACAAAAATATTCGAGTGACCGATCCGAGAACATTAGAATTGGTCAAACAGGCGGTCGGTCAGCTTAGTTACGATATTACGGCGCGCCTTTCCGTACGTTTGCCGCATTCACCTGTTCTGAATGTAGTGAGCAGCAATTTTATTCTTGCTCAGCCTATCGGCGTGGATGACGGCGTCGATTATATGTTAAGCGGGAAAATCCGGCGTATCGAAATTGATAATATTAAACATCATTTGGATAATAATGCCATTGTGTTGCTGGGACCGATTGCCCCGTCGGTAACAGGCGAGACATTTAATTTACCGTTCGAAGAAATTGCGACTCAGGTTGCAATAAAACTTAAAGCGGAAAAACTTATCGGCTTTAGTTCCACTCAAGGTATTCTCGATCCGCAAGGCATATCTATTCCCGATTTATTACCGCAGGATGCGGCAAAATATCTCAATCAATACATTCAGCAAGGCGAATATCATTGTTCCCAAGCACGTTTCCTGCAGGCGGCGATTGAAGTTTGTAAAGCGGGCGTCAAACGTTCTCATTTGTTAAGTTATGAGGAAGACGGTTCCTTATTACAGGAATTATTCACCCGTGACGGTGTGGGAACCCAGCTTTCCGTTGATAATTCGGAAGATATCCGTATCGCTACGGTTCAAGATATTCCGGGATTAATCGAATTAATTCATCCGCTTGAACAGCAGGGGATTTTGGTCAAACGTTCCCGTGAACAGCTTGAAATGGACATTGCCAATTACACCATTATCGACCGGGATGGCGTGATTATCGCTTGCGCCGCCTTAAACCAATATCCGGAAGAAAATATGGCGGAAATGGCGTGCGTGGCGGTTCACCCGGATTATCGAAGTTCTTCCCGCGGGGATATTTTATTAGAAGCCATTCAGAAACGGGCAAGACAGTTAGGCATTGAAAAACTATTTGTGCTCACGACAAGAACCGTACATTGGTTCCAAGAACGCGGTTTCCGTCTTGCCAATGTGGAAGATCTACCGAAAGAAAAGCGCGATCATTATAACTATCAGCGTCGCTCAAAAATTTTGATTCAGCCGTTGAATGAAGAAGAATAAGTGAAAAATAATTTATATCAAAGGTGAGCGCTTTGCTCACCTTTTTTACATTCTATTAACGCCGGTTTTCCGATTTTTATTTAACACCTCTTTATTATTAATTTAACTTATTAAATTTACTCATTTTTTAATTTCCACAAATTTTCTGTAAATATTTTGTTAACTAAGTCACAATTTAGCAATTTTTAACTTTTCTATTAACATTTTTTTAATATTATACAGACTTCCGTATTAACATTTTCGATAAGGAATCAATATGGCGTTTTTCCTCAGTATTCTTCCAATTATTTTACTTATTTATTTAATGGTCAAACGTAACGCTTGGCCCTCTTATGTCGCTTTACCCTGGATCGCAGTTTGCGTTTTAATTATTCATCTCGCTTTTTTTGGCACCAATATTGCTATCGTTAGCGCAAACGTAACGGCAAGTATCATCGCCGTACAAACACCAATCACCGTTATTTTCGGTGCTATCTTATTCAATCGTTTCTCCGAAGTATCCGGGGTTACGAATACATTACGCAAATGGTTGGGTAATATTAACCCTAATCCGGTCGCGCAATTAATGATTATCGGTTGGGCGTTTGCCTTTATGATTGAAGGTGCCAGTGGCTTTGGTACGCCGGCAGCTATTGCCGCGCCGATTTTAGTAGGATTAGGCTTTAACCCGATTAAAGTAGCCGTTTTTGCCCTAATCATGAACTCCGTACCAGTTTCTTTCGGTGCGGTAGGTACACCGACCTGGTTCGGTTTTGGCCCGTTAAACCTTAATGACGAACAAATTCTTGAAATCGGTTCAATGACCGCCCTTATCCACTGCTTCGCCGCTTTCGTTATTCCGTTACTCGGTTTGAGAATTATGGTAGGTTGGCAGGAAATCCGTAAAAATATTTTATTTATTTACCTCAGCGTGTTTGCTTGCGTCGTCCCTTATTTCCTGATTGCACAATTCAACTATGAATTCCCTGCGTTAGTAGGCGGCGCTATCGGCTTATTAATCTCCGTATTAGCGGCAAACCGTAATATCGGTCTTGCTCGGGTGGAAAACAACCTTGATAACAACGCGGTATCTTTCAAGG
This sequence comes from [Mannheimia] succiniciproducens MBEL55E, assembly GCF_000007745.1. Taxonomy (GTDB): domain Bacteria; phylum Pseudomonadota; class Gammaproteobacteria; order Enterobacterales; family Pasteurellaceae; genus Basfia; species Basfia succiniciproducens. Next base: position 725,861 of record NC_006300.1, on the reverse strand, counting down.
AAATCAGCAAAGCATTGTTACCGACAGGTATGCTAATTGCGATTTTAATCATTACCCGTATTCAACAGCTTCCGTTTAAAGCATGGATGAATGACGCCACCACTTGGTTCGCCGTTCGAATCGGTTCGCTGGGCGACTTTGAAATCAGTCGCGGTTTGATTTTTAGTTTAAAAAATATCTTCGATACCAGCGTTAGCGCAAGCTATAAACTACTTTACGTACCGGCGTTTATTCCGTTTATCGTTACCGTATTAATCGCCATCCCGTTGTTTAAAGTGTCATTCCGTAATGCGACAGACATTTTCGGTGACAGCTTAAAACGCAGTAAAAATCCGTTTATCGCGTTGATCGGTGCGTTAATCATGGTGAATTTAATGTTAGTCGGCGGTGAAGGCTCAATGGTGAAAACTATCGGTAAAACATTTGCGGAAACCACAGGTGAACACTGGACGTTATTCTCCTCCTATCTGGGAGCCGTCGGCGCGTTCTTCTCAGGTTCCAATACCGTATCCAATTTAACTTTCGGCAGCGTACAACTTTCTACCGCCGAATTAACCGGCTTATCCACAACGCTCATTCTTGCCTTGCAATCTGTGGGCGGTGCAATGGGTAATATGGTTTGTATAAACAATATCGTTGCCGTATCCTCCGTGTTAGGCACCAATAATCAAGAAGGTAATATTATTAAACAAACTGTACTGCCGATGATTATTTATGGCATTATTGCCGCACTGGTAGCGCTTTTTGTAATCCCGTTATTTTATAATATTTAAAATTTACTAAAAATCGACCGCACTTTTTCTCCAAATCAAATCTAAAGTGCGGTGGATATTTTGATTTTTTCACGTTAGGAGTGATAAATGAACGTTAACTTTTATGTAACCTGTTTAGCAGATGTAGTAAAAGCCGGTGTTGCCAAAAACACCGTACTTTTACTTGAAAAACTTGGCTGCAAGGTTATCTTTTTAGAAAAACAAGGTTGTTGCGGACAACCCGCCCTCAATAGCGGTTATACCAAACAAGCCCTGCCCGGAATGAAAAATCTGGTGGAAACATTTGAAGTCAATGATTACCCGATTGTCGCCCCGGCAGGTTCTTGCGTTTACGCAATTAAAAACTACCCGGAATATTTTACCCGTTTTAACGAGCCGCAATGGGCCGAACGGGCGCAAAAAATCGCAGATCGTTTTTATGATCTCACGGATTTCATCGTTAACGTGCTTGGCGTCACCAACGTTGGCGCAACCTTAACCGGCAAAGCGGTTTATCATCCGTCTTGCAGCCTCTCCCGTAAACTGGGCATTGTAAAAGAACCGGTTTCTTTATTACAGCAAGTGAAAGGCTTAACCCTGTTACCTATTGCAAATCAACAAACCTGCTGCGGCTTCGGCGGCACATTCTCCGTGAAAATGGCTGAAATTTCAGGCGAAATGGTAAAAGAAAAAGTCGCCCATATTTCCGAAGCGGATCCGGATTATTTAATCGGTGCGGACGTAAGCTGCCTAATGAACATTGCAGGGCGCCTGGAACGCGAAGGCAAAAAAGTGAAAGTTATGCACATTGCCGAAGTATTAATGCAAGAGGAGAAATAAAATGTCATTAAAAACAAGCAACCTTGCATTTAAAGAACGTGTAAACCATGAAGTTAACAACGAGATCATGCGTAAAGCCGTGGTTAAAGCGCAGGAAACCATCGGCGCAAATCGCCAAAAAATGGTGGACGAATTAGGTCATTGGGAAGAATGGCGTGATCTCGCCAAACAAATCCGTAATCATGTTTTACAGAATCTAGATGCTTATCTTTACCAGCTGAGCGAAAACGTGATAAAAAACGGAGGTCATGTGTTTTTTGCCGAAACCGCCGAAGAAGCCACCAATTATATCCGTCGTATCGCCCGTGAAAAAAATGCCAAGAAAATTGTAAAATCAAAATCTATGGTAACGGAAGAAATCGGTTTAAATGCGGTACTTGAACAAGACAATATTCAAGTTATCGAGACCGATTTAGGCGAATATTTATTACAGATTTCAGGCGATAAACCTTCTCATATCGTAGTACCCGCCATTCACAAAGATCGTCATCAAATCCGTAAAGATTTGCATGAAAAACTAGGTTACGAAGGTGCTGAAACACCGGAAGACATGACCTTGTTCGTACGTAAAAAAATCCGTCAGGATTTCCTGGAAGCGGACATCGGTATCAGCGGTTGTAACTTCGCCGTTGCGGAAACCGGTTCCGTATGTTTAGTGACCAACGAAGGAAACCTGCGTTTAGCCACTACTCTGCCGAAAACCCACATTGCGGTAATGGGTATGGAACGTCTTGCGCCTACTTTTCAGGAAGTTGACGTCTTAATCACCATGCTTGCCCGCAGTGCCGTAGGTGCCAAACTAACCGGTTACAATACCTGGTTAACCGGTCCTCGCCTTGAAGGCGAAACCGACGGTCCTGAAGACTTCCATTTAGTTATTGTGGATAACGGACGTTCCGACATCTTAGCCAGCGAATTCAAAGAAGTATTGCGCTGTATCCGTTGCGGCGCCTGTTTAAATACCTGCCCGGCTTATCGCCAAATCGGCGGTCACGGTTACGGCTCAATTTATCCGGGTCCGATCGGTGCGGTTATCTCGCCACTACTTGGCGGCTACGAAGAATTTAAAGATTTACCGTATGCCTGCTCTCTTTGCACCGCTTGTAATTCCGTGTGCCCGGTACGTATTCCGCTTGCACAATTAATCAATAAACACCGCGAAAAAATGGTCGCGCAGAATCTTCGTCCGCCATTGGAAAAACTTTCTATTTTGGGTTTCAATTTTGCCAACTCCCACCCGGCGGTATGGAAAGTCGGCGTTAATATGGGCGCTAAGCTAATGAATAAACTCATTAAAGACGGCAAAGCGCCGATTTCTGTAGGTGCTTTGGGCGAATGGACAAAAGCCCGTAATTTACCGCAATCCGACGGCGAAAGTTTCCGTGACTGGTTTAAAAAAAGAGGGAGTAACTAATGGATTTCCAACATAATCGAGAACAATTTTTAAATCGTTTAGCGGCAAAAATGGGGAAAGCCCGCAGTTTCAGTCCACAAGCGATGGAAGAACCGGTAAACCGCTATCCGACCGAGCGTTTAACGGAATTATCACAAGCGCAACTATGCGAAGAATTTGTCAATTTTGCCAAAGTGATGATGGTTGACGTCAAGGTTTGCCCGGAATCCGACGTTGTTTCGAGCGCACTTTCATTATGCGAAAAATACGGAGGAAATTCCGTTATTCTAAACGACGACGAGCGCTTAACCCGGCTTGGCATAACTCAGGCGTTACAGGAAAAATATCCTTGCCATATTTGGTCACCGGAAACCGGGCAACAAAACATTGATAAAGCGGAAAAAGCGAATATCGGCGTTGTTTATGCGGAATACGGCTTGGCGGAATCCGGCGGCATCGTACTTTATTCGCAGCCGGAAAGAGGGCGCGCCGTAAGCTTACTGCCGGAAAAATCCATTGTTGTGCTACGCAAAAGTCAAGTGCTTCCGCGCGTCGCTCAACTGGCAAAAGTGTTGCACGATAAAGCGCAAAAAGGCGAACGTATGCCCTCCTGCGTTAACATCATTTCAGGTCCGAGTTCCACTGCGGATATTGAATTGATCAAAGTAGTAGGCGTACACGGCCCGGTTGCAAAAATCTATTTATTGATTGATGATTTGTAATCGCATTCGTCGAGATCATAAGGGCACCTAACAGGTGCCCTTATTTATTACAAAATTCGTCAAATTTGTACCGCACTTTGCTGAGTGCGATTACAATTTTTATAAAATCTGCAATCTGAAGCCGCAATGCCATTTGTTTTCTTTCAAACGGTATATTGCTTTCAAAACCGGTCCGCAGGAATTCGAGCCTATTCCGCTCATTTTGTAATCAATGCAAAGCACCGTTGAGTTTGAGTCTTCCAAATCATAATTATGTTTCGCCTTTTGCAGGCTCTCTTGCTTATAAGGCGAAAGATTAAAACTAAACGGCTTGTCGGAAGTTACACAAATTTCCTCGTTTTCCGACCGCAGTTTGACAAAAGAACAACCCCAATGGCTGCCGTTTTCCTGCGGTTTGAGATAATCCCGATGATTTTGTTGCGCCGTAGTGCGATACAATCCCAATTTTGCTCCATGATGTTTATCCGCATAACTTTCCGTTTCGCCATAACCAAAATATTCACCCTGTTGGAAAGCCTCATCCAACACAAAACGAAAACCGAAACGAGGCAAAAACGGCAACTGTGGCGCTTTTTCCGCATCGATTTCAATTTTCAGTTCGCCGTTGGCATAAATATGGTATACCACATCAAGGGTTAAAATCCGCGCTTTCGACAACGCAACCAGCCCGCATTTCGCTTTAACCACCGCCTTGTAGGAAAAATCCTCCGCCTGAATCTCGTAAGCCCGTGTTATTGCGCGATCATAACCCGCCGCCTGCCATTGCCGTTTGATCAGATTATCATTGTCCGCTAACGCCCGCCAAATATTGAAATCCAGCGGCTCACGCAATAATCCGCCCTGTTCCGTCATAATCTGTTGCACGATACCCTTGCGTTTATCCATCACAAATTGCGCTTTTTCCGTCTGAATCTTGATCACCGCAGAATCTTGCCAGATTTTGACCGCACTTTTTACCCGGCCGATTCTTGCCACCGGCACGATCCGTTGCCCGAACAGCGCAATTTGATCAAATCCAAGTTGGTGATTTTTTGCCACAAGCGGCGTTTCCTTTTTTTGATAATAAGTTAAATCCAGCAACCATAAATTACCGTTGTCTTCAGGCAAATTTAACGGCAAAAGTGCGGTCTGTTTTGGCGAAATTTTCACGTCATCAATATAACCTTCGCCGACAACAATGCCGTTTTCGCTGAATTGATAATGCACGGCGATAAAATCTTCCGTATCGGTAAAGTCCAGATAGTTGGTTAATTCCACTCCTTGCGCCGTTAAATTTGCCCGCAACGGACGATTAACGTTCTTCATTTCCAGCAAACTGCTTTGCACCTGCCGATCCGCAGTGACCAAACCGTCGGCACAGAAATTGCCGTCATTGGGCTCATCGCCGAAATCACCGCCGTACCCCATTTTCCCATCGGTTAAATAAGGCGAATGATTGCACCATTCCCACACAAAACCGCCGCAAGCCTGCGGATATTGATTAAAGATTTGCCAATAATCTTCCGCATCGCCGCAGGAATTACCCATAGCATGGCTATATTCGCACAGCAAATAAGGTTTGCGATTATTCGGATCGGCAAAATGCGCCTGCATGGATTCCGTGCTTGCGTACATTTCGCTGTATAAATCAATGTGAGTTAAATCGTTTGTATGCTCGGAATGCTGATAAATAGAATTTTCATAATGTACCAAACGGCTCGGATCAAACCCCTTAACCCATTTTGCCGCCGCTTCGAAATTCTCACCGAAACCGCTTTCGTTACCCAATGACCAAATCACTACGCTGGCGCGGTTTTTATCACGCTGAACATTGGCGTAAGTACGATCCAGAATCGCTTGTTTAAAATTCGGATCGCGCGCGAAATAGCAATATTCATCCACAGTTTTTTGCTGAATTTCATCCGTTTTCGGATCAGTTTTTACATTCAGCAAAATACTCGTTTCCGGCATTTCTACATAAACCGCATTGCTGCCGTGGCTTTCTATATCGCTTTCCGCAATCAAATAAAAACCTAATTCATCGCATAATTCCGCAAACCAAGGCGCGTTAGGATAATGTGCGGTACGGATTGCATTAAAATTATGGGTTTTGATTAAACGTAAATCCGTCAACGCCTGTTCCCGGCTAATGACATAACCGGTTTTTGGGTCGCTGTCATGGCGATTCACGCCTTTAAACTTAATCGGCTGATGATTGAAATGCAACACGCCTTCTTTTACCTCGATTTTCCGGAAACCGATTTTCTGGCAAATAACTTCCGAGCCGTACCGAAACAGTAAGGTATAAAGTTTCGGTTGCTCGGCATTCCAAAGCTGCAGTTCGTTTACGACATACTCAAAACCGCGCTCCGTCACCGCACTTAGCAGAATATTGCCCTGCGGATCACTCAACTGCCATGCCATTTCCCGCAACGCTGCGGGTTCCCCCGCCTGCACGAAAAAAGGTTCCACTTTTAATACCGCACTTTTCAGATCTTCCGCCAATTCGGTACGAATAAAGAAATCCTGCAAATAATGGCTTTCACGTTCTAATAAATACACATCGCGGAAAATACCCGACATACGGAATTTATCCTGATCTTCCAAATAAGAACCGTCGCACCATTTCAATACAAGCACATGAATTTCGTTTTCACCTTGGCGTAAAAAATCCGTGACATCAAATTCCGAGGTGCAGTGGCTGATTTGACTGTAACCGACAAACTGTTGATTAATATAGACAAATAAGCAACTATCCACACCTTCAAAATTCAATAAATAGCGTTTAGCCTTATTCAAATTAATACAAAATTTGCGCTGATAAAGCCCGCAAGGATTATCCTGCGGCACATAAGGCGGATCAAAAGGAATCGGGTAATTCACATTGGTATATTGATGATGATCATAGCCGTGATTTTGCCAATTTGCCGGCACCGGAATTTTATCGGGCAAATGCCGGGTTAAAAAATCCTCCGTTAAATCATAATAACTTGCAAAATACTGAAAATTCCATTCGCCGTTCAGCAAGGTAAAAAAAGCGGAAGATTCTCGCGGATTTTTGACCGCACTTTCCACCGAATCATGAGGAATAAAATAAGCGTGATGAGGCGTGGCGTTAACATGAAGAATTTGCGGATTTTGGAAATAATTAGGTAAAAACATGAGTGTAACTCCTACAACTTAAAATATCTCTACTATAAAAACTCTATGCTAAACAAGCAATTAGCAAATATCAAAAGTGCGGTCAAAATCACAAAAGTTTTGGTTATCTATAAATAAATTATTCCAAATATAAAAAAATCCTTGCCGGGCTGTACACCGACAAGGATTCTCATTTATAAAATTCGGCAAAAACCGACCGCACTTTTATACGGTCAATTCTTTATTACCATTGGTAACCCACGCTTGCAGCAGCTCCCGTATCACCACGAGTATTGCCGTTTACGGAGAATTTCACACCGAGTTTACCGTTATCGGACAAGCGTGAATAACCTACCGCAATCGCACTTTCACCACGGTATGTACCCACACCGGCAGCAACCATGGATTTACCCGGAAGGGTTGCATGGTATAAACCGCCGGCCGCCATTGCACCCGCAATACCCGCACGTAAGTTACGATCCACTTTATTAACATGGTTCGCTACTTGGTTGATCGCTTGTGCATTACGTACGACCTGTTGGTTTGTCGCGTGTAATTGGCTACCGTTCACCGCATCGGTACTGTCTTGACTTACTTCGCCCGGTGCGACATTAGTGATACGGTTACCACCATTATTCAGACCGTTCTTAGTTAAGCTCACAGAGCTACCCGCCGCGCCGTTCTTAATAGTAATACCCTCAGAATTCATGGTTGTATCACCGGTAGTAACGGAATTTAATCCGCTAATATCTTTCGCCAATTTAACGGTTAAATTACCCTTACCGTCAGATACTACGCCGATATTATTATCTGACAATTTAGTACTATCGGATACGCCGCCTTTAATGCTGACGGTTGAACCCAATCTCATTTCGGAATTAGAACCTGAGTCCGCAGCAAATGTAAGAGGTTTGCTGATCGCCGTATTTAAACCGTTAATCGCATCGCCAACATTATTTGCCGTCGTTGTCGCATTAGTTGACGGATTTGTTACTACCGTATAAGTAGGTGCCGTAACATTACCGTTTTCATCAACTTTTGAACCGCCGCCTAAATGGTCAGCAACATTTTGGTTTGCGGTATAAAGTTGCGAGCCGTTAATTGCATCGGAACTAGTTGCCGAAATATCGCCATTTGCAATACCAGATACTTTATTCGTATCTTTATTAATGGTTACATTTCCGACGGTTACTTTATCAAAATCAACCTCTTTCGCCGTTTCGACGGTATAAACGGTTTGACCGTTAGCTCCCGTCGAGTTGGTCACGACAATATTCTTGCCTGCTTCCACTTCGGTTTTCACACCCGCTGTTGCATTTTGAATAACATTATACAACTGACCGCCGTTAACGGCATCCGTACTGTTAGCGGAAATATCACCATCCGCTACACCGGTAATCTTATTACCACCGGCGTTAATACCGTCTTGTTTTACAGTTACATTGCCTGCCACAAAGCCGGTATTCGTTACAGTAACATTATCACCAACAGAAATACCCGTATTATCCACCATTGTGTTACCAACCGTTACTGAACCGTTATTAGTTAAAGCAATATTATCAGCTAAGCTGTAAGACACATTAGTACCATTTACAACTGCAACTGTATTAGTACCGTTATTAAAACTTACCGTACTGTCATTACCAACAGTTGTAGAATTAGCCGTGTCATTATTATCGGTAAGATTCCAAGTTGTGCTGCTATTACTTACCGCGTCTTTTAATTGCTTATAGTTAACCGCATCTGTATCCTCAGTACCCGCTGCCACATTTTTAATTTGAGTAGCGCCTGCATCAATGCCACTATTATTAATAGTCACCGGACCCGCAGTCAATGTAGTGGTATTAACATTGTTAAAGGTTACGTTATCTGCGGTTGCAACCGTAATATTTGTACCATTACGGCTAATTTCGATGTTTTGACCATTGATAAATTGTACGGTACCTCCCGGAACCACTTTAGTTGCTGTGTCACCGTTTGCTTGTACGTTCCAACCCATATTAGCTACATTAGAAACATTCTGGATTGCATCGTGAATAGTATTTGCACCCGTACCGCCAATGTCAGTAAATGTGATGTTACCGTTTTGATCAACAGTTGCATTACCACCGAAGTTATTCACTACGGAATTCGCTACATTACCAATTACATTTTGAGTAGCATAAAGTTGGCTACCGTTGATGGCATCTGTTGAAGTTGCAGAAACATTACCCGCCGCCACATTGGTAATGGTTGTATCACCCGCATTGATACCGCTATTGCTGATACTGACATTACCGGCATTGAAGGTGCTGGCATTCACTGTATTAAAGGTTACATTATCCGCCGTAGAGACACTGATATTGCCGTTCGCATCCGCTTTTACAATGGTGTTAGTACCGTTGACAAAATTGACCGTATTGTTGGTTTGGTTAACTACTTTCGCGTCTGCACCGTTTACTTGCGCCGTCCAGCTTTGTAATGCGTTGTCCGCTTTGTCTAATGACGCTTTCGTCGCGTCGCTTAAGTCCACCGCGTAGTTGCTGGTATGGTTTCCCGCATCCGTTTGAGTGACGGTAATTTTATCCGAACCGTTACTCACCGTTGAGGTATTCGCGTTCACTGTGTAAACCGTGCCGTTCGCGTCACTGGTTGATGTCACCGCTACGTTATCACCCGCTTCTACCGACGATTTGCCGGCGTTTAATTGACTTAAGTTCACCGCATCCGTCGCATTGCTACCGTTTGCCACGTTAGTAATGGTGTTACCACCATTATTTAAGCCGTCTTTCGTTAAGCTTACGGTTTGATTGTTGGTTGAGCCGTTATTGATAATCATACCGCTACCATTCACGACCGTATCACCCATAGTTACCGAACCCGCGTCCGTTAAGTTCAACGTGTTACTTAACGCAAACGCAATCGCGTTATTCGTTACGGTTGTTACAATATTGCCGTCGCCGTTAAAGTCAACTTTTTCGCCTAATTTAACGTTGTCGTCCGTACCGTTATCCGCACCAATATTGAAACCTTGATTGACCAAGTTCGTTACATTTGTGATGTTTTTCGTGTTATTGGCAATGTTATTAGTGTTGTTAGTCACGTTCGCATTGGTGGCATTTAACTGACTTAAATTCACCGCGTCACTTGCATTTGTACCATTTGCAACATTAGTAATGGTTGTATTACCCGCATTGATACCGCTATTGCTGATACTGACGCCACCGGCATTGAAGGTGCTGGCATTCACTGTATTAAAGGTGACATTATCTGCCGTAGAGACACTGATATTGCCGTTTGCATCCGCTTTTACAATGGTGTTAGTACCGTTTACAAAGTTAACCGTATTGTTGGTTTGGTTAACTACTTTCGCGTCTGCGCCGTTTACTTGCGCCGTCCAGCTTTGAAGCGCCGTTGTGGCATTGTTCACCGCGTCTTTCAATTTATCGGATGCCGCGACTTCTACTTTGCCTGCCGACACGGTGGTATTGATTAAATCCCCGTCACCGTTAATAGCCAGGGTTTCACCCAGTTTGCGCTCTGTTGCCGTACCGCTGTCCGCCGCAAAGGTAATACCTTTAGTATTCACCGTAGTATTGGCATCAACGCCCTGTTGAATATCGGCTTTGGTTTTATTGCTTAAATCCACAGATACATTGGTACCGTTAAGTTCAGTCACAATACCGCTGGTATTGGCACTGTCCCCATTCGCCGAACCTGTAATCGTTACGGTGCTGTTATCCGCTACCGCATTATTGTTAGTACCGTCAGAAAGATTCCAGTTATAGGAATTATCACCGACATAGCTTTCTAACTGAGCCAGGTTTACCGCATCGGTGGCATTTACCCCTTTGGCTACATTGGTAATGGTGTGGTTACCCGCATCAATACCTGTGCTATTGATAGTCACATCGCCCGCTTTGAAATTCGTGGTATTCACATTCGTGAAGGTCACGTTTTCCGCTGTTGCAATCGTAATGCCGTCCGCAGATGGCGTTAACCGGATGTTGCTACCCGAGATAAAGTTCGCATTGCTATTATCTTTATCTAAGGTTTGCGCCTTCGCTCCATCCGCACTAGTGGTTAAGCTTTGTAACGCACTGTCCGCTTTGTCTAATGATGCTTTTGCCGCATCGCTTAAGTCCACCGCATAGTTGCTGGTATGGTTACCCGCATCCGTTTGAGTGACAGTAATTTTATCCGAACCGTTACTCACCGTTGAGGTATTCGCGTTCACTGTGTAAACCGTCCCATTTGTGTCAGTCTTAGCGGTTACGTTAACGTTGTTACCTTCTACGATTGATGTTTTGCTGGCGTTTAATTGGCTTACATTCACCGCATCCGTCGCATTAGTACCATTCGTCACATTAGTAATGGCGTGGTTACCCGCATCAATACCGTTATTATTGATGGTTACATCACCGGCTTTGAAGGTGTTGTTTACCGTTACATTGTCTACCGCAATATTGTCCGCCAAACCAAGTTGTACACCGGCATTTGTGGTATTCACCACGATATTACTGTCGGAAGTCACATTAATGGTGCTGCCTAAAGCAAAATTATTGGCTGTCGTACCGTTACCGAAGTTAATACCTTTGTTGATCGCCACCGTGTTGCTGGCAATCGCATTCGTATTGTTGGTGATATTTGCCGTATTATTGGCAATGTTATTAGTGTTGTTAGTCACGTTCGCATTGGTTGCGTTTAACTGACTTAAATTCACCGCGTCACTGTCTTGGGTACCGTTGGCCACATTGGTAATTGTTGTATTACCCGCATTGATACCGCTATTGCTGATACTGACGCCACCGGCATTGAAGGTACTAGCGTTTACCGTGTTGAACGTTACGTTATCCGTCGTCGCCACTTTAATGGTGCCGTTATTGTTAGTAATGTTGATATTGCTACCGTCAACAAAGTTTACTGTGTTGTTGGTTTGATCAACTACTTTCGCATCTGTGCCGTTTACTTGCGCCGTCCAGCTTTGCAGCGCCGTTGTGGCATTGTTCACCGCGCCTTTCAATTTATCGGATGCCGCGACTTCTACTTTGCCTGCCGACACGGTGGTATTGATTAAATCCCCGTCACCGTTAATAGCCAGGGTTTCACCCAGTTTGCGCTCTGTTGCCGTACCGCTGTCCGCCGCAAAGGTAATACCTTTAGTATTCACCGTAGTATTGGCATCAACACCCTGTTGAATATCGGCTTTGGTTTTATTGCTTAAATCCACAGATACATTGGTACCGTTAAGTTCAGTCACAATACCAGAGGTATTTGCACCGTCCCCATTCGCCGAACCTGTAATCGTTACCGTACTGTTATCCGCTACCGCATTATTGTTGGTACCGTCAGAAAGATTCCAGTTATAAGAATTATCACCCACATAGCTTTCTAACTGAGCCAGGTTTACCGCATCGGTGGCATTCGTACCCGCAGCTACGTTGGTAATGGTATGATTACCCGCATCAATACCCGTGCTATTAATGGTCACCGGACCCGCAGTCAATGCAGTAGTATTAACATTGGTAAAGGTTACGTTATCCGCGGTTGCAACCGTAATATTTGTACCGTCACGGTCAATTTCGATGTTTTGACCATTGATAAATTGTACGGTATTGCCCGGAGCCACTTTAGTTGCCGTGTCACCGTTTGCTTGTACATTCCAACCCATATTAGCTACATTAGAAACATTCTGGATTGCATCGTGAATAGTATTTGCACCCGTACCGCCAATGTCAGTAAATGTGATGTTACCGTTTTGATCAACAGTTGCATTACCACCGAAGTTATTCACTACGGAATTCGCTACATTACCAATTACATTTTGAGTAGCATAAAGTTGGCTACCGTTGATGGCATCTGTTGAAGTTGCAGAAACATTACCCGCTGCCACATTTTTGATTTGACGCTCTTCACCTACCGAACCAACACTTACATAATCACCTGTAGCAACATTATCCGCACCAGCAAATCCGGAATATGTCAGATTATTAACTGTCGCCGTAGTTTCTGTAGTAGCACTTGCGGCAGTAGAACCATTACCCAATACAACCGAACCTTCCGTATCCACATTAATATTATTGCCTAATGCTGTTGTATTCGCACCGGTCACGCTAGAGTTATATCCGACAACTGTTGCGCCACCCGCCGTAGCCGTCGTATTCGAACCTACCGCTGTTGCAGCCGATCCTGTTGCATTTGCTCCCGCACCAAGGGCTGTCGTCCACTGTGAAGTTGCTTGCGCGCTAGAGCCTAAGGCTGTTGCATAATCATCAATAGCCTTGGCTGAAATACCCATTGCCATTGACCAGGTATGGTTAGCCACTGAATTCGTACCTACAGCAATACTGTAAGATCCGGTTGATTGAGCGTTATTACCGATAGCGATAACACTGTCATTTCGGCTTGATGTCGCATTTGCATTGTTACCAATAGCAATCGCCGCCGCACTGTTTGCCTTCGTACCTTGACCGATTGCCGTCGCATTATCACCGGAAGCCACTGCATTAGCACCTGCTGCCATTGCATTTATTCCTGTTGCTCCATCATTATTTCTGTTACCTGCAACAGTCGAGTTTACGGAATAATAACGGGTAGTATTGGCTTCTAACTGTGCTACATTAACTGCATCGCTAGCATTACTACCATTCGCTACATTAGTAATGGTATGGTTACCCGCATTGATACCGCTTGTGTTGAAACTTACGTCACCGGCATTGAAGGTGCTGGCATTCACTGTATTAAAGGTGACATTATCTGCCGTAGAGACACTGATATTGCCGTTTGCATCCGCTTTTACAATGGTGTTAGTACCGTTGACAAAATTGACCGTATTGTTGGTTTGGTTAACTACTTTCGCGTCTGCACCGTTTACTTGCGCCGTCCAGCTTTGTAATGCGTTGTCCGCTTTGTCTAATGACGCTTTCGCCGCATCGCTTAAGTCCACCGCATAGTTGCTGGTATGGTTACCCGCATCCGTTTGAGTGACGGTAATTTTATCCGAACCGTTACTCACCGTTGAGGTATTCGCGTTCACTGTGTAAACCGTGCCGTTCGCGTCACTGGTTGATGTCACCGCTACGTTATCACCCGCTTCTACCGACGATTTGCCGGCGTTTAACTGACTTAAGTTCACCGCATCCGTCGCATTGCTACCGTTTGCCACGCCGGTAATGGTGTTACCGCCATTATTTAAGCCGTCTTTCGTTAAGCTTACGGTTTGATTGTCGGTTGAACCATTATTGATGATCATACCGGTACTGTTCACTACCGTATCACCCATAGTCACCGAACCCGCGTCCGTTAAGTTCAACGTGTTACTTAACGCAAACGCAATCGCGTTATTCGTTACGGTTGTCACAATATTGCCGTCGCCGTTAAAGTCAACTTTTTCGCCTAATTTAACGTTGTCGTCCGCACCGTTATCCGCACCAATATTGAAACCTTGATTGACCAAGTTCGTTACATTTGTGATGTTTTTCGTGTTATTCGTCACATTCGCATTGGTGGCGTTTAACTGACTTACATTCACCGCATCACTTGCATTTGTACCATTTGCAACATTAGTAATGGTTGTATTACCCGCATTGATACCGTTATTGCTGATACTGACATTACCGGCATTAAAGGTGGTCGCGTTCACCGTGTTGAACGTTACATTATCCGCCGTAGAGACACTGATATTGCCGTTTGCGTCCGCCTTGACAATTGTGTTGGTACCGTTGACAAAGTTAACAGTATTATTGGTTTGGTTAACCACTTTCGCATCTGTGCCGTTTACTTGCGCCGTCCAGCTTTGTAAGGCGCTGTCCGCTTTGTCTAATGACTCTTTCGCTTTATCGCTTAAATCCACTGACACATTGGTACCGTCTAACATTGTTACGATACCGCTTGTATTCGCGCTATCTCCGTTCGCTGAACCTTCAATCGCTACCGTGCTGTTATCCGCTACCGCACTGTTGTTCGTACCATCCGATAGGTTCCAGTTGTAAGAGTTATCTCCAATAAATTGCTCTAATTGACCTAAGTTCACCGCATCGGTTTTATTAGTACCCGCTGCCACATTGGTAATGGTGTGGTTACCCGCATCAATACCTGTGCTATTGATAGTCACATCGCCCGCTTTGAAATTTGTGGTATTCACATTTGTGAAGGTCACGTTTTCCGCTGTTGCAATCGTAATGCCGTCCGCAGATGGCGTTAACCGGATGTTGCTACCCGAGATAAAGTTAGCATTGCTATTATCTTTATCTAAGGTTTGCGCCTTCGTTCCATCCGCACTAGTAGTTAAGCTTTGTAACGCACTGTCCGCTTTTTCTAACGATGCTTTCGCCGCTTCACTTAAGTCCACTGCGTAGTTGGTTGTGTGGTTACCCGTACTGCTTGAGGTAACGGTCACCTTATCCGAACCGTTACTCACTGTTGAGATATTCGCGTTCACTGTGTAAACCGTGCCGTTCGCGTCACTGGTTGATGTCACCGCTACGTTATCACCCGCTTCTACCGACGATTTGCCGGCGTTTAATTGACTTAAGTTCACCGCATCGGTAGCATTTACGCCTTTGACTACATTGGTAATGGTATGATTACCCGCGTCAATACCTGTGCTATTAATAGTCACATCGCCTGCTTTGAAGGTGTCGTTTACCGTTACATTATTCACCGCGATACTGCTCGCTAAGGCTAGTTTCACACCGTCCGCAACAGTGCTTACTTCGATATTACTGTCGGAAGTCACATTAATCGTGCTGCCTAAAGCAAAATTATTGGCTGTCGTGCCGTTACCGAAGTTAATACCTTTGTTGATCGCCGCCGTGTTGTTGGCAATCGCATTCGTATTATTGGTGATATTTGCCGTATTACCCGCTACCGTGGCATTGGTGGCATTTAAGCCGTCCTTAGTGCTTTGAATATCCGCCGCATTTTTCGTGATATTTTGCGTATTGTTGGCTATCGCATTGGTATTATTGCTAATATTTGCCGTATTATTGGCTATCGCCGCTGTGTTGTTAGTAATGTTCTGCGTGTTGTTGGTCACGTTCGCATTGGTAGCGTTTAACTGACTTAAATTCACCGCGTCACTGTCTTGGGTACCATTGGCCACATTGGTAATGGCATGATTACCCGCATCAATACCCGTGCTATTAATAGTCACATCGCCCGCTTTGAAGGTATTGTTCACAGTCACATTACCCACAGTGACATTATCTGCTAAAGATAATTTCACTCCATCGTCTTCAGTATTCACAACAATATTGCTATCCGAAGTGACATTAATAGTATCCCCTAAGGCAAAATTATTATCTGTCGTACCGTTACCGAAGTTAATACCTTTGTTGATCTCCGCCGTGTTGTTGGCAATCGCATTCGTATTGTTGGTGATATTTGCCGTATTACCCGCTACCGTGGCATTGGTGGCATTTAAGCCGTCCTTAGTGCTTTGAATATCCGCCGCATTTTTCGTGATATTTTGCGTGTTGTTAGTCACGTTCGCATTGGTGGCGTTTAACTGACTTACATTCACCGCGTCACTTGCATTTGTACCATTTGCAACATTAGTAATTGTTGTATTACCCGCATTGATACCGTTTGTACCGATACTGATATTACCTGCATTAAAGCTACTTGCGTTCACCGTATTAAAGGTCACATTATCCGCCGTAGAGACACTGATATTGCCGTTTGCGTCCGCTTTTACAATGGTGTTAGTACCGTTGACAAAATTGACCGTATTGTTGGTTTGGTTAACTACTTTCGCGTCTGCACCGTTTACTTGCGCCGTCCAGCTTTGTAATGCGTTGTCCGCTTTGTCTAATGACGCTTTCGTCGCGTCGCTTAAGTCCACCGCGTAGTTGCTGGTATGGTTTCCCGCATCCGTTTGAGTGACGGTAATTTTATCCGAACCGTTACTCACCGTTGAGGTATTCGCGTTCACTGTGTAAACCGTGCCGTTCGCGTCACTGGTTGATGTCACCGCTACGTTATCACCCGCTTCTACCGACGATTTGCCGGCGTTTAATTGACTTAAGTTCACCGCATCCGTCGCATTGCTACCGTTTGCCACGTTAGTAATGGTGTTACCACCATTATTTAAGCCGTCTTTCGTTAAGCTTACGGTTTGATTGTTGGTTGAGCCGTTATTGATAATCATACCGCTACCATTCACGACCGTATCACCCATAGTTACCGAACCCGCGTCCGTTAAGTTCAACGTGTTACTTAACGCAAACGCAATCGCGTTATTCGTTACGGTTGTTACAATATTGCCGTCGCCGTTAAAGTCAACTTTTTCGCCTAATTTAACGTTGTCGTCCGTACCGTTATCCGCACCAATATTGAAACCTTGATTGACCAAGTTCGTTACATTTGTGATGTTTTTCGTGTTATTGGCAATGTTATTAGTGTTGTTAGTCACGTTCGCATTGGTGGCATTTAACTGACTTAAATTCACCGCGTCACTTGCATTTGTACCATTTGCAACATTAGTAATGGTTGTATTACCCGCATTGATACCGCTATTGCTGATACTGACATTACCGGCATTGAAGGTGCTGGCATTCACTGTATTAAAGGTGACATTATCTGCCGTAGAGACACTGATATTGCCGTTCGCATCCGCTTTTACAATGGTGTTAGTACCGTTGACAAAATTGACCGTATTGTTGGTTTGGTTAACCACTTTCGCGTCTGCGCCGTTTACTTGCGCCGTCCAGCTTTGTAAGGCACTGTCCGCCTTATTCAGTGAACTTTTCGCTGCCTCGCTTAAATCCACCGCGTAGTTGCTGGTATGGTTTCCCGCATCCGTTTGAGTGACGGTAATTTTATCCGAACCGTTACTCACCGTTGAGGTATTCGCGTTCACTGTGTAAACCGTACCGTTCGCGCCACTGGTTGATGTCACCGCTACGTTATCACCCGCTTCTACCGACGATTTGCCGGCGTTTAATTGACTTAAGTTCACCGCATCCGTCGCATTAGTACCATTCGTCACATTAGTAATGGCATGGTTACCCGCATTGATACCCGCTTGAGTCAATGCCACATTACCGACTTTAACACTGTTATTTGCCGTTAAATTATCCACCGCAATACTGCTCGCTAAGGCTAGTTTCACGCCGTCCGCAACAGTGCTTACTTCGATATTACTGTCGGAAGTCACATTGATGGTGCTGCCTAAAGCAAAATTATTGGCTGTCGTGCCGTTACCGAAGTTAATACCTTTGTTGATCGTCGCCGTGTTGCTGGCAATCGCATTCGTATTATTGGTGATATTTGCCGTATTACCCGCTACCGTGGCATTGGTGGCATTTAAGCCGTCCTTAGTGCTTTGAATATCCGCCGCATTTTTCGTGATATTTTGCGTATTGTTGGCTATCGCATTGGTATTATTGCTAATATTTGCCGTATTATTGGCTATCGCCGCTGTGTTGTTAGTAATGTTCTGCGTGTTGTTGGTCACGTTCGCATTGGTAGCGTTTAACTGACTTAAATTCACCGCGTCACTGTCTTGGGTACCATTGGCCACATTGGTAATGGTATGGTTACCCGCATCAATACCCGTGCTATTAATAGTCACATCGCCCGCTTTGAAATTTGTGGTATTCACATTTGTGAAGGTCACGTTTTCCGCTGTTGCAATCGTAATGCCGTCCGCAGATGGCGTTAACCGGATGTTGCTACCCGAGATAAAGTTAGCATTGCTATTATCTTTATCTAAGGTTTGCGCCTTCGTTCCATCCGCACTAGTAGTTAAGCTTTGTAACGCACTGTCCGCTTTTTCTAACGATGCTTTCGCCGCTTCACTTAAGTCCACTGCGTAGTTGGTTGTGTGGTTACCCGTACTGCTTGAGGTAACGGTCACCTTATCCGAACCGTTACTCACTGTTGAGATATTCGCGTTCACTGTGTAAACCGTGCCGTTCGCGTCACTGGTTGATGTCACCGCTACGTTATCACCCGCTTCTACCGACGATTTGCCGGCGTTTAATTGACTTAAGTTCACCGCATCGGTAGCATTTACGCCTTTGACTACATTGGTAATGGTATGATTACCCGCGTCAATACCTGTGCTATTAATAGTCACATCGCCTGCTTTGAAGGTGTCGTTTACCGTTACATTATCCACCGCAATACTGCTCGCTAAGGCTAGTTTCACGCCGTCCGCAACAGTGCTTACTTCGATATTACTGTCGGAAGTCACATTGATGGTGCTGCCTAAAGCAAAATTATTATCTGTCGTACCGTTACCGAAGTTAATACCTTTGTTGATCGCCGCCGTGTTGTTGGCAATCGCATTCGTATTGTTGGTGATATTTGCCGTATTACCCGCTACCGTGGCATTGGTGGCATTTAAGCCGTCCTTAGTGCTTTGAATATCCGCCGCATTTTTCGTGATATTTTGCGTATTGTTGGCTATCGCATTGGTATTATTGCTAATATTTGCCGTATTATTGGCTATCGCCGCTGTGTTGTTAGTAATGTTTTGCGTGTTGTTGGTCACGTTCGCATTGGTAGCGTTTAACTGACTTAAATTCACCGCGTCACTGTCTTGGGTACCATTTGCCACATTGGTAATGGCATGATTACCCGCATCAATACCCGTGCTATTAATAGTCACATCGCCCGCTTTGAAGGTATTGTTCACAGTCACATTACCCACAGTGACATTATCTGCTAAAGATAATTTCACTCCATCGTCTTCAGTATTCACAACAATATTGCTATCCGAAGTGACATTAATAGTATCCCCTAAGGCAAAATTATTATCTGTCGTGCCGTTACCGAAGTTAATACCTTTGTTGATCGCCGCCGTGTTGTTGGCAATCGCATTCGTATTATTGGTGATATTTGCCGTATTACCCGCTACCGTGGCATTGGTGGCATTTAAGCCGTCCTTAGTGCTTTGAATATCCGCCGCATTTTTCGTGATATTTTGCGTGTTGTTGGTCACATTCGCATTGGTAGCGTTTAACTGACTTACATTCACTGCATCACTTGCATTTATACCATTTGCAACATTAGTAATGGTTGTATTACCCGCATTGATACCGTTTGTACCGATACTGATATTACCTGCATTAAAGCTACTTGCGTTCACCGTATTAAAGGTGACATTATCCGCCGTAGAGACACTGATATTGCCGTTTGCATCCGCTTTGACAATTGTATTGGTACCGTTTACAAAGTTAACCGTATTATTGGTTTGGTTAACCACTTTCGCATTAGCACCGTTTACTTGCGCTGTCCAGCTTTGAAGCGCGCTGTCCGCTTTATCGAGTGACGATTTAGCCGCATTACTTAAATCAACAACATAATTGGTTTTAGTTCCCGTTGTAGTACCTGTTACAGACACTTTATCCGAACCTTTCTCCACTGTTGTCGTTTTTTCAGAATCATTGATCGCTTTGGCAACCTGTTCTGCTGTTGCAAAATTATCACCGTTTGCTGCTGCTGTAACAGTACCGTCCGTAGCAACACTTAAGCCAGACTTATTAACAGAATATTTGACAGTTGAAGTTTTACCGGTTGAATCTACGCTTACATTTGCGGTGGTACCTGTACCATTAGCAAAACTTACGTTATCACCAGCATTAACAATGTCTTTTTGCGTACCGTTTTCTTGAATATTCCAAGAAGTATTTACAGAACCAATTGCCGCTTTTAATTGCGCAACGTTTACCGCATCGGAATCAGCAGAACCTGCCGCTACATTAATGATTTGGCGCTTAACTGTGTCTGAACCCACACTTACCGCACCATAATTATTAGTTGCTTTTGTTGCTGTAATCGCCGCACTTTGGGAAGTATTAGCATTTGCCGGAATGTAAGGATCATATGCAGCCTGATCCCAACCTTCTCTGCCGGCAACACTATCAGCCCCTAATGCTACCGCTCTTTGAGCAGTAGATGTTGCATTAGCGCCTAATGCAAGACCATTGTAGTTAGATACTATTGCGTTATAACCTACGGCCGTACCGTCATTTTGTGTTACGTTACTTCCGGTACCGATAGTTGTCGCATTAACCACACCTTCCGCAACATTACTTGACGAACCGATAGCGATGGAGCGTTGCCCTTTCACATTGACATGATCACCGATTGCAACCGCATTACCAACCGTTACATTAGTATCTGAACCTACCGCTACCGTGCCTTGCCCTGTATTTGTCACATTTGTATTATTACCGATAGCAACAGACCCTTGCTGAGTACCCGTCACACTAGCATTGTTACCTAAAGCAATCGAACTAACACCGGTTACATTTGTTTTTTGACCAAGTGCAATAGAGCCATTATTTGCAGAAGAACTAATAGTGGAACCGTTACCAATAGCGATACCGCCAACTGCGGCCTCTACCTTACTTTGGTTACCAATAGCAATAGCACTGCTTTGCACACTATTACTTACCGTAGCATTTGTACCGAAAGCAATACTGCTTTCACCACCTTGAATTTTTGCCGATGTACCGATTAAAGTATTATTTGTCTTAGTAGAGGTTGGTACGGAAATGTTTGTACCAAAGGCTAAGGTATTTTGTGCCGTATCAGAAATATAAATTGAATTACCTACAGCAAAACTATTATTTGCATAAATTACGTTATTATTACCGAGCGCATAAGAATTTGATCCCGTGATATTATTAGGATCACCAATCGCTCCCGAATTTTCACCTGAAACGATATTGCCGGTACCAATAGAAATAGTGTTTGTATTTAAAGCTTGCGCCCCTGTACCTAAAGCAATGGCGTTTAAACCGCTAGCATTAGATGAAGAACCAATTGCAGTTGAATTGCTAAGATTGGCTGAAGCGTTATAGCCGGCAGCTAAAGAATAAGTAGAATATGCGGTGGAATTATGACCCAAAGCGAGTGAACTCGTACCATTAGCAGTGGAATTAGCACCTACAACAGTTGAATAGTTACCTAATGCTTCGGCACTATAACCAATAGCTGAAGATCTGATGCTTTTTGCACGAGATAGCGCACCGATTGCAGTCGCTTCAATTGCAGTGGTACTAGTTGTATCATTAGTAAAAGTGATTCCATTATCACCGGCAGTTGAATATACACCGATTGCGGTGGAACCGTTACTCAATGCTTGACCATGTACACCAACAACTACGGAACCTATTCCAGAAGAAAGAGAACTACGGTAGTTTGAATTATCGCCAGTTGCCGTATTAGCTAAATATCCAATACGTTCTCCACCTAATGCTGTCGGGGTATAAGGATCCGAATTAGGATTGCGACTATAACCGGTATCATCACCACCAATAACAATGGAACCAAAGCCATTAGCTTTAGAGTCATTACCAATAGCTGTTGCTTGCTCTACAGCAGAAGCTGAAGCACCCAATACAACAGATTGATTACCCAGGGCAGTAGTTTTAGGACCGATAGCAACAGCACCTTGTGAATGACCACCCCCAGTATTTGAAGCGGCAGCATTCCAACCAATACTAATAGAAGTAAGGTTGGTTGAAGTTGCATTATAACCTAAAGCTAAACTGTAACCGCCATTTGCCGTTGCATTTGAACCGATTGCAACAGAATCTTGATAACTTGTGGATGAACACCAACCGATAGCAATTGCCCCCGTACCAGAGTTTGTTTTTGAATTAGAACCAATTGCAATTGAATCATTTGAGGTAGTAGAAGTGTTGACCCCGAAAGCAATAGTTCTGTCACCCTGAGCTTTGGTGTTAGTTGTACCAACATAATCGGTTCTATAACTTTCGCCGCCAGCGCTACCAACTTTTTTCTCCATTGCAGCACTACCAATCGCAATAGACTGATTACCTAAAGCCAAAGCGGAGGAGCCCATTGCAATACTATTAGTAGCATTGGCATTTGCCGCAGTACCCATTGCAATAGCAAAATCCGCCGTTGCCGCCGCTTGGCGCATGGTTGCAAATGAATTAAACCCTGAGGCTAATGCCGATGTGCCTAATGCGATTGCACCTGCCTGGTTTGTTTGAGAAAAAGCACCTAAAGCGAGAGATAAACCGCCTGTTGCTCTTGAATTATCGCCTAATGCGATGGAACCGCTTTGTGAAGTTGCATTTATACCAATAGCGATGCTTTGTGCAGCACTTAAAGTTCCGGAATAAATATTAGAACTATTCGAGTTATTTCCCTGATCCGGATAATTCTCGTTATTCGGTGTATGATAGTTATATGGTACACTTGCGCCTGTAGCACTTGCACCATTAAGAGATACTGAAACTGCACCATTCCAGTTAGTAACCGTTGAAGCGCCAACAGCTATTGCAGCCTGAGCTGCAGGCATCACACTTATTAACAAAGCCGAAAGTGCGGTTAATTGAAATGATTTTTTGAAAACGGAAGAAAGCTTATACCCCTTTGAAACCACAGATGCGGCTTTTCCTTGACTGCTTGCTAATTCAGATACCACAACAAGAGAATTAGTGGTTTTACTCCAAACAACCTTATAAATATGATTCATATAGTTACCTTAAAAATAAAAAAATAGATGTGTACTCAAAAGTGTTGCATAACCCTATAAATACAACAAAAATATTCATGCATATTATCTAATAATTAACCAATCAGAGCAAACAAATAATAAGCAAAAAAACAAAAAATATACAATTTATGTAGCTTTTAACTATAACTACAAAAGGTTTTATATATCAATTAGTTAATTATATATTTAACATAATTATTCCGTTTTGAAATCGGATAATCTCAAAGTTTTATATAAAAACTTTATTATGTAAATGAAAGTAAAGAAATGTCAGGTTTTACAATGATTTATTGAGAAAATGTTGAGCCGCTTATGGAAAAGCTATTTTACCTTACAAATTAAGAAATATTTCTAAAAAATATGCTCGGTACTACACTAATTATATTATTCAACCCGCAATAATATTGATTGGAATTTTAACCTTCAGAGGAAAGGGGAATACAGACGGTTGCTACGTAAAAAATTATATTGTAATCAGCATATATTACGGACACCATGCCAGGCATCCGTAACAATACTCCAATCAACTAATTTTCTTAAATCTTAAACAAACTCCACAATCCAGCAATTATGGATTTGTTTGTTCCGTTCGAAATCCAAGGGTAGCGTTTTGGCGGAAATTTCTTCGGCTTTTAAACCGAGTCGGGTTAAACCTTCAAAATCCATTTTGAAACCGCGTTTATTGTTGGAAAAAACAATGGTACCGTTTGGACGTAAAATTCGTTTTAGATTGCCCATTAACTTGATGTGATCTCGTTGTACGTCCCAGCTGTCTTCCATTCGTTTGGAATTGGAGAACGTAGGCGGGTCAACAAAAATCAAATCGAATTGTTGCGCGCAATTTGCCAGCCATTGTAAGCAATCAGCCTGAATTAATTTGTGCTGTTTGCCGTCCGCCTCATTCAGGATCAAATTTTGCTCCGCCCAGTTCAGGTAAGTATTCGACATATCCACCGTAGTGGTTGACTTAGCCCCGCCCAATGCGGCATGAACCGTAGCGGATCCGGTATAGGCAAAGAGATTCAGGAAATCTTTACCTTTTGCCATTTGCCCTACCATACGACGGGTCAAACGGTGATCCAGGAATAATCCGGTGTCTAAATAATCCGTCAGGTTAACCCAAAGTTTCGCACCGTATTCATTTACATAGAAATACTCGCCTTTATTTGCCAGTTTTTCATATTGATTGGCGCCCTTTTGCTTTTGACGCACTTTTAAAATTAATTTATTGGTTTCCACACCGGTAACCGCAAGCGTAGCGGTTACCGCATCCAATAAGCGCTGGCGCGCTTTATTTTCATCAATATTTTTCGGCGCCGCATATTCCTGCACCACGATATGGTCACCGTAATGATCTACCGCCAGATTATAATCGGGCAAATCCGCATCATATAAACGGTAAGCTTCAATCCCCTCTTGCTTCGCCCATTTTTCAATTTTCTTGATGTTTTTCTGTAAGCGATTGGCAAAATCCGTCGCCACATTCGCGTTCGGCTTAAATTCTCCGGCATTTTCCACCGCACTTTTATTTTCCGGGCTCAAAGTGCGGTCGGAAATTTGATAATTTTTCTGAATACAATCCAGCGGGCCGTTTTTCGCCTTAAATTGGCGGTGAGAACGCATTCGCAGGCAATCCAATAATCCCTGTTCGGAACTGAAAATTGAAGCGTTCCAACCCGGGAATTGTTCTTTTAAACGCTGACCGAATACCGAATAGAGCGCGATTAACGCAGGCGTTGTGCCTAAGCGCTCGCCATAAGGCGGGTTGCAGATTACCGTGCCTTTATCTTCCGGTGTCGGATTTTTTAACGCCGCTACATCGCCTTGTTTCCATTTAATCAGATGCGCCACGCCGGCATTTTGTGCGTTTCGCTGCGCTTTTTGTAACACGCGGTGATCAAGGTCGAAGCCGTAAAAATGAGGATTCGGATTTTTGTTAAACTCCGCCTCCGCCATAGCAACCGCTTCTCTCTTGACTTTTTCCCAGGCTGCCTGATTATGTCCCCGCCAAAAATCAAAACCCCAATGCATACGGTGCAATTGCGGCGCAATTTTGGCTTCCATTTGTGCCGCTTCAATAAGCAGGGTGCCGGAACCGCACATCGGATCAACCAAAGGCGTGCCTTGTTTCCAGCCGGAACGCAACACGATTGCGGCGGCAAGGGTTTCGCGCAACGGCGCCGCACCGGAATCTTCGCGGTAACCGCGCAAATGCAGCGCTTCACCGCTTAAATCCAGGGAAAGCACCAAATCATCCCGGTTTAAATAAGCATGAATGCGGATATCAGGGTAATCCTTATCTACATTCGGACGGGCTTTGCCGTTACGTTCGAAATAATCGACGATACCGTCTTTCACACGCATTGCGCCAAATTGGGTATGGCGGATTTCGCGGTTCGTGCCGTTAAAATCCACCAAAAAACGTACGCGCTCATCAAAATAAGCCAGCCAGTTTTGGCGCACTACGGCGGAATATAAATCTAAATCGCTGTAAATTTTTGTTTTTACAATTGGCAGTAAAATGCGGGAGCTTAAACGAGACCATAACAAGGCACGGTATTGGGTTTCGTCGTCCGCCATAAAATGCACGCCGCCTTGCGCCACCTGACATTCTGTGGCGCCGAGCGAGCTCAGTTCTAGTTTTAATAATTCTTCAAAACCACGGGCTGTGGTGGCGAAAAGTTCTTTCATTATTGAATTACTCTGTGTTTTAAATAAAAATCGCGGGATTATAGCAGTTTTTTTACGTGATGTGCGGAAATCGGTTTAATAAAAAGTGCGGTGCAAATTTACGAAATTTTGAAAATCTATAAATCGGAAAATCAGTTTGCACTTTTGCTTTCGTTTTTATCGGGCACCGAAAGTTTTTTGTTGAATACGATCCCTGATTTTATTCCAAAAATTCGAAAATTTGCACCGCACTTTTGTTGTTTTATTAGCCCCTCGGGTGGTATTTTTCATGCAGGCGTTTCAACCGTTCTTTCGCTACATGGGTATAAATTTGGGTGGTAGATAAATCGCTGTGGCCCAATAACATTTGCACCACTCGCAAATCGGCGCCGTGATTCACCAAATGAGTGGCGAAGGCATGGCGCAATACGTGCGGCGAGAGGCTGTCGGTGTCGATATCAGCTAAAATCGCATAATGCTTAATGCGGTGCCAGAAAGTCTGCCTTGTCATTTGCAATGCCCGTTTGCTTGGAAAAATAACATCCGAACTTTGCCCGTTTAGCAGCATGGGGCGCCCGTATAGAATAAACTGCCCGACCCAATAAGAAGCCTCCTCGCCCATGGGTACAATGCGTTCCTTATTACCTTTGCCAATCACGCGTACCACACCTTGCTCAAGATTGATATTATCCGTGCTTAAGGTGACAAGTTCGGTCACCCGCAAACCGGTGGCATATAATAGTTCAAGCATGGCTTTGTCGCGCAATTCCAGCGGAATATCCGTACTTGGCGCATTTAACAAATCCCCCACCTGTTGCTCGGTTAAATATTTAGGCAAACGACCCGGTAACTTGGGCGAACTTAATATAGCGCTGGGATCATCGGTACGATAGCTTTCCTGATACAAATATTGAAAAAGTTTGCGCATAGCGCTGAGCATTCTTGCCGTGCTGGTCGCTTTATAGCCTTGATCCACCCGTTCGCCGAGAAATGCTTGGAGATCGGAAGAATCAAGGGTTTCAAGGCTCTTGCCCTGCCCTTGCAACCATTGGCTTAATGCGGTTAAATCCAACCGGTAAGATTGCACCGTGTTATCGGACAATCCTTTTCCAAGCCATAATTCGTTTAAAAATAACTCAATTAACGCGGAATCTTTCATCATTATTCCTGAGCCGGCATTTCCTCGGCTTTCTCAATGGCGCTTCTAATCGTTAAATTTACTTCGGCGGAAATAATATGATTTAAAATATCCGCCAGTTCATCTAATTTTTCCGTCACCGCATTGCCGGCTTCATCAAAATAACCGTTGTCTTTTAAGCTTGCGGTAAATTCCGCAAACACCGCTTTATCAAAAAATTCCGGCGCATTAATACCGTGCAAGACGGATAAACGTTGCGCTACGGATTGGCTTTCTTTTTCCAGTGCGTTTCTTGCAATATCCGGCTTGTATTGCAAAATCGCAATGGTAATGCGGTAACGTTGCAGAATTTCTCTCACCGCAGACGCCCAAAGTTGCAGCGTGCGGATTCCACGATCATTAATGCCAAATACGTCGCCGTCCACATCAATCAGCTTTTGGCGGTGGAATTCGGCAATAATTTTTTCAACAACCAGCGTTAACTCTTCTTTTTCAATATGAATAAAGAGCTCGTTTTTCAGGAACGGATAAATACGCTGTACCGCATGCAATAATTCGCCGTTGTGAATTTTTTCATAATGCAGAATAATGCTTGCTACTAACGAAGGCAACGCAAATAAATGCTGAATGTTATTGCGGTAATAAGTCATTAACACGGCGGAGTTGCGTTCCAAACGGACTAATTCGCCGAAACTGTCTTTTTCCACCAACACGCCCACACGTTCTAAACCTAACACATGTTTAAGCATTTCTTCCGGCGATTCGGCAGGAACAATCACATCATCGGAATAAGGCACGTTTTGTAAAAATTCCTGATAACTTTGCAATTGTTCCAGCAATTGTTCGCGGGATAACGCTCGCTGACGGGAAGAAAGCAGTGCGGTACCGGTTAAGTTCATCGCGTTCACCGCCGCTGCGTTATTGATATTCACCATTACTTGATTAGAAATGCTGTCTACCGCTTTATTAAACCAAGTCGGTTTTTCATCGTCGGTATTTTTCCACTCAGGATAATGCTGATTCAAATAATTGCTTAATGTGATCGGTTCGCCGAAATTCACATAACCTTTACCTAAATTACGCAGTTTTTTAATCACGCGCAGAACAAGCCCGGCATTTTCTTTTTCTTTTGCCGCGCCGCGTAATTCTTTTGCATAGGTATCCACTTCTAAAACGTGTTCATAGCCGATGTAGACGGGTACTACGGTGATCGGCCGGGTTTGACGCTGTTGCAACGCCTGCAAGGTCATAGACATCATTCCGGTTTTTGGCGTTAATAGACGCCCGGTGCGGGAACGACCGCCTTCAATAAAATATTCCACGGAATAACCGCGGTGGAAAAGCTCACCCAAATATTCACGGAAGATG
The DNA here is from genome assembly GCF_000007745.1 of [Mannheimia] succiniciproducens MBEL55E. Classification (GTDB taxonomy): domain Bacteria; phylum Pseudomonadota; class Gammaproteobacteria; order Enterobacterales; family Pasteurellaceae; genus Basfia; species Basfia succiniciproducens. The sequence continues at coordinate 697,393 of NC_006300.1, read as the reverse complement.
GTTGAATACAAGCGGTTTCCTTTAAAGGTACGACGAATAAAAAATGCACCGCTACGACGGAAAATCGGACCTGCCGGCCAGAAATTCAAATTGATACCCGCGGCAATATGGGGCGGAACCAAACCTTGATGGTACAGCACATAAGATAATAATAAATAGTCGATATGGCTTCGGTGGCAAGGCACATAAACGATTTCATGTCCTTCCAGTGCCAATTGGCGAACACGATCCGCATTTTCAATATCGATCCCTTGATATAATTTATTCCATAACCAACGTAACAGGCGATCTAACACCCGTAAATTTTCGTAACTCACATCTGCGGCTATTTCTTTCAGAATTTTTTCCGCTTCCTGATGAGCCCGTTCCCGGCTCATATTTTTGCTTTTTGCTTCATCCGCAATGGCGCTCAAAATAACCGGCGATTGCAGAAGTTTGTTAAACATCGCCTGACGATTCGGCAAACGCGGACCGGTTGCGGAAAAACGTTGTTTGGCAAAGTGCATTTTTGCCACACGGGCTAATTTTTGTGCGATAGACTGATCCGCACCATGTTCCGTAACCATATAACGCAAAGATACCGCTTGCGAGAAACGCACGAAAGTATCGCGACCGAACCACATGGCGGCAATGGTTTTTTGCATACCGTTCAATAAACGAAGTTGCGGCAGCTTACCTTTGTCTTCTCTGCCCGGCGCACGCCCCCACAAGACCGAAACGGGAATAACCTGAACGTCTAAATCGCCGAATGCACGGTGCAATTCGAGATAATTATAAAAAACTTTCTCCGTTTCTTTTTTCGGACCTTTCGATTTGAAAATCTGCCGACCTTCGTCTAAAAACACATAACGAGGTAATTGTTTGCCGTGAATATCATTGGTTTCAATAGGATCCGGCAAGCCTACGCTGAGACAGTTTTTGCGGAAAATAACAAAATCGGTTTGCGACGTATAAGGCAAAACATAAACAATAGGTTGGCTGACGTTTAGTTTTAACTCCTCAATGGGATTGCTTGGAATGGGATTATTTTTTACTAAAAAAGATAACGGCGCTTCCAGCACCTTTCGATATAAATTTAAAAGACTTGTCATAATACATTTCCCTACACCTAAATTAACATCTTGCATTTTAACATAATTTCTTCATTTAGTTAGGCGCAGATAATGGATTTGTAATAAAAGTCACATTTTTTCAGCAGGTATTATTTAGGGCACCCGTAACGACTTCACAAATAAAAAGATTGCAACTTTTCATATCCTGTATATAATGTCAGCATTCTGTACAAAAAAACAGGGGATTTATATGAAACCAATCAAAGCGCTTACCGCCCGTCAACAAGAAGTCTTTAATTTTCTGAAACATCATATTGAAACGACAGGTATGCCGCCGACTCGTGCAGAAATTTCCCGTGAATTGGGTTTCCGTTCCCCTAACGCGGCGGAAGAATATTTAAAAGCCTTGGCACGCAAAGGCGTGGTCGAAATTCTTTCCGGAACCTCGCGGGGCATTCGTTTATTGGTTGATACGGAGGAATCCGCCAATGACGAAGATGCAGGCCTGCCGCTAATCGGGCGGGTTGCCGCCGGTGAGCCGATTCTTGCCGAACAACACATTGAAGGCACATATAAAGTGGATGCGGATATGTTCAAACCTCAGGCGGACTTCTTATTAAAAGTATACGGACAATCCATGAAAGACATCGGCATTCTAGACGGCGATTTATTGGCGGTGCATAGCACAAAAGACGTGAGAAACGGACAGGTTATTGTCGCTCGTATTGAAGACGAAGTAACCGTAAAACGTTTGGAACGCAAAGGCGATGTGGTTTATCTCCATGCGGAAAATGAGGAATTCAAACCGATTGTCGTTAATCTGAAAGAACAACCGAATTTTGAAATTGAAGGTATTGCCGTGGGTATTATTCGTAATAATGCCTGGATGTAGTGCTTATTCGGTCAACACAAACCTATATAAAAATAAAAGAAAATACAAAAAGTGCGGTAAAATTTACCGCACTTTTCTTCTATTAATCAACCGGTTAAAAATAATATTAAGCGGCAACCATCACCATTGCGGGGCGAATGACGCGGCCGTTTAATAAATAGCCTTTTTGTAATACGACGGTAATTTGGTTGGTTTCAAAACCTTCCGCCGATTGCATAGAAATAGCCTGATGCAATTCAGGATTGAATGTTTCGCCCACTGCTCCCACGGGCTCTACGCCAAAACGCGCTACGGTTGCAAGCAACTCTTTTAAAGTAAGTTCAACGCCGTCAAATAAGGATTTGACCGCTTCATCCTCTTTATTTGCAGGTGTCGCCAGTGCCCGTTCAAGATTATCAATCGTATTTAAAATATCTTTTGAGAATTTTTCTAACGCAAATTTATGTGCCTTTTCTACGTCTTGCTCGGCCCGACGGCGCATATTATCTAACTCGGCACGCGAACGAAGCAATAAATCCTGTTCTTTTTTCGCGGTTTCGGCTAATTGCTCTTCAAGCTCCTGCACCCGGGCAATCGCCTCTTCCAATGCGTCCGATGCGGTTTCATCCGCAGGTTCAGCTTGCTCGGCAGAATTTTCGGTATCATTCGCTTTCTGCGTTAATTCTTCCGCATTTTCCAAATTTTCCTGATTTTTTTCTTGTTCCGACATTATTTTCTCCATTAAAAATTAAACCTGTCTAATTATAAGCTTATTGCTTTAAATAAGATTAGTCGTATCATTGTAGCAAACCGATCAAAAAATGTTAATGTTTGCCAACCGCACTTTTCTGTGTAATATAAGGGCAAATTTTATTGATTCAAGTATTTATAAGAAGACTTCTATGGATATGTCACAGGATAGCGTTAAATCATTACAATCAACCTTTAAAACTGTTGGTGTCGTAGGTCGCCCGAGAAATGACAGCACATTGCAAATGCACAAAAATATTTTCCATTGGCTTTGTGAGCAAGGCTATCAGGTTTTAGTTGAAAACGAGATAGGAAAAGCCTTGAATCTTTCGGAAAATCATCTCGCTTCCTTAGATCAAATCGGTCAGCACGCCCAACTGGCTATAGTTATCGGTGGTGACGGCAATATGCTGAGCCATGCCCGCATCCTATGCAAATATAACACCCCTCTGATCGGTATTAACCGTGGTAATTTGGGTTTTTTAACGGATATTGATCCTAAAAACGCTTACGCACAATTAGAAGCCTGCTTAAACGGTGAGTTTTTTGTTGAAGAACGTTTTCTGTTAGAAGCGGTGGTTAAACGCCACGGTGAAACCGTAGCAAGAGGCAATGCTATTAATGAATTAGTTATTCACCCGGCAAAAATTGCCCACATGATTGATTTTCATGTATATATTGATGATAAATTTGCATTTTCACAACGTTCCGACGGTTTAATCGTCGCTACTCCCACAGGTTCGACCGCTTATTCGCTTTCTGCCGGCGGCCCGATTCTCACTCCGCAACTCAATGCCATCGCTCTGGTGCCGATGTTTCCTCATACGCTATCTTCACGCCCTTTAGTGGTTGACGGTAACAGCAAAATTTCCGTTAATTTTGCCGAATACAATATTCCGCAGCTGGAAATCAGTTGCGACAGCCAGTTGGCACTGGATATTTGTTGTAATGATGTGGTTCATATCCAAAAAAGCCCTTATAAACTGCGCTTACTTCATTTACATAATTATAATTATTACAATGTGTTAAGTTCAAAATTAGGCTGGCTGAAAAAATTATTTTAATTTTCTTTACATAATCTCTTTACTGTATAAAAAAACATAATTATACTGACAATTATACAGTTAAGGAGATTGCTATGCTGACTCAACTCACAATTAACAATTTTGCTATTGTTCGCCATTTAGATATTGAATTATCCGAAGGCATGTCCGTTATTACCGGTGAAACCGGCGCCGGCAAATCTATTGCAATAGACGCCCTGGGGCTTTGCCTGGGTCAACGCACTGAAGCGGCAATGCTGCGCGAAGGGCAGGAACGCGCCGAAGTTTGCGCGACATTCCAACTAAAAGCGGATAGTCCTGCCGCCCGCTGGTTAACGGATCATGAGTTGCAGGATCAGGATAATCCCGAAGAATGTATTTTACGCCGTTTGGTTAATCAGGACGGGCGCTCCAAAGCTTTTATCAATAATACGCCGGTATCCGCCTCTCAATTAAAAGAATTCGGGCAGTATCTTGTGCATATCAATGGTCAGCACGCTTCTCAATTGCTGTTGAAAAACGATTTTCAATTACAGGCGCTAGATAATTTTTGTGCCCATAACCATTTGCTTGAACAAATGAAAACGGATTATCTTAATTGGAAAGAACTGCAATCTCAGGTGAAAACCTTTAATCAGAAATGTGTCGAAAACGAAGCAAAAAAACAACTTCTGCAATATCAGGTAAATGAATTGAACGAGTTTAATTTGCGCCCGAACGAATATCAGGAATTAGAAGAAGAGCAACGCCGTTTATCCAATAGCGAGCAATTGACCCAACTTTCCCAATCCGTATTACAGATTCTAACTGAAAACGAGACCGTTAACGTTGACAGCCTGCTCTATCGCACGACTCAGCATTTAGAAGATTTAGCCGAATTAGACACCCGTTACGTTGACGCGCAGGCATTATTACAAGAAGCGCTAATTCAAGTACAGGAAGCGGCTTCCGAAATTCAGCATTTATCCGCCAATATTGAAGAGGACCCTCAGGTTTTACGGGAAATTGAGCAACGGATGAATCAGGCGGTACAACTCGCCCGAAAACATAACGTAAAACCGGAAGAATTAACTCAATTGCACAAACAATTAAAATTGGAACTCAACCAATTAGTGGATTTTTCCGAAAGTGAAAACGAATTGCTAGCTCAAGAACAACAGGCTTATGAAAAAATGTCGGCATCTGCAACAAAACTTCATCAAAGCCGCCGACAAGGTGCGGAAAAACTGGCTAAACAGGTAACAAAATCCGTCAAACAATTAGCAATGGAAAATGCGGAATTTTTCATTAATCTGACTGCAGATTACAGCAAAATTTCAGTAAACGGAGCGGATAATGTCATATTTAATCTGCAAAGCAACTTGGGTCAATCGCCGCAACCTTTAGCAAAAATTGCCTCAGGTGGCGAACTGTCCCGAATCGCATTGGCAATCCAAGTACTGACTTCGGATAAAACGGCGATCCCGACTTTAATTTTCGATGAAATTGATGTAGGAATCAGTGGTGCGACGGCAAGCGTAGTAGGCAAATTATTACGTAAGTTAGGTCATAGTTGTCAGGTCTTGTGCGTAACTCATTTACCTCAGGTTGCCTGCAACGGTCATCATCATTTTATGGTAGAAAAATCAACCGTTGAAGGCAAAACTGAAACAAAAATGACCGCACTTTCATCACAACAAAGAATCAAAGCCCTAGCCAAATTATTGGGCGGTCAACATATTACGGACTCGGTACTGGCCAATGCACAGGAAATGTTAGCATTGGTGAGCTAATGCTTTAAGCCATCCTCATTTAAAAAAGTAGCGATAAAATCTATTAAAAAAATAAGGGCAGTTAATTTGATAACTGCCCTGTTATTAACCAAGTTTATAATCGTAGGATAAATGTCCGACTCTTTATAATAAATCTTTGCTAACCCCTTAGAAACGGTAACCTACACCTAAGAAGAAAATCGTCGGATCGAGTGTAACTTTATTTTCCTGTGCAACGCCGCCTACTTTAAACGTCGCCTTACTCTTAATTTTTGCATAATACATTGCGGCATTTACGTAGAAATTATCCGTCACATTAATATCAAGCCCGATATTCGTGATTAAGCCCCAGGAATCTTTTAATTTAAGGTCGGTTACACCGTTTAATACTTCTTTTTCATCAAAGAACGTGGTGTAATTCACACCGGCACCAACATAAGGACGAACAGGCGAATTTTTATCCAAGAAATAATATTGAGCATATAAACTCGGCGGCAAATGCTTTGTTTTACCCACTAAAGTATTACCCAATTTAATTTCGTGACTAAAAGGTGTTGCCGCCAATAATTCCACACCGATATTATCGGTCACCATATAAGTTGCCGTTAACCCCAATTGCGCATTGGAATTCACATCTAATCCGCTCCATGCCGGATTTGAATTCTCTACATCAGGAACAACTAATGCTCCCCCCGCGCGGATTAGCACATCACCGGCACTATGCGCCATCACCGTACCGCTTATTAATGCAACTGAAATTCCTAGAACTAATGCTAATTTTTTCATAATGGTATCCTTAAAACATAAAAAACTTAAAAAAAATGTGCCTATTTAAGACAAAATGAATATACCAATAATAGGTTAGAAATAATGTGATCAGTATCAAAATTTATAAAATTTATTTATTTTATTTAATTTGATATTAATCAAAATTCACTATTTTTATGAAATTAGCAGCAAAATAGGTATAATGCTAATTCTCATTTATATTCGGAAACTGATAGGTTCATAAATGACAATTAATTTTCAACAAATTTTGCAGGATAGTTGGAATTTCATCAGAAACCAACGGAAATTTACGCTGATGCTGACGCTTACTTTTTGTCTGGTGACACTGATACTGAATATTTTCGGTTCATCACTGTTTCAATCAGTCACAGAAACGGCTATCAACGAACCTATTGATAAAAATGAACTTTCGACTATGATGCAGCGCGTACAAAAAGCGGTAACTTTTTATTATTATATGTAGTGAACCAGTTCATTACTCTATTGCTTTCTACCTGGGGAATTTTAAGCATTCACCAAATCAGCCGGCGCCAGTCCGTCGATTACATGCAAACGGCGAAATCAACATTAGGGTTAATTTTCGGAGTAATTATTCTGAATATTCTGATTGCCTTACCGTTAATGGGCGGTTTAATCAATATTATTCCGGCGGCAATTAATCCGGCGGCCGCTTCAGCCGGCATTATCGGATTCGCATTGATGATTTTCGGCGTCTATGTCTATGTGCGCCTTTGTCTTGCGCCTATCCACTATACCGTCAGCAAAACAAATATTTTTGCCTCGCTTCAACAAACCTGGCAACTGGGAAATAAACGTACAAGTACATTATTTTTATACTGCTTGCTCGTTTATTTTATCGTACCCTTTATTGCACAACAGGTTGCTTTTTTAGCGAATAATACGTTTCTGAATATCATTACAACCTTGATAATTTCATTTTTAAGCGTATTTACTTTAGTAGTGACTTACCGCTTCTATATTTTATTTACCCAAAAGGCATAATATGAAACAACTTCTTGAATTCATTCCTTTAATTCTCTTTTTTGTAGTTTATAAATTAGCCGGCATCCGGGAGGCTGCGATCGCGTTAATCATTGCGACAATCTTCCAAATGCTCATATTAAAATTAAAATACGGCAAAATTGAAAAACAGCAAATCATCATGGGAATCGCCGTTGTTTTCTTTGGTACGTTAACGGCATATTTTAATAAAGTGGAATATCTGCAATGGAAAGTCACTATTGTATATGCGCTATTTGCATTGATTCTTTTAATCAGTCAATACGGCTTTAAAAAACCGCTTATAGAAAAATTACTCGGCAAAGAAATTCAGTTGCCGGAAAAAATATGGAATAAGTTAAACTTAGCTTGGGCGGGCTTTTTTATTCTTTGTATGTTAATTAATATCTACATCAGCCAATATTGTTCGGAAGAAGTTTGGGTGGATTTCAAATCCTTCGGCATTATCGCTATGACATTTATTGCAACCTTATTCACCGGCATTTATGTTTACCGCTATTTGCCGAAAGACGATCAAAATAAATAGGTTTTACCATGACTGACAAAACTAACATAATAAGAGAACCCGAAGGTTCATTGATTCTGCGCACATTAGCTATGCCTTCCGACACCAATGCCAACGGCGATATATTCGGCGGCTGGATTATGTCACAAATGGATATGGGCGGTGCTATTTTAGCCAAAGAAATAGGTAAAGGCAGAGTGGTCACGGTTTGCGTAGATAAAATGACGTTCCTACGCCCTATTTCCGTGGGGGATGTAGTTTGTTGCTATGGTAAATTAGTGAAAATCGGGCGCTCTTCCATGCAAGTCAAGGTGGAAGTTTGGATCAAAAAAGTTTACGATGGCGTTCGTGATCGTCATTGCGTAACCGAAGCGCTTTTTACTTATGTCGCTATTGATAAAGAGGGTAAACCGAGAGCCGTACCGCGAGAAGACAATCCCGAATTGGAACAGGCTTTAGCATTACTCAACAACCACACTACAGAGGAAAACTAAATGATGTACTACGTTATTTTTGCACAAGATAAACCAAACACACTTGAAAAACGTCTGGAAGTTCGCCCGCAACATTTAGCCCGTTTAGAACAATTAAAAACGGAAGGCCGTTTGCTCACCGCCGGTCCGAATCCCAGCGAAGACGGCAAAAGCGTAACAGGTTCCACCGTTATCGCTCAATTCGACTCATTAGCCGAGGCTCAAGCCTGGGCACAACAAGATCCTTATGTTGATGCCGGCGTTTATGGCGAGGTTATCATTAAACCTTTTAACAAAGTGTTCTAGTTTCTATTCATCATTATTCAGAAAAAGAAAATCCCCATTAGCGATTACCGCTCAATGGGGATTTTTTATATCAGATTCTTTTATTCGTATAGTCTTTCAATTAGATTATGGCTTCATTTTTCCCTTTATAAAAATTCTTAAATTTCGACCGCACTTTTAAAACAACTAACGTTTTGATTTCTTAATGAATTTCATTAAACGTTTACGTTTACGCAACTGGTTCGGCGTTAATTTATTACGTTTACCGGCAAACGGGTTACTGCCTTCCTGGAATTGCAAACGAATCGGCGAGCCGACAATTTTTAAACTGCGACGGTAATAATTCGATAAATAACGTTTATAACTATCCGGCAATTTATCAATTTTGTTACCGTGAATCACGATAATCGGCGGGTTATAGCCGCCCGGGTGAGCAAACTTCAATTTAATCCGGCGACCGTTTATCATAGGCGGTTGATGTTCATCCGTTGCCATTTGCAATAAACGGGTTAACATTGAGGTAGTCATTTTCTTGGTTGCACAGGCATAAGCTTCCTGCACGGAATCAAATAAATTCCCCACTCCGCTGCCATGTAAGGCGGAAATAAAATGGACGCGGGCAAAATCAATAAAATCCAGACGGCGATCCAGCTCGGATTTTACTTGGTCTTTTGTATATTGACTCAATCCGTCCCACTTATTTACCACGATAACCAAAGAACGACCGGCATTCAGAATGAAGCCAAGCAACGATAAATCCTGATCCGAAATACCTTCGCGGGCATCAACGGTTAATAACACCACATTGGCATCCTGAATGGCTTGCAATGTTTTAATAACGGAGAATTTTTCAACGGACAAATGTACTTTCCCGCGTTTGCGCACGCCGGCGGTATCAATAATGGTATATTGCTGACCGTCGCGCTCCATCGGAATATACACGCTGTCGCGGGTTGTGCCCGGCAAATCATAAACCACTACGCGATCTTCGCCTAAAATACGGTTTGTCAGCGTAGATTTACCCACATTCGGACGACCGACAATAGCAATTTTTATATTCTTATTTTCAGGTTCTTCATTTTCTTCTGCGAGAGCCTCATCCAAAAGTTCGGCATCTTCTTCCGAATTAAAGTCAAACTCATGTTCCCATTCGTCTTTTTCCTGTTCGGAATTTTCATCATTTTCGACCGCACTTTCATCCGTCTTCATTTTTTCAGCTAACGGCGCCAGCACGTCTTCCATTAACTGAGTTACGCCACGGCCCTGCGACGCCGCAATTTGCGCTATTTCACCCAACCCTAACTGATAAAACTCGGCGCAATGAGAATCCGCATCAATACCGTCGGTTTTATTTGCCACCACAACGGTAATCTTATTCTGACGCTGACGTAAATATTGCGCGATACCTATATCCGCAGGCGTTAATCCGGCACGGGCATCAACCAAAAAAAGCACCACATCCGCTTCTTCAATGGCAAGTAACGATTGTTCCGCCATTTTTTCCTCAACGCCTTCTTCCGTACCGTCAATACCGCCGGTATCGATCACAATAAAATCATAACCGGAAATATTAGCATGACCGTATTTTCGGTCGCGGGTTAACCCCGGAAAGTCCGCCACCAATGCATCGCGAGTACGAGTTAAGCGGTTAAATAATGTTGATTTACCTACATTCGGACGACCAACAAGGGCAACAACAGGAGTTGTCATAGAAACCTCTAATAATAAAAAGAATGTGTAAATAAGGTCTGTTTATCTTTTATAAACAGACTTTATACACGAAAATGGCATGCATTATAGCTGATTTTCCACAAGATGAAAAATACAAAGGAAGAAACATAAAAGTGCGGTCAAAAAACGGGAATTTTCAACAAAAAACCTGAAAATAAAAGAAGATCAAACTCAATCCGGCCAAAGCCCTCATGAAATCTGATCTTCCTTGTTTTACTTGCTATTCAGGTGTTATCTGACCAACTTGGCAATGGATTTATCCATTTTTTTACGCCATTGTGCCGCCACCATTTTTTGCGTGATATATTTACCTTTCATATTAAAAGCTTCGTCTTCAGGCAGCTTTTCTATGCGACAAGCACAAACTTTATATTCCGGAATCCGGGCAAACTGATCCAATGCCGCATTTGTCAGCCAGTTACAGTTACCGTCGGCAAAATGGAACGGCATCCAAGTTTCACCTTCATTAGTTTTATCCGAAACCCGCGCTTCCGTTGTAATAGTGCCGCGGCGGGAAGTCACTCTTACCCGTTCACCGTTTTCAATATTTAAACGTTTCGCATCGGCGCTATTAATTTCAATAAACGAATGCCCCGCAATTTCCATTAGCCCTTCAGTGCGACCAGTCATCGCTCTGGTGTTGTAATGATATAAAATGCGTCCGGTAGTCAGCATCATCGGATATTGCGCATCAGGCAATTCCTTCGCCGGCGTATAAACGGTCGGATAGAATAAACCTAATCCGCGCGCAAATTTACCGACGTGCATAATCGGCGTACCCGGGTGATATTGATCCGTACAAGGCCATTGCAGAGACTGAGTCGGTTCTTTTTCCAACCGTTCATAACTAATACCGCGGAAAGACGGCGTGACCGACGCCATTTCGTCAAAAATTTCCGAGGCGGTTAAATTCGGTTGGTTATAGCCCATACGGCGCATTAATTCGCAGATAATGTCCGTATCAAGACGGCTGTTGCCAGGTAATGTGATAGCTTTGCGTACCCGCTGCACACGGCGTTCCGTATTCGAAAAAGTACCGTCTTTTTCGGCATAAGAACGACCCGGCAACACCACATCGGCAAGTAATGCGGTTTCCGTCATAAATAGTTCCTGCACCACTAAGAAATCCAAAGATTTCAATGCATTAATCACATGATTTGTATCCGGATCAGTCACTACCGGATCTTCACCGCAAATATATAAGCCTTTAATTTTACCTTTAATTGCGGCAGGGAATACATCCGTTGCATGTAAACCGATATGTGCCGGTAATTTAACGCCCCATGCTTTTTCAAATTTCGCACGGATTTCCGGATCTTTAACCGATTGATAGCCGGGATACTGATTCGGTGAGGCACCCATATCGCAGGCTCCCTGCACGTTATTCTGACCGCGCAACGGATTCACACCGCAGCCTTCGCGACCGATTTTACCCACCATCATCGCCATATTAGACATGGACATTACACCTTCCGTACCGGTGGAATGCTCCGTGACGCCTAAACAATAAATGATCGGCGCTTTTTTCGCCGTCGCGTAAATTCTTGCCGCCGCCCGTAAATCGTCGGCATCAATACCACAGATTTCCGCTACATATTCCGGCGTATAATCTTTGACGATCTTTTTCAATTCTTTAAAGCCTTCCGTATGTTCGGCAATAAATTTTTCGTCAATCAAGCCTTCCTTGATAAAGATGTGACACATACCGTTAGCAAAGGCGATATTTGTTCCCGGACGTAATTTTAAATGAATATCCGCTTGTTTGGTTAAACCGATGTCACGCGGGTCCACAACAATTAATTTGGTTCCATTGCGCACCGCTTCACGAATCTGCATACCGATAACCGGGTGTGCTTCTTCCGGATTTGAACCGACCAATAAAATAGCATCGACGTCATGAGTGATGTCATAAATCGGGTTGGTCATGGCTCCCGAACCTAAGGTTCTTGCCAGCCCTTCGACGGAAGCGGAATGGCAAACCCGGGCACAGTTGTCGGTATTATTGGTGCCAAAACAGGTACGTACCATTTTTTGTACCATATAAATATCTTCATTCGGTGATCTCGAACAGGCGAATCCGGCCAATGAATCACCGCCGTATTGGCGTTTTAAGGTCATAAATTTCGACGCCACAAGATCCAAGGCTTCATCCCAGCTTGCTTTTCTGAATTTACCCGTTGCTCGGTCTTTAATTAACGGATCCGTTAAGCGATCGCCAGACATTACGAATTTATAAGAACCGAACCGCCCTTTCACGCATAATCTTCCGCCGTTAGACGGGCCGTCTACCCCTTCTGCACCCACTAATTTATTATCTTTCACTAATAAATCGTATTGGCAGCCTACCGCACAATGCGGACAGGTGGTTCGAACGCGTTGGATCTCCCAACTGCGGTAAGATTTTGCTTCTTTTTTATAAATTGCGCCGGTCGGGCAGGCTTCCGCACAGTTACCGCAGGATTCGCAGGTGGTTTCTTTCCAATCTTTACCGAACGGCGTTTCTATGGCGCGGAATATCCCTCTCGAGGCCAGTTTAATGGAGCTGCAACCGCTGACATTAGCACAGGTATTGATACAGCGCTGACAATGAATACACAGATCAGGGCGATAGCCCAAGAACGGATTATCTTCCACGTGCGGCACTTCAATACCCGGCAAACGGAAATTAGGAAAACTGGACTCGCTGATTCCGCATTGATGGGCAACATTTTGCAATTCACAGGCCCCGTTTGACGGACAAGAGAAACAAATTAAATTGTGGTGGGATAAAATTAAATCCAGCGCCATACGACGAGACTTGACCACTTTATCCGTTTGCGTACGGATAACCATACCCTCCTGAGCAAGCGTGTTGCAAGAAGTCGGCAATTTCTCGAAACCTTCAACTTCCACCACGCAAACCCGACAGGATCCGATATCGCTGACATCTTTTAAATAACACAGGGTAGGAATATTAATACCTACGGATTTTGCCGCTTCAAGAATGGTTGTTCCTTCGTCAACCCGAACATCGAATCCGTCAATTTTTAAATTAATCATAGGTCACGTCCTCCCTGTAATACACCGCAGCCAAAATGATCGCAACGTAAACAACGTTCCGCTTCTTGCATTGCTTCTTCATAAGTATATGGATTTTCTACATGTTCAAAGTCACATTTACGGATATAAGCCGGCCGTTCCGTGGTGTTGGCTCGCCCCACCTGAATACGAACGTTTTCTTTTGGCGGCGGCGCTTTGGTCTCGCAGGGAAATTCATGATGATAACCAAGATATTCGTCAATGTTATGAGCGGCGACTTTACCGGCGGCAATCGCCTTAATCGCCGTTGCCGGACCCGTTGCACAGTCACCGCCGACAAAAACTCCGTCCATATCCGGTACCGCGGTAGTTAAATCAGCCTGGAATATGCCGCGATTTGCCGGCATACCGAATTCTTCAAACGGCAAACTAATAATGTCCTGCCCTACGGCTATTAAAATCACATCACAGCCGATGGTAAACGGCGGTTTTTTCACCGCTACCGGACTTGGACGACCGCCATGATCATAAGGACCGGTCATTTGCGGCTGAACGGTTAAACCGGTACAGTTGCCCTGCTCATCTTTTTCGATTGCGACAGGTGCGGCTAAGGTAATCAGTTCAATACCTTCCATGATTGCCGCTTCAATTTCCGCATGTAATGCAGTCATATCATCCTGACGACGGCGATAAACAATACGTACGTCTTTAGCTTTGCAACGCACCGCTGAACGTGCGGCATCCATCGCCACGTTTCCGCCGCCGATAACCACTACGACTTTATCCGTATAATCAGGGATTTTTCCGTTGCCGATATCATCCAGCATTTCTACCGCGGAAAACACATTATTGGCTTCCGAGCCTTTAATACGTAAAGTTTTGCCTTTTTGTGCACCTATTCCTACAAACATTGCATCATGGCTGTTATAAATATCTTCAATTGCAATATCGTCGCCTACCATCACGCCGTATTTCACCTCAATACGACCGGCGGAAAGAATGGCGTTAAGGTCCTGATCCAAACGGTCTTTCGGGAAACGATAATTAGGAATACCGTAACGCAACATACCACCTAGCGCTTTTTGACGTTCATAAATAGTGACTCTATGGCCCATTTGTGCCAAGAAATAGGCACAGGTTAAGCCCGCCGGTCCGCCGCCGATTACGGCGACCTTTTTGCCGGTATCAGGCAATGCCTGCGGCACCTTGACAACATCGGCGGCAACCTGATCCACCGCATATTTTTTCAAACCGCGAATATTAATGGCATCATCAATCAAACGACGGCGGCAACGCTCTTCGCAAGGATGCTCGCAAACCAACCCGCAAGCCGTCGGCAGCGGATTATCTTTACGGATTAAATTAATCGCCTCGGCATAATTACCGTCACCGATATGGGCGATATAACCCGGAATATCCACATGAGCCGGACACATATTGATACAAGGAATGCGTTGTCCTATAACTTTTTGACAGGATTTATTATGAATATGGCTTTCATATTCTTCTTTAAATTCTTCAATGCTGTCCAAAATTTCAATAGCCGGTTGATAACCGATAGCGCAATCAGAACCGTCGCGAATCATTTCGGCCAGCTCGCGGATTTGACGCATGGTCGAATCGTCGCCTTCGCCCGCTAAAATATCACGCAATAAAAACGATAAATGCGGAATACCGTCGCGACAAGGCACGCATTTACCGCAGGTCTGGCTCATTGATGAACGTAATGAAGCATATTGCACTACTAAAGGACAGGTACCGGGTGGAAAACTTCTGACTTTATTGACAAATTTATCAACCAATTCGCCAATTTTGACATCATAGTTATCTGCCGGCGCAAGAAAGAATTTTGCCATAACAAATCACTCCAAATGTATTTAGGGTATGTTTATCTTTTATAAACATACCCCTAACGTAAAACGATCAAAAAGCTAATAAAAAATAAACGAATCATCTATATCATGAAAACTTTCTCGCTGTAAATATCCGCAAGAAAAATATGCTTTTGTCTTGATCAATATCAGAAAAATTTATGCGTCTTTGAATAGCGACAAAAGTGCGGTAAAATCCGCCGCACTTTTATCATCATGAGATTTCTTCTTTTATGCGATTATTTGTAGCGGAAAAACCCAGCCTTGCCCGAGCGATAGCAGATGTTTTGCCTAAGCCCCATCAGCGTGGCGACGGTTTTATCAAATGCGGGAAAAATGATTGCGTAACCTGGTGTGTCGGGCATTTATTGGAACAAGCGGAACCCGACGCATACAATCCCATGTTTAAACAATGGCGTTTGGAACATTTGCCCATTGTGCCTAAAAAATGGCGGCTCATTCCCCGCAAAGAAGTAGCGAAACAGTTAAAAACCGTTGAAAATCTGATTCATCAGGCGGATCAACTGGTCAATGCGGGCGACCCGGACAGAGAAGGGCAATTACTGGTTGACGAAGTATTTAATTATGCCAATCTCAGCACAGATAAACGTAACGCCATTCAGCGTTGTCTGGTTAGTGATTTGAATCCGGCTGCGGTGGAAAAAGCGGTAAAAAAATTACAGCCGAATACGAATTTTATCCCGCTTGCCACCTCCGCCCTTGCCCGCGCCAGAGCGGATTGGCTCTATGGCATTAATATGACGCGCGCTTACACAATTCGCGGTCGCCAAGCAGGTTACAACGGTGTACTTTCGGTAGGGCGAGTTCAAACGCCCGTGTTGGGGCTTATTGTGCGCCGTGATTTGGAAATCGAAAATTTTCAGCCGAAAGATTTCTTCGAGGTATTAGCCCATATTCAAACGGAAGACGAAACTCCGCAAAAATTCACCGCACTTTGGCAACCAAGCAAAGCCTGCGAAGACTATCAGGATGATGACGGTCGAGTACTTTCCCTCGGCTTAGCCGAAAACGTTGTAAAACGGATTACCGGGCAACCTGCCGAAGTCACCGAATATACGGACAAACGCGAAAAAGAAACCGCACCGTTGCCCTATTCGCTTTCCGCCTTGCAAATTGATGCGGCGAAGCGTTTTGCCATGTCGGCGCAAGATGTGCTCGATACCTGTCAGCGTTTATATGAAACCCACAAATTAATTACCTACCCGCGTTCCGACTGCCGCTATTTACCGAATGAGCATTTTGCCGAGCGAATGCCGGTATTGAATGCGATATCAACGCATTGTAAAGAATATCAACCTTTGCCTGAAGTACTGAATACAGAGCAAAAAAATCGTTGTTGGAATGATAAAAAAGTAGAAGCCCACCATGCGATCATCCCTACGGCAAAAAATCGCCCGGTAAATCTAAATTCGCAAGAACTGAATATCTATACGTTAATCGCACGTCAATATCTCATGCAGTTTTGTCCCGATGCGGAATACCGTAAAAGTAAAATCAGCCTAAAAATTGCCGGCGGCAATTTCGTCGCTCAGGCGCGCAATTTACAGATTGCAGGTTGGAAAGAATTATTAGGCAAAGAAGATGAAAACGAACAACTTGAGCCGTCGCTTCCGATAGTCAAAAAAGGACAGCAACTATTTTGTGAAAAAGGCGAAGTCATCAGTAAAAAAACGCAACCGCCTAAACCTTTTACCGATGTGACATTGTTATCGGCAATGACGGGTATTGCGCGTTTCGTACAAGATAAAGAACTTAAAAAAATCTTACGAGAAACCGACGGATTGGGCACGGAAGCAACCCGGGCGGGTATCATCGAATTATTATTCAAACGGGGATTTCTTTATAAAAAAGGACGCAACATTCATAGCTCCGAAGCCGGAAGAATTTTAATTCAGGCATTGCCCGACATGGCAACCCAGCCGGATATGACGGCGCAATGGGAAGCACAACTTGACGGCATCAGCCGCAAACAGGCGAGCTATCAACAATTTATGGCGACACTGACCGAACTTTTGCCCGAATTAGTGCAATTTGTAAATTTTTCCGCCTTACGAAAATTAAGCGCCGTAGCGAACAATCCTAAGCCGAAAAACTTTAAAAAGAAGGCCAAAATCGCGCAATCGACAGAAACAAAAAAAGAAGTCTAAATTTAAAGCAATTAATCCGGATTTAGATAAAATCACTTGCGAGATTTTTGAAAATCCGCTAGTATTTGCACGTTTTATTTTATTGCATATAGCAAAGAAGAGAAAAGTTTATAATGTATCAAGTTCTGTTAATCGTATATCTATTAGTTTCAATTGCTTTGATCGGTTTTATCCTTGTTCAGCAAGGTAAAGGCGCGGATGCGGGCGCATCATTCGGTGGCGGCGCATCAGGTACGGTATTCGGTTCAGCCGGTTCTGCAAACTTTTTATCTCGTACGACCGCAATTTTAGCCACGATTTTCTTTGTGATAAGCCTTGTGATTGGCAATATTAACTCTCACAAAAACAATGTACAACAAGGTACGTTTGACGACTTATCTCAGGCTGCCGAACAAATTCAACAAAAAACCGTACCGGCGCCGGTAGAAAATAAAAACGCGGATATTCCTCAATAAAAAATAAATTTTAAAATGCTCTGGTGGTGGAATTGGTAGACACGCCATCTTGAGGGGGTGGTGACCGTAGGTCGTGCGAGTTCAAGTCTCGCCCAGAGCACCAAAACCGGAAAGACAGCTTAAAATGCTGTCTTTTTATTATAAGTTTTCAGGCATTAATAACCACCAGAACATTAGTAAACCGTTGATCCCGAATATAGCCAATTCTGCTTTTAAAGACTTATCTAAAGTTTAACCTTTTCCACCGAATTCAGCATTAAACCGAACCAGTCCCGGGTTGTTTGTTGGATTTGCATTAATTTTTCTTTGTCTGAATTTAATTCCGTTGCCTGTTGAAATACGCGGGTCCAATAAATGTCTTCTTTTTCATTGGTATAATTGTTTGATGATTTAAATAAATCGCGCAAATTATTAAAGGCGGACAACGTGTCAAATTCGGTTTCCGGTTGACAGGATTTTAAATAATCGTCAATTTTATATGTCGGTACGATTTGTACCTGTTTTAGCCCCTGCAAATAGGCTTTAACATATAATTTAAGTATGGAAAGTGCGGTGGATTTTTCCAAAGTTTTGAAACCGATACAACCGTTTTTGCCATAATATAAAGGCGGATTAACATTATCCGTGGTGCAAAGTTGCAGCAAATAATATAACCAGTTTTCAATAATATGCTTATCTTTCACTTCGCCGACCCGCCATTTTACCCGTTGTGCAAAAGGCTGATAAAGATGGTCTAAATGTCCGGTGAGTAAAACGCTTTGTTCACCCATATCTAATGTAATTTCGACAAACTGATGAGCGGGCTCCTGACTTAAATAAGCGCTAATCTTATTTTTTAATTCCGCGGCTTCATTTTGCAATCGTCGCTTATAAATGTCACCAAAATGACCGTAAGGCAAAATACCCTCCAGCTTCAGGCGTTCGAAATAGTTGTCGGTTTCATCATCGGCAAAACGAATCAATTCGTCTTTTATCAAAAAATTGTCCAGATTATCCAAAGTGAAATTTTCCGTTTCCGGAATTTGCTCGTCCGTTTGTTGAAAATAAACGCCCAACCGTTTCTCAAAAAAGAATTTCACCGGATGTTGTACAAACTGTACAAGCTGAAGAATATCGATTTCCCTCACTTCATCAATTTCACCGCTAATCTGTTGGGTAAAATCAGGCACGGGATATTGATTACGATTAACTAACGGCAGCCATTCTTTTGCATAAGAACGATGCATTGCAGAAAAATTATCAGGGCTGAATATCGTCATTGAATGATATTGAACTAAACTTGTGCGGATTTGTTCGATTTCTTCGTCGTTATTCGCTAAATTTTCCGCCAAATAATCCAATAACTGACTAACAAGCACCGAAGGCTCTCTTTGCTGATTATCAATGATGGATTGCCCCACATAACTCACATAAAAATAGTTTTCCGCCGCCAGTAAGGCTTCTAAAAATAAATAACGATCGTCATCACGGCGAAATCTATCGCCTTTTTGACGATGATATTGCATTAAATCAAAACTATTCGGCGTTTGCTGACGCGGATACTCGCCGTCATTCATGCCCAGTAAACAAACCGCTTTGAACGGAATTGCCCGCATAGGCAGCAACGTGCAAAAACTCACTTTTCCGACTAAAAATTTCAGACTCGTATTTTTATCGTTTAACTGCTCTGCCATCACTTCGGCAATAACGTCAATTTCCAGTTTACTGGTAAAATTGACTTCGTCTAATTGTTCATGAAGTTGTTGAATGATCTCTTTAAGATAAAGTATCGCTTCGAGGCTTTGCTCATTCTCCAAGAAAAAATGATCTACCAATTCCAGCAGTGCTTGACCCCATTCTTCATAACTATGAGGGTTACGCAAGAATTGTTGCCATTGGTAAAGCCGCTCGATAAAAGCAGCCAGTAATCCTGCAAGTTTGCCTTGCAAGCCGTGACTGTCGTCAAAGCCTAGGCTATCCTGCCAAATACCGTTTTCCGCGCGCATAGCATAACCAAGCAGCATTCGCTCTAATCCCGATTGCCAGGCATTATAATTTTTAAGACTATTATCAGTTCGCTTTTCCAACCCGAAGCGAATGCCTGAATTTTTAACCCATTCCCGAATAGTTTCTAAGTCTTCCAATTCAATCTGAAAACGCATACGGATAGCAGGAATATCCAAATAAGCCAGCACTTCTTCAGCACTGAATTGGCTTTCTTTTAAATTCAATAACATGAGAAACGAGGCGATTAATACATCACTTTCAGTCAATTTATTGTCTGAGATTGAAAACGGAATATAACGCTTATCCGCTTGATAAAATTGGTTAGTTTGCAAATCTTTTTGATATTGTCCGAAGACCGCCTGAATATAAGGCGCATATTTATCAATATCGGCAACCATTACCACAATATCTTTCGGGGTAAGATTTTTATCCAATTCGAAAAGGGATAATAAATAATCATGCAGAACCTCAACTTCGCGCATAACGCTGTGACAGGCGTGAATGGTCAGTGAATTATCTTCTTGCGGTTTATTCAGTTTTTTTACCGCCATAGGAATTAAATCCAAAATATGACCTTGAACCTGAGATAGCAAGGTTTTGTCGTCAAGATCTACAAAAGCGATAATTTCCCGATTATGTTCTTCCGCTCGAGTCATTAAATCCGTTAATAAATAGAAGAAATCCCGACCCAATTTCCCCCAACCGGCTAACAGCGGATTCCCAACCAGCAGTTTTTCGTTATCCGGAGAAAACTCGTAATTTTCTTGTTGCATATTCGTCAAGGTTGCCGAACTTAGCAATGCGGTATGATTATTTTCATAATGGTCAAACCGTTGGCGGGTTTGCAATTTCTGTAAAAAACGATCATCAACAATATCACCCCAATATTCGCGACTCGGATTATTAAAAAACAAATGAATATCACAATACCGACTCATTGCCTCAAAAGTTTCCAAATAAGATTGAGGCAAAGCGGAAATACCGAAAATAAAAATTCGCTGCGGCAAATTTTCCGGTTTAGCGCTGCGTAATTTATCAATAAACGCCTGATGTAAATTAGCCCGGTGGCGCACTTTATAACCCGCCCCGCGCTGAACTTCATCAATTAGCGCACGCCATAAAATCCCTTGCCACTTAATATCCCGTTTGATTTGTGTAATTAATTCAGGATTATCGTCTTTTTGATAGGTACCGATAGCCTGCTCAATTGATTCCGGCTGATTATTTTCCCAGGCATGAATCCAATTTGGACGGTAAACTAAATATTGGTCGAAAAGATCAGCTACTTTACGGGCTAATTGATATAATTTTTGCTGTTCGGAGTACGGTGAATTTTTCAGATAATTTTCTAACGCCTGAAAGCAGGGTTCGGAAAGAAATTGCGGAATTAGCTGCATTAAACGCCAGGTCATGGCATCTTTGTTAAATTGTGTCTGTTGGCTTACGTCTTCTAATACATTGATATATTGCTGCCAAATAAAGCTTGCCGGCATAGGAAATTTGAGATTAGCGGCAATACCTTTTTTTTCTGCAATTTTCAGCTGCAACCACTGCGCCATACCGGGGCTTTGCACAAGAATAATTTCAGTTTGAAAAGGATCGTCCGGCGGCAAAAGCTGCATTAATTCAATTAAGATGTCTTTTTGAACATCAAGTCGATTCGAATGGTAAACCGTAAACACAATAAATTTCCTAATAACCAATAGTGCGGTTATTTTCAGTGAGTTTATTTTTAACTGCAAGGGATTTATTGATTTTATAACGTTAATTTCCCCATTGGATAACTTACGGTTATTTTCTCGCCGACACATAACAGGCGGAATTGAATGCCATTTTGCACCACTTGAGATTCACAACCCAGACCTAAAAACAGCCGTTGTTTCTGATTTTCCGCAATTTGTACCGCTTGAAAATATTGATAAATTTCTACCGCACTTTTACGCTGATAACCGGACCACTGCAAAATACTGAGCATTATTACGCTAAAAAGTACCATTGTTATCAATAAAGATACGGATGTCATACCTTTAGTTATTTTCCGCATCAAAGTCACTCCAACTGCGTTCGGCTAATTTCCACAGACTGAATTCCCGATAAATAAAATCCATCACATATTTATTGTAACTAAGCTGAACGCCTTCAAGCTCTACGGGATAATCACTGATAACAACGCCTCTTAATCGCCCTTTTCCTTCAATTTTCAACGGTTCTTTTGCAATAACCACGGCATTGGTGTCACCGCTCAGGATTAAAGATTCGGTCGTTTCATCAAGCCAATAAAGAAACACCTTTTGACCGGTGTCCTCATTTATATAAGACTGATTAAATCTATGACGAAACAGTTCGATATTTTCTTCATTCACCGCCGTACTATAACTTTCAAATTTTTTGGTAGGCTTGGTTGCTAGCAATGAATAACGACGGCAACGCAAAAAATGCGAAATTTCTACCGCACTTTTATTTGATGATGCGGTCGATAAACTTATGGGTAACGTATAACTTGTTGTGTTATCGGGCAATCCGTCTGGAATTTGCTGGCAAATAACAGGCATCTGTTCTATTGCCAAATTCTGCAACTGCGCCATTTGGCTGACATAAGCGGAACGCTGCGCCATAATACCACGATGATAATGAAGCTGATCATCGGTGAACAACATTGTCGATACAGCAAGACCGGCAATGATAAACACAATCATCAGGGTTGCAAACCCACGTTTACAGGTTCTCATCCCACATCACCTCATTCATGATCGGTAAGATAATAGATGTTTCATAAAAAAGGGATTTCTGTTGTTTCAAATATCCTTTGAGATAAATCTCAATGCCTTTCTTCTCAACAAGCCATTTAAATTGCAACTGACTTACGGCAAATTTATCCGAATCAATCAATTGTTCCCAACCTAAGCGCAAAGAACAACCTTCAACTAAAGTTTTTTCATTGCGTTCAGTATTGGTTTTCTTCGCCTGCGGAATCGCTTCCAGCCGCTGATTATATAGCCTATAACCCAATACTACTTTCGTATCTTCCTCTGTATTTTGCTTTTTAAGTTTAGTTTTATCCGACTCCCCCAATCCGTAAGTGAAAATAACGCAGCTATTCGGTGATTCTTTGGAGAAATGATCAAATTTAATTTTCTCAGGTTCGGAATAAGGCAAGTCAAATCCTGTGCGGCGTAAATCTTTCGCTATAATCTGTAAAATACTCTGTAATTCCGCTTGCAACTCTAGCCGCTGCATAACTTGTAAATTCGTATGCTGAACATAAACATAAAACTGCACCGCAATTAAAATTAAAAAAGCAGATAGCGTCATGGATATGAGTAAACCAACCAAGGTCTCGCCACGATAAATCATCATTCCTCCGCCGTATTAAAGCAGGAAGAACTGCTTCCCGGTTTTTTGATACTGACATTCCCCATTTTTGAAAAACTCAATACGCTCTGTTTATTGGAGGAAATAAGGGAAAAGCAATTATTCTCGGTGGTTCGCCGGACTCCACCGAATTTCGCCGTAATAGCAGGATAATATTTTTTACCGACAAATTTAACTGTGTCAGGAAATAACGGATAATAAAAATGCGGCAATAATTCTTTTGGACATAAAACGGGATAAAAGCAATCGCAAATAAACAGATCATGTTTGATTTGTGCGGTAAAACACCAATTTTTTTGATCAAAGGAACGATTAGCAACCAAGTGCCAAACCTGATTAGAATTTTCCACCCGAGCCTGGATATTTTTAATAAAAAGCAACAACCGTTGTTGTTCCTGTTGCAGCATTTGGCTTTCACCTAAAGATTGCCAACCGGAGAGCGTCAGCGAACCGGAAATACTGATTAATAACAGCACAGTTAGAAATTCAATTAATGAAAAACCTTTCCTCATAAAATTTCCTTATTTTTGACCGCACTTTAAAAGAGATATGACAAATAAAGAAATCAAATAAGTAAATTTTACGATCAGGATCGCAATAATAAAGAATCTTTGGGAATTAAGTGGTGGGTCGTGAAGGATTCGAACCTTCGACCAACGGATTAAAAGTCCGCTGCTCTACCGACTGAGCTAACGACCCATATTGAATATGGATAAAACCAAATTTTAAGTGGTGGGTCGTGAAGGATTCGAACCTTCGACCAACGGATTAAAAGTCCGCTGCTCTACCGACTGAGCTAACGACCCATATTGAATATGGATAAAACCAAATTTTAAGTGGTGGGTCGTGAAGGATTCGAACCTTCGACCAACGGATTAAAAGTCCGCTGCTCTACCGACTGAGCTAACGACCCACAAGGTTACGCTGTGTAACGGGTGCTTATAATACGGATTTTAATTTAATAATCAACTAATTTTTTCATTATTTTTTTTATTTGCCTAAATAGGCAACAAATTTAGTAAATTTTGAACAATAATCCTCATTTATGAGAAATAAATTATTTCATCATTATTACTTCATTAATGTTTAGTCTAAGCAACAAAAAAACAGGAGCTATAAATAACTCCTGTTTTAGAACTAATAATGAATATAAGTTAAATTATTCAAAAATTAGTATGCTAACACTGCACGACGGTTTTTAGCATAAGCTGCTTCGTCATGACCTAACACTGCAGGTTTTTCTTCACCGTAAGAAACAGTTGATAATTGACCAGCTTGAACACCTTTAGCTGATAAGAAATCTTTAACTGCATCCGCACGACGTTGACCTAATGCGATGTTGTATTCCGGTGTACCACGTTCATCAGCGTTACCTTCAACTAATACTTTAGCTGCCGGAGTTGCTGTTAAGTATGAAGCGTGAGCATCTAATAATTGTTGGTATTCGCCTTCGATATCATATTTATCGAATGCAAAATAAACGGTGTATAACGAGTTGTTAAATCTTGTACTGACATACCACCGTATTGTGCGCCTGCATTTGCGCCGTCTGCGCTAGCATCGTTGTTTGATGAACTACATGCTGCTAATGCTAATACTGGTGCAACTAACAATAATTTTGCTAATTTCATTGATTTTCTCCTTAGTTTTTATCTAGATACGGTGACCAAGCCGGGAATTTTACTTGTCCGTCTGTTCCTGGTAACCGCGCTTTAAAGCGTCCGTCTGCGGACACTAATTGTAACACCTTTCCTAACCCTTGGGTAGAGCTATAAATGATCATAATACCATTTGGTGAAAGACTAGGGCTCTCACCTAAGAAAGAAGTGCTCAATACTTCACTTGCACCACTGGTAACATCTTGTTTTACAACATTATTATTACCGTTAATCATCACTAATGTTTTACCATCGCTACTGATTTGAGCGCTGCCCCGACCACCAACAGGTGATGCCGCACCGCCTGAAGAACTCATGCGATACACCTGTGGTGACCCACCTCTGTCCGAGGTAAATAAAATTGAACTGCCGTCCGGTGACCAACTAGGTTCGGTATTATTACCGGAACCGCTTGTTAATTGAGTCGGTTGACCGCCGTTGGCGCCCATTACATAAATATTTAATTGCCCTTCCTTATTTGAAGCAAAGGCTAAACGCGAACCGTCCGGTGAAAATGCCGGCGCGCCGTTATGACCTTGGAATGAAGCCACAACTTTACGTGCACCGGAACCTAAATCCTGAACAACCAACTGTGATTTTCTGTTTTCAAACGAAACATAAGCTAAGCGTTTGCCATCAGGAGACCAAGCAGGAGACATAATTGGTTGTGAGCTGCGGTTTACAATGAATTGATTGAAACCGTCATAATCCGCCACACGAATTTCATAAGGTTTAGAGCCGCCGTTTTTCTGTACCACATAAGCGATACGCGTTCTGAAAGCACCTTTAATTGCCGTTAACTTTTCAAAAACTTCATCGCTGACGGTATGCGCGCCATAACGAATCCATTTAGCGCCTACGGTTACGGAATTTTGTGCCAATACCGCGCCCGCACCGCCTGAAGCACCAACAGTATCAACCAATTGATAGGCAATATTATAACCGTTACCTGTTGCGGTTACCTGACCGACAACAATGGCATCAACCCCTAAAGCTGCCCAAGCATCCGGTGTTACTTCCGATGCGGAAGCGGGTTGTTGCGGCATTTGACTTACCGGAATCGGATTAAATTTACCGCTATTACGTAAATCTGCGGTCACAATTTCTGCAATATCTGCGGGTACGGAACCGTTTGTTTTAAACGGAACCACAGCAATAGGGCGAGCCCCATCAACACCTTCATCAATTACGATTCGGACTTCATCATCCGCTTGTGCAGTACTAATCGCAAAAAATAATACGGCGAATGCACTTAACATGCGAGTTAAAAATTTCATCATACCACCTTATCGGTTTATCTTACTTTCCAAAAAAACAATTATTTTAAATCAAAGTCAATAATTGGATTTTTGTATTTATTGTACACATCATCAGACGGTGCCGCAGGAACTTTTTTCGTTCTTGCTACCGCACTTAACGCTGCCGTACAAATATCATCCGGACCAGAAACTTTTTGGTATCCGGTAATTGTTCCGTCACGGGCTAATTGAATTCTAATGCTACATACTTTACCGGCAAAACTAGGATCTTTTAAGAAACGACGTTTGATTTCACGTTTAATCACCGCTCCGTATTGATCACCGACTTTACCGCCGTCGCCGGCACCTAAACCTGCACCGCTACCCTGGCTGCCCGCTTTATTGGCATTGCCGCCTTTCATAGCACTACCGCCACCGACATCGCCGCCATTTAAGAAATCATCCAGTGCTGCTTGTTTTGCTTTTGCATCAGATTTTGCTTTCGCATCCGCCTTGGCTTTTGCTTCGGCATCAGCTTTCGCCTTAGCTTCTGCTTTGGCTTTTGCTTCGGCATCGGCTTTTGCCTTGGCTTCAGCTTTAGCTTTTTCTTCAGCCTCCGCTTTAGCTTTGGCCTCCGCTTGTGCTTTTAGTTTAGCTTCTTCAGCAGCTTTTTCTTTTGCTTCCGCTTTGGCTTTTGCTTCAGCCTCTGCTTTTGCTTTGGCTTTCGCATCTTCTTCCGCTTGTTTCGCAGCGGCCGCGAGGCGTTTTGCTTCGGCATCCGCTTTTAATTTTGCCGCTTCCGCTTCTCTTTTTGCTTTCGCTTCCGCTTCTGCCTTCGCTTTTTCCGCAGCTTCCTTCTGAGCTTTTAACTCTTGTTGTCTTTGCTGCTCCGCTTGTTTTTGTTGTTCTAACTGTTTTTGTTTTTCAAGTTCTTGTTGTTTTTGCTTTTCAACTTGTTCTTCTATTTTCTGTTCGGGCTCTGGCGAATGCTGTTCTCCATCAACTTGATCAGGCACTTTCTTTTGTTTTTGTTTATCCGTTTGCCCTTTTTTATCTTGTTGAATACGTCCCCACTCTTTAGCGGCTGCGCCCGTATCAACCATTACTGCGCCGATAACTTCGCCGTCACCTTCACCGCCGCCCATAACTTCCACTGTGTGGTAGAAAGAACTCAGGATCAACAAACCGAACAAGAGTATGTGCAAAACCAATGATGTCAGAAATGCACTTCTTTCTTTGTTTTGTCGATTATTTTTCACCGCTTATCCTATTCAAACTAAATTGGATCTGTCATTAAACCAACAGATTTAATACCCGCAAGATGAAGTAAATTAAGTGCCTTGATTACTTCTTCATAAGGCACGTCACGTGCGCCACCAATTAAAAACATTGTGTTCGGATCTTTTTCAAATTCCGCTCTGGTTTGTTCGGTAACCATTTCTTCAGTTAAATTTTCCGTGCGCTGCCCTGCAATGGAAATCGCATATTGTCCGACTCCGGCAACTTCAATAATTACAGGTACTTTATCTTCATTCGAGACGTTTTGACTTTCAACGGCATCAGGCAGATCAACTTCTACGCTTTGACTAATAATTGGTGCGGTTGCCATGAAAATAAGCACCAAAACTAACAATACGTCCAAAAAAGGCACGATGTTAATTTCGGATTTAATATTTCTTTCTTTACGGCGATAAGCCATAGGAACCTCGTAAAATTCTTCAAAAATTAACCGCACTTTTCATCAGTAAAGTGCGATAAAAAAGCTTACATTAATGAGTTTTGCTGCCAAATACCTGGCGATGTAAAATTGTGGTAAATTCATCAATGAAATTGCCATAATTTTGTTCTAATTTATTTAGACGTAAGCTTAAGCGGTTATATGCCATTACCGCAGGAATCGCAGCAAACAAACCGATTGCCGTTGCAATCAATGCTTCGGCGATACCCGGTGCCACCATTTGCAAAGTTGCCTGTTTCGCGCCGCTTAATCCCATAAATGCGTGCATAATCCCCCACACGGTACCGAACAAGCCGATATACGGGCTGATCGAAGCCACTGTGGCTAAAAACGGAATGCGGCCTTCTAATTCTTCAATTTCACGATTCATTGTCAGGTTCATAGCACGAGAGCTACCTTCAATAATTGACTCAGGAGCTTCCGGATTTGCTTGTTTTAAGCGGGAAAACTCTTTAAACCCTACATAAAAAATCTGTTCACTACCGGTTAAGCCGTCGCGACGGTTTGATAAACCTTCATAAAGTTTGGTTAAGTCTTCGCCGGACCAAAAACGATCTTCAAATGCTGAAGAATCTTTTAGCGCTGTCGTTAATACGCGGCTGCGTTGGATAATAATCGTCCAGGAAATAACCGAGAATGCGATTAAAATTAAAATAACAATTTGAACGACGATACTCGCCTTAATAAATAATTCGAAAAAATTCAAATCACCTGACATTACATAACTCCGAAAAAGATATCTACTTAGAAATTGCGGCCTTCACTTCTGCCGGAAGTGCCGCAGGTTTCATTTTACCAAGATCAACACAGGCTACTTTTACCGTAGCCGTAGTTAAAACTAATTCATCTCTTTTTAATATTTGTGAGAATAGGATTGTCGCCCCTTTGACTTCTACAACTTCGCTCTCAACAATCAATGCATCATCCAGGCAAGCCGGAAATCGATAGTCGATAGTCATCGATTTGACCACAAATGCAATGTTTTGTTCATGCAATAATTGATTTTGCGAAAAATTCAAGGTACGCAAAAATTCCGTTCTTGCCCGTTCAAAAAAATGTAAATAACGAGCATGATAAACTACACCGCCAGCATCCGTATCTTCATAATACACACGTACGGGAAATTGAAATGTGTTGTTCATTGCAATTCACTGTCCTTACTTTAAGAGGCGATTTATAATCGGGTTTTAAAGAAACCCTCAACTACTTTTACTACTCTCCGAAAAGGTCAGTAAAACTGGCGTATTTTAGAGCTAGTAAATATGATAAGCAAGCATTTAACCCATTAAATTTTAAAAAATTATAAAAATTAAAAATCAAAAAATTTTTATTGAACGCCTATGATTTTTAGAGCTTGTTGATGTTTTAAGTATATAAAATAAACAAAATTAAACGATTTATTGTACCCAGTACGACTTTGCCGTGCTAGGGTTCAAGATGATTAAAATTTATACTTAAAAAATAAACAGCCTCTAGCTTTTTTAATATAAAAAATGCTGAAATAACGCAACAAAACTAATGAGATAACCAAATATAGGAAAAAATAAATATTTACCCAAATCAGACCGAATATCAAAGCCCATACCATGGATCCATAAAATAACCGTTGACCATAAAATTAATACTACCCATATGGGATTTGCAGTTCTCAGCTCAGAGGTAAATTGATGGATATTAAAGAAAAAGCAGGCGGTTAATAAAATCGCTAAAATAAATGAAAGGGCTCGCCAAGAGCCCTTATTTACTAATAGATATACTGAATTAATCATGATCATTCATCAAATTTTCCAGATTTTTCAATGCGTATTGTAATCATCACACTGGCTAAAATAGCTAACAACACACCCACTACCCAAGCTAAATAAAACATAATGATTCTCCTTTAGTATAATGAGTTTTTGTTTTCTTCGATAAAGTTGCCGTCAAGACGACCAAACATCTTGGCATATGCCCAAATAGTATAAATAAGCATAATCACAACAAACACCAAAGCCAAACCGAACATTAAACTTAACGTTAATTCGCTTGATGTCGAATCCCACATTAATAAGCTCATATCAGGGTGAGTGATCGAAGGCATTACAAACGGGAACATTGCAATACCGCTGGTGAAAATCACACCTAGCATAGTTAATGCGGAAAAGAAGAATGCAAAACCTGAACGATCCGCTTTAGAGGAAGCGATATTCAATAATGCACCAACCACGACTAATGCAGGGAATATCCACAATACCGGCATTTCATAGTAGTTATTAAACCAAGCGCCTGTTTCCAATGAAACGGTTTTACCCAGCGGCGAAGAAGGCGCAAAGTGATCGACCGTACTATTTAATACAAAACCGTCTTTATACAATAACCAGACGCCAGCAAGTATGAACGTAATTAAAGTTGCAAATGCGCCGACTTGAGTGATTGCCCGAGCACGATCACGCAGATCCGAAGTCGTTTTCATTTGTAACCAGGCAGCGCCATGAGTAATTAACATAGACAAGCTAATCAAACCGCAAAGAATAGCAAACGGATTTAATAATTCAAAGAAAGTACCCGTATATTTCACTTGCAGTAAATCGTTAAACTCGAACGGTACGCCTTGCAATAAGTTACCAAAAGCAACGCCAAATACTAGAGAAGGAACAAAACCACCGAGGAATAACCCCCAATCCCAGGCTTTACGCCATGCCGGATTATCAATTTTAGCGCGATATTCAAAGCCTACCGGACGGAAAAATAATGCCGCCAGAACTAAAATCATCGCAATATAAAACCCCGAGAAGGATGCGGCGTAAACAATCGGCCATGCGGCAAACATCGCACCGCCGGCGGTTAATAACCAAACCTGGTTACCGTCCCAATGCGGCGCTACGGAGTTAATCATGATGCGTTTCTCGACTTCTTTTTTACCAGCAAAAGGTAATAAAGTGAGAACGCCCATATCAAAGCCGTCGGTTACCACAAAACCAAGTAGCAACACTCCAATTAGGATCCACCAAATAAAACGTAAACTTTCGTAGTCAAACATAATTAGGCTCCTGCTTTAGATGATTGTTCGAAATAATAACGACCAGTCTTCAATGAACTTGGACCCAGACGACCAAATTTATACATTAAATACATTTCAACAACGATAAATAACGTGTAAAGACCGCAAAGCAAACCGATTGAGAACCAAAGGTCACCGGTACTTAGTGATGAATTTGCCACACCTACAGGTAATACTTCATAAATCGCCCATGGTTGACGACCGTATTCCGCAAGGAACCAACCGCATTCAATAGCAATCCAAGGTAATGGTAAACACCATAATAAGGCATGAAGTAAAAGAGGAATTTTGGTTGTCGCATTACGAAGGTTTTGAATAAATGCGCCTGAAAGCAATACCATAATTACACCTGCAAGAGCAGCCATCACACGGAATGACCAGAATACTGGCGCAACATTCGGAACCGTATCTCTTGTAGCTTGTTTGATCTGTTCTTCAGTCGCATCAACAACTTTATCGGTATAACGTTTCAGCAATAACCCATAACCTAAATCGTCACGGGTGGCTAAGAATTGGGCTTTGGTTTCTTCATTAACCTGACCGGCTTTCTTCTGCGCACGTAATTCTTCCAATAAACCGTAAGCCACCATACCATTACGTACGCGACCTTCGTTTTCAATCAAAATATCATGGATACCCGGATAAGTTTGATCTAATGAACGAGTCGCCATAATTCCGCCAAGATACGGAATTTGGAATTCAAAGTCATTTTTCATTTCCGCATCATTCGGAATGGCAAATGCATTCCAGGAAGCGGGCGCTTCTTGAGTATGCCATTCGGATTCCATCGTCGCTAATTTGGTTTTCTGCACATTACCGACTTCATAAGCGGATTGATCACCCATAATAATAGTGGCGATAATAGAAATGAAGCCAAATACGGACGCAACGGAGAACGAACGTTTAGCAAAGCCGATATCGCGACCTTTTAATAGATAGTATGCGCTAATCGCCAGTACAAACATAGCACCGGAAACATAACCGCCTGCTAAGGTATGAACCAGTTTACTTTGTGCGATGGGGTTTAACCATAAATCCATAAAGCTGGTCATTTCCATTCGCATGGTTTCAAAATTAAACTCTGAAGCCACCGGGCTTTGCATCCAACCGTTCGCCACTAAAATCCACATCGCAGATAAGTTAGAACCAAATGCTACGCAATATGTCGCAAGCAAATGTTTGGCTTTTGTCAGACGATCCCAACCAAAGAAGAATAAACCGACAAAAGTCGATTCTAAGAAGAAAGCAAGTAACGCTTCAATGGCCAACGGCGCACCAAAAATATCACCGACATAATGAGAATAATATGACCAGTTTGTACCGAATTGGAATTCCATCGTAATACCGGTAGTCACACCCAGAGCAAAATTAATTCCGAATAATTTACCCCAGAATTTTGTCATATCTTTATAAACTTGTTTATTTGTTGCCACATATAAGGTTTCCATAATCACCAGGATAAATGACAAACCCAACGTTAACGGCACAAACAAAAAGTGATATAACGCAGTTAATGCAAACTGCAAGCGAGAAAGTTCAACAACGTCTAACATCTCAACTCCCTGTAAATGCTACAAGATTTTTTAATCCGCTGATTAGACCGGATAATTAACATTTTGATTATGAACTGCGGCTTTAAATATAAACAAAATGCTAATCCTGCCGGATAATCACCCCATAAAGTTAAGTTATTCAGCGCACCTGAAATATTTTTCTTGAATTATAAGTTGTTCAAGTTTAAAACTATCGGAAGCGGGATATAACTCTTATCGGTGCAATTCTACTACTATTTGTGAGGATAAAAAACAATAAAAAAGCTACCCAGATCACATTTTTAGAATTTATATCAAAAAATACAAATTCAATTAAAAATACTAAAATTTGATCCAGCGCAAATTATATGTGTTATTAACCTGTTTGCAACTTTTATCTACTTTAATTGACAAAATTTAGGTTAATTTACAATTAAGACTGGACAAAAAGTAAATGTTCTGCTATGTTCGAGCCTGTTTTTACCAATCTAACTTCAGTGGTTTGTAGAGGGTTTAATAACCTCCGTCGCCGTTTCATTCAAACGCCTCAAATCCTAACTTTTTTAGATTATTATTTATAGGTAAGGAATTATATGATTTCGAAAATCAAAGTATCTCTTGTCGCGCTTTGCGCCGGCTTATTTTTTGTTAGCGTTAATACATCCGCCGCTGAAACACAAACACAGGTTCCGCAACAATGTCAAAAATTATTCAGCGCAACGGAACGTTTAATTGAAGAAGCTGAAAAACAGCCGGGTACTCATACACAGGTAAGCAAGATTAAAAACAAATTAAATCAAAGTAAAAAACAAATTTTAGAAATGGAACTTGCTACACAAATTAAAAGTTGTGACCATGGTTTAGCAAGATTAAACAGATTAAATCAGCAAGATCAAATTACTAATTAAAAAAGAAAAAAGCTTACCGCAATGATAAGCTTTTTACATTAAGTTTTTATATCTTAATCTATAGTAATATAAAGAAGACATAGTTCTTATTCGGTTAATTTATCCAATCCGAAGTGACGATAAGTTCTTGATGTCGCAATACGGCCCCTTGGCGTGCGTTGCAGAAAACCTTGTTGAATTAAATAAGGTTCCAATACGTCTTCAATAGTATCCCGCTCTTCACCGATAGCGGCGGCTAAGTTATCTAACCCCACCGGGCCGCCGTCAAAGCGTTCAATCACAGCGCTAAGTAATTTTCTATCTAAATAATCAAAACCGGCTTGGTCAATATCCAACATTGATAGTGCTGATTTTGCAATATCTTCCGAAATAATTCCCGCATTTTTTACATCGGCAAAATCCCGAACCCTGCGCAACAAACGGTTAGCAATACGAGGGGTTCCTCGAGAACGGCGGGCTATTTCATGGGAGGCGCCGTCTGACATTTCCAAATTTAAACAACCTGCACTACGGGCGACGATAGAGGTTAAATCCTCAACGGAATAAAACTCTAAGCGCTGAACGATACCGAAACGATCGCGCAGAGGCGAAGTTAAAGAGCCTGCCCGGGTGGTGGCACCGATTAACGTAAAAGGAGGTAAATCTAATTTAATTGAACGTGCCGCCGGCCCTTCTCCAATCATGATATCCAGTTGATAGTCTTCCATTGCCGGATACAGTACTTCTTCTATTGCCGGGGAAAGACGATGGATCTCATCAATGAACAACACATCATGCGGCTCTAAGTTTGTCAACATAGCAGCAAGATCGCCGGCTTTTTCCAGAACAGGACCCGAGGTTGTACGAATATTCACCCCCATCTCATTGGCGACAATATTGGCTAATGTGGTTTTACCCAATCCCGGCGGACCAAAAATCAATAAATGATCCAAAGCATCTTGCCGCAATTTGGCGGCTTGGATAAAAATCCCCATTTGCTCCCGCACCTGAGGCTGCCCCACATAATCCGTTAAAAGTTTCGGACGGATTGCCCGATCAATATATTCATCACCTAATTGTGCGTTACTACTGATTATGCGATCTGCTTCTATCATATCAATTCTCTATAATGCGGCTTTTAAGGCTTCACGGATAAGTTGTTCGCTGGTTAAATGAGGTTTCGCTATTCGTTTTACCATTTTTTCCGCATCGCTCGCTTTATATCCCAACGCCATTAAGGCGGCAACCGCCTCTTCGGCAGGTACTTCGGGAGAAGTTGTAACGGGATCTACCGCACCGACATGGCTACTTTCAACAAAGAAGTCCGGCTGTTTAATGCCTTTAAACTTACCTTTCAGTTCAACAAGCAAGCGTTCCGCCGTTTTTTTACCTACGCCCGGAATTTTCACTAATTTGGATAATTCCTCATGCTCGATAGCATAAGCAAATTCATTTACTGACATCGCAGACAAAATAGCCAGCGCCAGTTTTGGCCCGACACCATTGGTTTTGATGAGTTCACGGAATAAAGTGCGGTCGGTTTTGGCGGAAAATCCAAACAGAAGATGAGCGTCTTCGCGCACCACAAGATGAGTAAATAAAACCGTCTCTTGCCCGATTTCAGGTAAATTATAAAAACTTGTCATCGGCAGCAATAATTCATAACCGATACCATGAACATCTAACAAAATTTCAGGCGGTTGTTTTTCAAGTAAAATGCCCTGGAGTCGACCTATCATACATACCTTAACGTTAACAATAAAATTGGCCACAGTATAAATTAAAACTGGATAGATAACCAGTTAAATTTTTAACCGAAAACGCCCTCTGCTGTACCGGGTTCTTAAAAGTGCGGTCGTTTTTTCATGATTTTCCGTTGACTTGGCACTCGTAGCCACCTGCAAAGAATGCTGAATCGTATGGGCATGAGTAATGGCAATTGCCAGCGCATCCGCCGCATCCGCCTGCGGTTTGTCCGATAAACGCAAAATACGGGTAACCATATCCTGCACCTGAACTTTATCCGCCGAACCGCTGCCCGTTACGGTTTGCTTGACCAAGCGCGCGGCATATTCAAAAACCGGCAAATTCTGATTTACCGCAGCAACAATAGCGGTACCTCTTGCCTGCCCCAGTTTTAGTGCGGAGTTCGGATTCTTCGCTAAAAAAACCTCTTCAATGGCAAACATATCCGGACGGAATTGAGTAATAATTTCCGTCACTCCCGCATAAATGCGCTTAAGCCGGGTAGGTAAATCCTCAACCTGCGTACGTATTGCGCCGCTGCCTAAATATTCCAGCGTTCGCCCCGTTTGCCGGATAATGCCATAGCCGGTTACCCGAGAGCCGGGGTCAATGCCTAAAATGATCGCCATAAAACTCCAAATAAAGAGGGCGAACACCTTGGTTCGCCCCGATAAAAAAGCGTATTATAGTAATGCCGCCACTTCATCGCTAATTTCACCGTTATGATATACGTTTTGTACATCGTCACAGTCTTCCAGCATCTCGATTAAACGCAGTAATTTCGGTGCGGTTTCCGCATCCAAATCAACGCTTGTGGTCGGGATCATGCTGACTTCCGCTTCGGCAATTTTGAAGCCCGCTTTTTCGATACCGTCACGCACATCGCCCAATTCTTCCCAGGCGGTATAGATTTCGAAGGAACCGTCGTCTTGCGGCTGAATATCGTCTGCACCCGCTTCGATGGCCGCTTCCGTTAAAGCGTCTTCATCCGCACCCGCATCAATAATAATTAAGCCTTTTTTATTGAATAAATAGCCTACCGAGCCTTCCGTACCCAGGTTACCGCCACATTTGGTGAAACTTGGACGAACCTGAGAAATCGTACGGTTGGCGTTATCGCTTAAACATTCCACCATCACCGCCGTACCTCCCGGGCCGTAACCTTCGTAAATACGGGTTTCCATATTAGTGTCGTCACCGCCGCCCACGCCGCGGTCAATCGCACGGTTAATGGTATCGCGCGTCATATTGCTGGCAAGGGCTTTGTCCACCGCCGCACGTAAACGCGGATTTGAACCCGCATCGCCGCCGCCGATTTTTGCTGCGGTAACTAATTCGCGAATTAATTTGGTAAAGATTTTACCGCGTTGCGCATCTTGCGCCGCTTTACGGTGTTTAATATTAGCCCACTTACTATGACCTGCCATTTGATATTTTCCTTTTTAATTATTATGTTACTTTTCTTTGCGTTGCCAAAGAAAAGTAACCAAAAGAAAGGCAACCCTGCTTTGCCTTGTTTCCTAAAAATACTTTAATTTGCTTAACGAAAAATTTGTAAACTCGCTTCGCTCAAACAGTACAAATTTTTCTACAAATTAAACCATTTTTAGGCGGCAAAGAAGGGAACCCATTGCTACATATTAAAGTGCGGTAAAAAAACATAAATTTTTGACCGCACTTAGAAAATCTATTTACAGCCC